>CAMDYG010000004.1 GCA_945910225.1 uncultured Eubacterium sp. | reverse complement strand
ACTTTCATTAATAATGTTGAACAGATTATTAACAGGAATATCCAGAAGGCTCCTTTTAATGTTAATTACAGAATGGTTGCATTCAGAAATAAGAACAATCTTAACGACCCAACTCACGGATTACTTTGTAAGAATACAGTAACATCCGCATTGTGGAATGTAAATTGTGGTGTTCCCACAAACTAAATAAAGCGATATATAAGTTATGCAGCTTCATGTGCTTTGAACTACATAACTTATTATCGCTTTTTTATTTAATACCTTTTATTAAATTTCATTCTTATGGCTGTCACAATAAGTATGATAATTACTACTGCTGCCACTATCCAGCCCCATACAGGAACTTTATTAAGATTATAACACCTGACGTTGATCCACATCTGGTTGATTCTGGCATTCTCATCTGAATCAAAGTACTGCATAACCGCACTCCGGTCCATAACTTCTTCACTTGGATATTGTGCTGATAACTGTCTGTATGTCTGTTCTGCCGGAACCTTAAGAATATATCTTTCATCATCTGAATCCCCTGAAAAGAAATACCCCAGCTTGTAGTCTACAGTATCAGTGCCATCACTATCTGCCCCATAATTCCATTTGGCATAATTATACACAACATCACTATCCCCACCTGATATAACAGATGTATATCCAATATAATTCATATTTCTTACAGCATTTTCCGGCTTGGATAAGAAATTAATAAAGCTCTGTGCTGCCTGTTTCTTTTCCGAATTACCATTAATTCCTGACTTAAGCATTACCCAGCCATCAAAATACAGATTAGTTGATTCCTCTGGCACTGCAAAATCAAGCTCAAAGTCATCTTCATCAGCCTGATCCAGTGTATAAACTGCATCTCCCGACCACTGATATCCTGCGACAACTTTTCCGGTAATCATATCTGCCTTGGCACTGTCAGTTTCAAACGAATACGCGTTATCCTTAACCATCTGAAGATAATCCTGTATGTCATTAATTGTCTCATCTGACGTATCATTCATCTCATCAGCCAGTCTTTCCTTATAATCAGGCTGGTTAATAAATTCCTGTGACGTGAGCTTATCAGCTTTAATTGCTCCTAATGCAGCAAACATGGAATCTCTTACATTATCCTTGATGGTTATCTGGCGTCTGAATTTATCATTGTCAATTATAGTCCATGTTGATGCTTCCTGTTGTGTTACTTTCTCAGGATTATATACAATTCCTGTTATGCCCCACATATACCCTGCTGCATAGCGGCTCCAAGGTTCTTCATTTATCTTATTCTCATCAAATGTTTTCTTAATAAATGGAGATACACCTTTTGCATAATAATTATATTCAATATCCGTATTATAAAAATCCTCTGAAAATGGTTCAAGCCATCCTTCCGCCATAAGCTTCATTATCATATATTCCGATGGACAGACAAGATCGTAATCATCGCCAAGCGTAAGCATATTATATAATTCTTCATTAGTTCCAAGGCAGCTGTACTGTACTTTAACTTTCTTTCCATATGTCTGGTAGTACCAGTCCTCAAAATCAGACACCATAGAATTCTCTCCTATGATATCACCACTTTCAAGATCTATCGTGTCTTCTTTATCCCATCCACCTTCATCTATATATTCTTCCCAATTGCACACCCGGAGCACAATTGTATCTTCTGCAGCGCTGGCTGTAACAACCTGTGTATTAAAGAATAATCCGGCTGTAAATAAAACACCACTTATTCCCATTATTAAAGCCATCAAAACAGCATTAACTCTCTTTACTAATCTATTCATCTGCTCCAGACTCCTCTCTCACAGCTTTTCTGGCAGGAGCCAGATTAATTGCTATTTCGACAATTATAACTACAAGGAATATTATTGTCGACAATGCCCACAATGCCGTCTTAATATCAGTCTGTGATCCTTTTGTTGCATTAACAACATAGGTACTGATCGTATCAAATGTTGCCGGCTTGGTATATGTTGCAACAAAATAATCATCAAGAGATAATGTAACTGCCATAACAAATCCAGATGCTATGCCAGATGCTATCTGTGGGATTATTATTTTAAAAAGAGCATATACAGGTGTTGCTCCAAGATCCAATGCCGCCTCATACAGGCTTGGATCCATCTGTTTTAGCTTAGGAACAACTGTCAGGTAAACAAAAGGTGCACTAAGTATTACATGTCCAACTACAAGCGGAATATATGTATCCTTACTTACTCCTAACACAACTACAAGCAATATACATATTGAAAATCCGGTAACAACATCTGCATTAACAACTGGAACCTGATTAAGTGCTGACATTGTTCCCTTTACTCTTCCCTTTGAGTAAAATGCACCTATTGCTCCTGTTGTTCCAAGAACTGTTGCTATTGCTGCACTGCCAACTGCAAGAATCACAGAGCCAAGTATCATATTAATTAATTCTGGTGTTGTAAACAATGTAATATAATTATGCATCGAAAAAGAATGTACCGGTCCAATATTAGCTGCATCTGTAAAGCTATATACTGCAAGAACCAGTATCGGAATGTACATAAAAAGCAAAACTACACATATAATTGCATATTTAAGAAACTTCTTCATTATACTATTCCTCCTCTTCCCGCATTTTCTGAATCACTGTCACCAGAAATAAGTGTAACAATACATATAATTGCAAGCAGGACTAATGCTATCATTGAGCCATTATGCCAGTCATACGCACTGAAATAACTTCCTATAAGACTACCCATAATATATGTACTGTTATAGAGCATATCAAGTACAACATAATTAGTCATTGCTGGAAGAAATACCATTGATACACCACTTACTATGCCAGGCACTGACAACGGAAGTATTACCCTTATAAATGTCTGGAAATTATTAGCTCCAAGATCAAATGCTGCTTCAATTATGCTTTTATCCATCTTTGATAATGTTGTATATAGAGGAAGTATCATAAATGGCAGAAAATCATATGTCATTCCTATTACTGTATTGATAAATGGGTAATATGCCAGATTACCTTCTATCATTGATAATATCTCTTTAAGTGCTGTAATCCTTAATGTAAAGTTAATCCACATTGGCATTATGAATAACAGCAGTATAACTGCTTTCTTTCTGATCTTACTCTGTGCAAGGATGTAGGCAACAGGATAAGCTATGATTAAACATACCAGTGTCACAACAAATGCAAGTACAAGACTGTAACACAATGTTCCCAATGTATTAGGATCCGTGAAAAAATTCTGGAGATTGCCAATAGTAAACTGTCCCTGTCCGTTAGTAAATGCATAATACACTAATACAAGCAGTGGTGCTGCAACGAATAATATAAGAAAAATCCCATAAGGAATTCCAAGGTATTTTCTTGAAAAAGACATAAGTCTGCACCTCCTACTTCTTTAATTGGAAATTCATTTTATCCTCAGGCATGATAAGTCCAATCTGATCATCCATATTCCACAGATACTCATCATCAACTATGAGGTCATGTCCATACTCAGTTCTTACTACATAACTATAATGATCTCCTTTATAGATAAGATTAATTATCTTACCTGAGACAAGACCTGCCGCAATATCATCGCTCATTTCAATATCATCCGGCTGAATTGATACTACAACTTTGAACTTGGTAACATCAACATTCTCGCCATTTTCATCTATAAGGATTCCATTTTCCATTCTTGTTTTAGGTATGACTTTAGTCAGGTCACAGTTAATAATCTTCCCATTAAAGTCAAGAGTATAGTCTCCATTAATAGTACATACAAAGCTTGTTGTATGATCCTCAGCTATCATTACATGTATACCATCTGGTTCAAGCTGCATTCCAACTGTATCCCCGACATGATAGCACTTTGTTGTCCTTATTATCATCTCGTATTTGCCAGATTCTACTGCAACTTCATAATGCATTCCCTTAAATATAACAGATGTAACTTTACCAACTATAGTTCCATCTTCTGGTCTGGTTATAATAACATCCTCCGGTCTTATAACAACATCTACTAATGTTCCCTCTGCAACATCATCCATACCTGTAAATTCACCGCCGCAGAATCTTACCTTCATATGTCCCGTCATAATTCCCTTAAATATATTACTCTCACCTATAAAATCCGCAACAAATGCATTCTTAGGTTCATTATATATATCTTCTGGTGTTCCTATCTGCTGAATCCTGCCTTCTGATAAAACAACTATCTTATCAGACATGGTAAGAGCTTCTTCCTGATCGTGGGTTACATATATAAATGTTATTCCAAGCTGGTCATGCATGTTTTTAAGCTCAATCTGCATTTCCTTACGCATTTTTAAATCAAGTGCTCCAAGAGGCTCATCAAGCATAAGAATTTCAGGCTCATTAACAAGAGCCCTGGCTATTGCGATTCTTTGCTGCTGTCCACCTGAAAGTGTTGAAATCTTTCTGTTTTCAAATTCCTCAAGATCTACTATATCTAATACTCTCTTGACTTTCTTTTTTATTTCTTCTTTAGGAAGCTTCTTTAGCTTAAGACCAAATGCAATATTTTCATATATGTTCATATGTGGAAATAACGCATATCTCTGAAATACTGTATTAATAGGTCTTTTATTAGCTGGAAGCTGTGATATATCTTCCCCATTAAGAAGTATCTGTCCATCCGTTGGCAGTTCAAATCCCGCAATCATTCTTAATGTTGTAGTCTTTCCGCATCCAGAAGGGCCAAGAAATGTTACAAATTCTCCTCTTTTAACCTCAAGATTAAAGTCATCTACGGCTTTAAATCCATTATCACTATATACCTTACTGATATGCTTAAGTTCAATTATATTCTCTGATTTCCCTGACATATCTAACCTCCAACACATTCTTCCTTCGTCACACCCGCCAACTGACTCTGCAACCTCTCTATATTTAATATCAAAAACGGGTACAAATCAAGTTATTTCTTGATCTGTACCCATTTTTATAACTTATACTTTTGCTATAATACACTACATTAAGGTCTGTGATGAAGCTCCTGAACAGTCTTTCCAATCTCATCTCTTATAGTCTTTCTTTCTTCAGGAATCTTCTGCATACGTGCAAGCAAATCTGCTGTATCATGCTCAGAACCAACTCTTCTTAATGACTCACATGCTGCAAATACAACATCATCATCTGCATCATCAATAAATCTTAACAAAAGATCTATACTGCTCTGATTGTCACTTTCTCCCAATGCTTTTGCAGCTGCAACCTTCTCTTCCTTAGTTCCCTGAAGCTTTTCCTGAATAGCATACCAGTCTCCATGTTTAACATACTTCTGCATTTTTTCATCCAAAGTCTTCTTCTTAAATAACATAGCGATGCCTTCTTTCATCTTTTTTTATATTATAGTGTTGCATTTTTAATATGTAAAATGTATATTTAATATAAGCATTATACAATAATTATATATTGCAAGGAGATATTATGACTTTAGATTATTATAGAATATTTTATTATGTTGCAAAATACAAAAGCTTTTCTAAAGCAGCCAGAATGCTTGATAATAATCAGCCCAACATTACCAGATGCATGAATATATTAGAAAATGAACTTGACTGCAAGCTGCTAAACAGATCTCATAAAGGAATCTCTCTTACTCCAGAAGGAAAAACACTGTACTCACATGTGTCTATTGCAATGAAGCAGCTTGAGGATGGGGAAAATGCCATTATAAAAAATAAAAGTCTTAATGGCGGTACTATATCCATAGGCGTTAGTGATATTGCTTTGCGCATATTTCTTTTAAAAAAGCTGGAACAATTCATGAATTCATATCCTGATGTCAAAATCAAATTAACAAACCATTCAACTAACCAGGCTGTTAATGCATTAAAGTCAGGCATTGTTGACTTTGCTGTTGTAACATCCCCTGTAAATATTACAAATGATATGAAATCTGAATGCTTATGTTCATTTAATGATGTTCTTATTGCAGGTCCTAAATACCAATTTCTGTCAGCATCTGCAATGCATCTGCACGATCTTGAATCATATCCTTTTATAAGCCTTATAGAAGGAACTGGAACTCATGATCACTATACAAAACTCTTCTACCAACACAATCTGCACCTTGATCTTGATATGGAAGCGTCTACTACAGACCAGATACTTGCAATGGTTCGGGCTAATCTCGGTTTAGGATTCTATCCGGAGGAACTTGCATCTGAATATATACTGCGTGGTGAAATATATCCTGTATCCCTCCATGAATCTGTTCCACTCAGAGATGTTATTCTTATAAGAGAGTCTAAGCATAATGAAAGCATTGCTGCCAAAAAGCTGATTAGTTACCTTAAGCAGAATAGTATGTAGGTTGCACGACTTACATACTATTCCATAATATATTAATTATATATTAAAACCTTGTAGTTATACATTCAAGTGTTGAACAATAGCCATCAACAGCCTTGCTCTTATACATGGCATGATCTGCTTTTTTATATAACTCATCAAAATCTATACTACAGCAGCCATCATAAAGTACTTCACCCATGCTGACATATATTTTCTCATCGCCCATCTCTGGAATTCTTATATCTTTGAGCTTGTTAAATACTCTCCGGCTGAAATTTTCTGCCTGAATTTTATCTGATATCTGAGGGATATTCATTGCAAATTCATCTCCACCCAGACGCATTACAATATCGCCATCCCTGCATACTTCCTGAAGACTCTTTGCCACTGCAACAATTACCGAATCTCCTACAGCATGTCCATATGTATCATTAATGGCTTTGAACTTATCACAATCAAGAAGACACATAAGTCCTTTTGTGCACTTTTCAAGCATGTTTGAATTGTGTTCTTCCTTTCATACGTTTTTCAAGTGTCGTTACATCTACAAATTCAAGTACGCTCTTTTTATATTCGTCAACAGGCAAAATATTCATAACTGTTTCTACCTGATGTGCAAAGGAATAATCCCCACTTCTATCCATGTTATCTCTTATAAAATCTGTTGATTTAATTTCATAGAATTCTCCTGTTTTAATATTGACAAGATGCATGGACAGATATATCTCTGCCAACGCTGAATATGCACTGAACATAGCTTCTTTTCTTGATTTATGGAATGCATTTCTCTGCTTAAGTAATAACACAAGAAATGTCCCTATCATATTAAGAAATCTCGATATCTGCTCCATATCATTCTCTGGCGGATTGTCAACACCAAAAAATCCACTAATCTGATTATTATATCTGAACGGACTTACCGCAACATTCTTTACACTCTGTAACTTTAATAACTCATATGCCTCTGGGTATGTATCTTTTATTGATTCAATGTCCATCATAATGACATTCTCACCTTTTTCAAATACATCATACCACCATCTGATCATATCCATATCTACATTCTGAAGAAACTTAATCTGCGGTACCACATCCCCGGCACACCATTCATATGTATTATTAGTAACATGTTTCTCAGCATCATCCTCAAAAATATATATTCTGTCTGAACCTATATGTCCTCCCGAAAAATCTTACGAACTGGCTAATCTGTTCATCAGGATTCTCATAATCCAAAGCTTTTCTCATCGCCTGATTAATAATAGGTTCGTATTTTCTGTTTTTTTCATAATACTATCCCCGTTCCACTTTAATAGATTTCCCGTTCTCTAAACATATACATATTTTACCATATTATTAAAAAACGCACGCAAATTACATTGATATGTAATTTGTGTGCAATTATTTTTTTAATCAGAATTTAAGCTTATCCTGCAAGTCCGTCAGGATATCCTCTTCCATCGTATCTTTCATGATGTGAGCGGCATATCTGCATGGCAATCTACTTATATTGCCATATTCACAAATATACTGTATATTAAATACATTGCTGTCTGGCAAAATATATATGGGAGATTTGTTTTATGAACAAACGAGATTCTTTTAACAACAAATGGGGATTCATCCTCGCCTGTATCGGCTCTGCCGTTGGTATGGGTAATATCTGGATGTTCCCTACAAGAGTATCAATGTATGGCGGTGGATCATACCTGATACCATATTTTATATTCGTTGCACTTATAGGTTTCACAGGTGTTATCGGAGAAATGAGTTTTGGCCGTGCTACTAAGTCAGGACCTGTTGATGCATTTGGATATGCATGTGGAACTAAGAATAAGAGAAAGCTTGGTGAGGTTATCGGTTTTATTCCAGTGCTTGGCGCACTTGCAATGGCAATCGGTTACACCATTGTAATGGGCTGGATTCTTAAGTACATGATTGGTGCTTTTACTGGTAAGACTCTTGCACCTGCTGACACAGAAGGCTTTGCAGCTTCATTTGGAAATATGGCAAGCGCATTTGGTAATAATGTATGGCAGATTATTGCTCTTGCTGTTGGAATTGCTATTCTTATGTTCGGTGTCGGACGAGGAATTGAAAAGGCTAATAAGATTATGATGCCAATTTTCTTTATACTTTTCGCTGTACTTGGAATATATGTTGCTTTCCAGCCAGGTGCTGTTGAAGGTTACAAATATATTTTCAGAGTTGATCCTAAGGCATTTGCTGATCCTAAGACATGGATATTTGCTCTTGGTCAGGCGTTCTTCTCTCTTTCTATTGCAGGTAACGGAACCCTTATATATGGTTCTTACCTTTCAGATGATGAAGATATTCCTGCCGCTGCCGGACGCGTTGCTCTGTTTGATACACTTGCTGCCATGCTTGCAGCACTTGTTATCATTCCTGCAATGGCAACAACTGGTGCCCAGCTTAATCAGGGTGGACCGGGACTTATGTTTATATTCCTTCCAGCACTTTTTAAGTCAATGCCTGGCGGATACATAGTCGCAATTATATTCTTCGTCGCTGTATTTATGGCAGGACTTTCTTCTTTAATCAACCTGTATGAAGCTCCTATCGCAACCATTCAGGAAAAGCTTCATCTTGGAAGAAAAGCATCTTGTGCCATAATCGCTGTAATAGCACTTGTTGTTTCAATATGTATTCAGGGAATTGTCTCTGACTGGATGGATGTACTTTCTATCTACATCTGCCCTCTTGGTGCAGGTCTTGCCGGAATTATGTTCTTCTGGATATGCGGTAGGAAATATGTTGAAACTCAGGTTAATACCGGTCGTGATAAGAAATTTACTGACAAATTCTATCCTATATGCAAATACATTTTCTGCCCTGTATGTTTCCTTGTTCTTATACTTGGAATAGTACTTGGCGGAATCGGCTGATTAAGATATTAAAATAAAAGGAATCCTGTGAACATTGAGGTAATACCTCTCTGCTTATAGGATTCCTTTTTTATTTCATATATTTAATTAAGCTATTCCTATCTTTTCCTTTATGTTACGGACATCTGTTTCTAATATGTTCACTCTGACTGAAAACATTTCCTTACTACTCTCAACCATGTAATCATCAAATCTTCTTATAATATCTGTATGTCCCTCTGCAACAATCCTTATATTATTTCTGATCTCATTCTCCAAAGTCATCTCAATTCCTGAAATCTTTGTTTTTGTCTGTTCCATATCATCTTTAAGGTTTGATACGTCTTCTTTTAAGTTTGATACATCTTCTTTAAGAACTGCTACATCTTCTTTCAAGCCTGATACATCTTCTTTAAGAACTGCTACATCACTTTTCAGTTCTGTGACTTCGCTCTTTAATTCTGTCACATCGCTTTTCAGTTCTGTTACATCTTCTTTAAGAACTGCTACATCTTCTTTTAATATCGATACATCACTCTTTAGCTCTGTTACATCACTTTTTAATACCGATACATCGCTCTTCAACTCTGTGACTTCACTCTTTAATTCCGTTACATCTGACTCTAAATTGCCAACTCGCACATTTAACTGTGCAACATCTCCTTTTATCTGCTCAACACCACCATATATGGCGGCAAGCATCTCTCTATCCGTCATCTCCTCCATTAAATTCCTCCTCTTTGTTATTGTAATCCCCTTTGCGTGATGCAAGTCTATCATATGTTATTACATCACGCAACACGAATATAGAAATTTATTATTTTTTAACATTTGTTATAATTAATATAGTTACTATTCTTATGCTTTGTGCCACATTTTTTTACAGGAATATCTCCTCGAAAGCTGCAATAACAAGCTTAAGAGTTGCCTCGTCCATATCTGAATAGTGAATTACAAGTATTCCGTGGTACTTATCTGCGTCAGCGAAACAATACTCCGACAGGCAGTTGATCAGAATCCCCTTCTGCTTAGCTGCCCATTTAATCTCAACATCACTTAAGAAAGTTTTAACATGCAGCAAAAAATGTGTTCCCGCATCATCCTGATATATCATGCTTATCTCACTAAGCCTTGATTCACGGAACATCCTGCATATCTTTTCACGGCGTCCCCTGTAATCATTGACAAGACGCTTAATATGCCGTTCAAAATAGCCTTTCTCAATAAATGCTGCCATTGCATACTGCTCGAATCCTGACACTGTACATGAATAAAAATTCATTGTTGATATGTATTTTTCCATCAGCTTTTCTGGCAGCACCATATATCCTATTCTAAGCGAAGGCACCATTGTCTTTGAAAATGTATTCATATATATAACTCTGTGGCTTCTGTCCCTCGACTGCATAGACGGAATAGGTTTTCCCTGCATGCGGAATTCACAGTCAAAATCATCCTCTATTATATATCTTCCCGGCTCCTCTGCTGCCCAGTTAAGCAGCTCCTGCCTTCTTGAAACCGGCATAACAAGACCAATTGGAAAATGATGTTCCGGACTGACATGCGCTACATTTATACCTTTAATTCTAAGTTCGTCAACTTTCATGCCTTTATCATCAATATTCACATAATCCCAGTCCACACCATTTTCATCATATATCCTGGTAATCTTGCGATACCCAGGATTCTCAACACCAAACTTTACATCCGGGCCTAATAACTGCAGCAGCCTGTTATACAGATATTCTGTTCCTGCCCCAATAATAATATGGTCAGCAGAAACCTGCATCCCACGATATCTGTTCAGATGATCTGCAATTGCTTCCCGAAGCTGTAATACTCCGTTAAAAGGCACTGTTTTAAGAAGCGAAGTATTATAATCTGTAAGAGTTTCCCTCATAACCTTTGCCCATGTGGCAAATGGAAATTTATCATACCTGATATTATTAGCCGTCAAATCTGCAAGATAAGTTTCTTCCTGAAATCTTTTCACAGGAGCTGCATACCCAGGCGCGCTTCCTGTAACCACCGCAATCTTATTAACATAATAACCACGTTTTTCCTCAGAACGGATATATCCTTCAAGAAGAAGCTGCTCATATGCATTCTCTACTGTCTTGACACTTATCTGCAAATGCTGTGAAAGCCCACGTTTGGAGGGCAGTTTCTCATCAGCCTTAAGCTTTCCATCAGCTATATCTTCCTTAATCAGTTCATACAGATATTCGTACATTGTTTTATTTCCGCGTTTATCTAAATCATATGTAAGCAAATCTGGTCTCCTATTATATATATGTTTTGGATATTTAAAAGATATCAGATTTAATTATAATAAGCTCATAAACAAAAAACAAGTTAAAAAACAAGGAGGAATACCATGGGAATCTATGCTATTACAGGCGCTTCAAGCGGCATCGGCGCTAAAACCAAAGAATTGTTAATACAGCAGGGACATAAAGTAATCAATATTGACCTTAAAGATGGTGACATCTGTGTAAACCTTGCAACACAGGAAGGCAGACAGTCAGCCGTCGATCAGTTACATACTATATGCCCGGACGGACTTGACGGAATGATATGCAATGCTGGTGTTTCAGGCGCATGCGGTAATCTCGGACTTATTATCTCTCTTAACTACTTTGGAACAGTGGCTGTTGCAAACGGCGTTTATGATCTTTTAAAGAAAAAGCACGGAAGCTGCGTTGTAACTGTTTCTAACACAATCTCACAGGGTGCAGGACGTAAGGATATCGTTGATCTTCTTAATAACATTGGTGACGAGAAACGTGTATTAAGCCTTGTTTCCTCTATGGACAGCACTAATCTTTCAGTTGGAAACAGCCTTTATGTTTCTACTAAATACGCACTTGCAAGATGGGTGCGCCGTGTATCTGCAACATGGGCAGCTAATGGTGTCCGTATAAATGCGGTTGCCCCTGGTAATGTACATACAGCTATGACAGCAACAATGAGCACTACAGCCAAGATGGCTCTTAATGCTCTTCCTATCCCAACCAAATATGGTCAGGAGTGTCTCATGGCTCCAGAAGAAATTGCTGAGGTTATGGTATTCCTTGCTTCTGATTCAGCAAGAGGTGTCAATGGAAACATCATGTTTGTTGATGGTGGTACAGACGCATTATTAAACACTGAGAAAGTATATTAATTAAGGAGGGCATTAAACATGACAGCAATTGAAAAATATGTAGAAGCAATGGAAAATAAAGATTACGCAGGGCTTGCCAACCTCTTTGCTCCTGATGGCATAATCAATGATTATTGTACTAACTCAGCAGCTCAGAACGAATACCATATATATGGCCGTGAAGCTATCAACATGTTCTTCCGTAACAAGTTTGGCTTCCGTAAATACTCTATCTTAGATGGTGAAGTTGTAAACTCTACTCAGGCAGAATTTATCGCTAACTTTGGCGGTTACAATATCATGGCTATCGCTACAGTCCGTGAAGTAACAGAAGATGGTCTTATCAAGAGACTTACTGTAAGACCTAAATAAAAAGCCTACTAAAGACCTGCTAGCATGCCAGCTAGTAGGTCTTTTAAGTAAGAAGATATTATATATTAATCTTGAATACCTACTAAAACAATTTTCTCTTTAACTCTCGTATGTATTCACCAATTATAATTGAACCATATCATGTATGATATTATAAAATATTATAAAAAAGACCTACTAAACACACTAATACATGGCATTTAGTAGGCTTTTACTCTTCTACCTTTATCTGGCATACCTTCATCGCTGCCAATGCATTAGCATGTGACTCAGGCGTAACCCCGGCACAGCATTTTGCATCAACTGATATTACCACTTCCGGGTTAACAGCCTTTATTGTCATGGCATTACTGATAACACAGATATCAGTACACACTCCAACAAGTTCAACCTCTGAATAACCATTTTCCTTAATCCATTCTGCAAGTTCAATAGAGCCAAATGTCGGCTTTTCAAAACTTCTTACCGCCTTGATTCCCTCAAGTTCTGGTATAAGTTTCCAGCCATTATCAGGCTTTATGCAATGCTTCACAGGAAGATTTCTTCCCTCCTGTGTATCCATGTAATCTTCCGTGTGGGTATCGAGTGTATATACAATATCCGCATTACCTTCTGTGCCCTTAATCTTCTCTACCACTGCAGGCACAACTTCCTGACACTCTTTATTGCCTAATGCTCCTGTAATAAAATCATTCTGCATATCAATAACTACTAATAATTTCTTGTTCATATACTACCTCCAACTTCTACATTTTCCTATAACAATCCTGCACTTATCTGAACACCAGCTGCACAAGCAGCATGTAACATATTGTTCCACCCGCAATTGAAATAAGCATCTGTTTTTTCCATTTGTGAAGAAGAACTGTCACAATAATTGCAATCAATTATGGAAGCCCATAGCTGTAGCTTGTAACATTAACATTCTTAGGGCAATACACAATAAGCATTGAAAATATTGCACCTGGAAGAACTTTTCCAAGATAAGTTATGTACTTTGGCGTTGTTCTTTTTTCATTAAATATCATGAACGGAAGGAAACGAGTCGCCATAGTCCCAAGTGTACACATTACAATTGTAATTATCTGCTGTGCTATCGTCATTGTGCCGCATCCTCCTTCATGGTTTCTTATATGGACTCATTCCCTTTCTCTTCCAAAGTCCTTTTCTCATCATACTTTCTTAACATAGTAAGCATAACAACAAACATCGCCGTCATCACGAAATCCAGTCCCTTAGTGTCAAATGTTATGTGATTGCCAAGCAGACCTCCAAGCGTAGCACCTCCAACCCAGTATATCTGATTAAATAATAATACCCAGAAATAAAACCATCCGCGATCAACATCATCTGGAATCTCTGCTGAATAATTCACACTAAAAGTTTCATCGCACATTGCATATATAAGATAGAATTTCTTCCAACCCATGTTCTTAAACTTATCAAGCATTGCTATTCCATAAAACAGGTGTCTTACCTGAATCATAAATGCCATAAGAAGTGTCTGTACTGGTGCAAATGCTGATAACAGCATGCTCACAGTAACAAATTCAAGACTTCCTCCAAATATAACTGCACTCATAATCATCGGATACACAAAACTGAACCCCGACACATTCATGTATATTCCATATGCCATTCCAAGAAACAGAAAACCTGCAAAATCGGAATAGTATGTGGAAATGCACATATAAGCGCTTTACTTATAACTTTTTTCTTATTACTGTCCATTACTGCTAAATTACTCCAGGTGTTAAATATATCCAAATCTGTATTCTAATACAGATTGACCTGTTTTTCCACAAGCCTGTCGCCTTCATATCTGAGCTTTATGGAAAAGAAGCGTTTCTCACCCGAAAGAAGAAGATCAAGAAATACTCTGTCCCCTTCCCACGTTGGAAGTTCAGGAACTTTTACCTTGTCAACCCAGCTAAGTTCTCCCTCATCACACTCAATAAGTTCTCCGGTAAAACCATCTGCCGTGAACACACACATAAGCTCCGGTTCACATTCGTCACTTATAAATGTTACAAGTCCACGGAATCGGTATGAAGTAAGTGTAAGCCCTGTCTCTTCTTTTACCTCACGCACAAGACACTCTTCTGGAGTCTCCTGATTCTCAGCATGTCCGCCCACTCCAATCCACTTGCCTTCATTAATGTCATGCTGTTTCTTCACTCTGTGAAGCATAAGATACTTTCCGTCCCGCTCTATATAGCATAAAGTTGTTGTTATCATCTGTTCTGCCTTTCATGTCCGATTCTTTCAATCACATTTATCTTATTGATTCCATAATTCCCTCTGCATCTGCCTTTGCAAGTGCATCCAGCTTAGCATCTGTACTCAAAAAATTTCTATAATCATTCTCATTGCTCAAAAAGGCATGTTCAATTATTATTGTTGGTATACCTGCCCGTGTTCCATTATATAACAGGCTGTAATAATCTGCATGTGAACCATCCGGATATGTTTCCCCAGATGTTGTTGTCCTCTGGAGAATTCCTTCTGTATATTCAGTATTCCAGTCATTAGCAATCGGTATGCCCATTGCATTAAGCTTTGATAACACAGACTTTGCCAATGCATACTCCGCATCATACAGACTTGATACTCTTGAATTAGACGGCTGATATCTGCTGCAGCTCATCAATACCATACAGCCATGGGAATCAACCTCTTCTGAACTTCTGCTATTCACATGAACAGATATAATGTATCTTGCATCAGATGATATAGCACTGTTTACTCTTTGAGAAAAGCTCGGATTAACATCAGAATCTCTTGTCATAACTACCTTAACATTATCATACTGTTCAAGATAACTCTTAAGACTCTGCGCTATCCTGTAATTAAGGTACTTCTCCATTATAAGAGTTCCGTCATACGTTTCCTTCGTTCCTTCATTATCACCACCATGTCCCGGATCAATGCATATTACCACAGGCTCTGGTCCAACATTTTCAGGCTGTGTGCTCTGCTCAGTATTAACTGCTTCAGCCTCCGTCTGTTCATCACTATTGTTATCTGCTGCCACTTCAACAACTTCTTCTGTCTGGTTATCCTCATCATCTTCAACAGTCTCGGTATCTTCAGTTTCTTCCTCAGTTGTCAGTTCCTCTGATTCTGACTTCTCCTCTGATTCTTTCTCTGTACTTATCTGTGTTGTCTCATCCATACTGTTTTCAGCAGACGCATTCTGACTTCCATTCCGTGTCTTCTTTCCGCATCCATATAATGCAACTGCTAATACAGTTAAACAACATAAAACAATTATACTAACTTTCCTTTTCATTATTATAGTTTGTCACCTCGTTATATAATATACATTTCCCTTCTTACAATGTCCGATTTCTTCAATCATATACTTATCACTGAATATTCTGACATCAGTATCCCTCAGGGCTGTATACTGCAGATATATATTATTATTGTTGACATTCCATCTCATTTCATCAATTCTTATTCCACATCTTGTATATAATCCTTTAACCGAGCCACATCCAAGCTTGTCTGACCATGCTGGAAGCAGTTCAATTGAATTATTATCTGAATATATAAGCATCTCATTAATAATGCCAACCAGTCCAAATGATGTGTCTGTGCAAAACACACCTTTACTCCTGTCCGTATTATGGTCTGTAAACAGATTAGTATAGAATATATCACTATGCATAATAAGATTAAGAATATAATATACATCCTCTGAATTCTTAAGCCGCGCCTCAACCAGCGCTTTATGTATCCAGCCATGTGAGGCAGTATCATCTTTTCCTTTATTCTCATTATTTCTGTTGATAATTGCCTGACGGCATGCTTTAGCTAAATGCTCGTCATGCTGTGTCTGTAATGCTGGCCATGCCGGATATAGATGGCTTATATGCCTGTGCGCATTATTCTCCCTATATTCTTTCATAGACCATTCTTTAATTGCTCCAGATCCATCATACATAAAATCAGGCAACGCTGTTATAAGTGCTTCAGCTTCTGATACAGCCTCTTCATATCCATGTATCTTCTCCTGTGTGCCATTCTGCCCAGCAATATTTTGTTGATCCAGCATCTCTATATACATATTAATTACATCTTTCGCTGCAGATATATCCATCGCAGCATTAGCCGTAATTGCACTATGATACCCCAAAGGTTTATTCTCAGGTGAAAATGATGGAATAATGAGATAATGCTCTCCCTCATTAAGGATACATTTACCCTTCTCGTACCTCGCATTACCGTCTGTATCCGTGTAATACTCAGCATTTCCTATCTGTTTCCAGAAATTATAAGTCTTCTTAAGAAGCGGCTCATACACATCTTTTCTTATGTCAAATGTGTCTTTTCCATACATTTTAATTAAAGCTTTATCATCAGTTGTTATTATAGAGTTACCATAAGTCTGCAAAAATTCATATATAGGAATAAGCATCCAGGCAGCGCCTGCATTCCAGTACTGGAACGGATAATTGATATCATATTCAACCATCATTGCCCTGTGTCCGTCAGTATTAACAGGAACAAGCACAGCATCATTCATTCCATATACCATTGCAGCATTATTAACCCAGTCCGGTATCTGACGGAGAACAAACAGCATATAACCAATACCTGCTTCGTACAATCCGGAACTGTTCATTCCAGAAACCTGGATATTAACATTAGCATCCATTGTGTACGCACTTCTCCACAAAAGATTCCATTCGCCAACCCACATTCCGCTTAGTCTTGGTGCTGTCTTCCCTGAGCATGCCTGCATACCATACAAACCATTATAATATAATCTTTCAAGCAGATGTGGAATAATATCAGCTTCACCCTTTTGTAAATCAAGCAGTTCCTCATTAGCAGCACCGCACAAATGTCCACAACATCCACCATCAAGCTTAAGCTCTATATTCTCAGGCATGAGACTGACAGGTTCCTCTGTGATATCTGCACTATTGACTTTATTAATGCATTTGTCTACTAATACAAATGTATCTTTATTCTTTACTCTGTCCCTGAACTCACAATATTCTCCCAAACCATCCGTCCAGTCAGTATATGTTACAAGTGTAATACTTTCTGCATGTGAAATGTTAATAACCGGCTGTTTCTCATCTATACAGGTGTATGCCCGGCTGTCTTTAGGTTTTAATGAAATACTCATATTACCATCGGACAACACTCTGGTAACGCCTGCAAATCCACCTCTTGCAAGTTCGCTGCCTTCATATTCAGGATAATGTACAACCACACCTATTAAGTCATCATTTGCAAATCTTGAATACAGCATATTCCGTTCAGGAGCTGGAACATTATTCTTCTGCACTCCAAACTTTGGCATAGACTCAAAATCATCTATTGACACAGACATATCAATTGCTTTATCAGATGCTATCTTAGTTATAATTACATTCTGTTTCCCAGATACATATGTACTTCTTGACATTCCGGTTCCATCCGCCTTATATGTGCAGTGTATCGAACCTGCCTTATAGTCTGTCCACCTTCTGTAGTCTGAAATATCCGGATTTCCTTCCAATGTCAGTCTGATCATATGCCCAGGATGATAACAGTACATATTAGTTCTTTTTCTGTCATGGATATTCCATGTATCATCATAATTAATTACAGACTGCCTTGCCTCCTCCAACTGTTCAGAAACCTCATAAGGTATATGTCTCGGTTCTTCCGATGGCATAACAAATTCGACATTCTGATATATAAGGCTGTCCTGTACCGGCGCACACGACTCAAGCACTCCAAGTCTTCCATTGCCTGCCGCAAGAGCCTCATGCCATGGCACATCTGTAACATTGTAGTCATCATATGGCTTAATCTGTCTGAACTTTTTTGAAAATGATATCATTCCTTAATCTTCCTTCTCATCTGAATCTCCAAGACTCTTGCAATACAGATACCTATGTGTTGCAAAAAGTCCTGCAATAGCAGCAACTCCTGCCAAAGCCTCAAATCCTGAAACATGTCCTGCAATCATCTGTCTTGATATTGCAAAAAGAAGTACTTCTATAACTGTTCCCGGAGTATGTGTACAAAGCATCTTCACAAACTCCACTCCAATTGCAAGTGTCATAACCTGTTCAAGAAAATATTCCAATGTTACATTCTCATATCCGATTCCGCATACACTCTCTACAATAAACTTTCCTGCAAGAAATATTATAACAATCAGTAAAAATGCAGCTAAAACAATTTCGACAAAAGAAGCAGCCTGCTGCATTATCTTTCTTAATTTCATTTTCATAAAAACTTTTCCTTTCAATATTTTTCTGTTTTTCACTTTAACTTACCATGCTTAATTATACATTATAGCTGATATTTACGCAATTTCATCTATATTTTTCTAATTCATATGTTAAAACATTATCATAGTAAATATGCATAAATCAAATTGACTTTTCCTCATTATTTTAGTAAACTTTAACAAGTTGGTGCTTTAAAGTAAGATAATAAATGACGCCACATTTATTATCTTCACAGACACGCGTAACGGACATAATTTTTTAACGAGGAGAAAAAACATGGAAGCTTTATTAATTCTAGTCATCGTTGCAGCCCTGCTTGCGCTCGGTTATGCAGCATTCAACTTCATCGGTGTTAAGAAACTTGATGAAGGAACAGACCGTATGAAAGAAATCGCAGCAGCCATAAGGGTTGGTGCTAACGCATTTATTACATACGAGTATAAGATTATTGCAGTAGTAGTTGTTATTATTGCAATCGCATTTGCAGCTATATTCACTGTCCAGTATGGAGAATTCAGCTGGGAGCCATCTGTATGTTTCATGATTGGTGTTATCATGAGTGCATCAGCAGGCTGGGTAGGTATGAAGATTGCTACTTACGCTAATGTAAGAGTTTCTAATACAGCCCGCAACACTAAGAACATTGGTTCAACACTTAAAGTAGCTTTAAAAGGCGGCTCAGTTATGGGTCTCTGCGTTGGCGGTTTCGCTCTTTTAGGACTTTTCCTTGTATACATCATATTTGGATTTGGTCTTAACATGCTTGACATTGAGGCTCTCCGTGGTGCTCATGTATTCACACAGTGTCTTTCATGCTACGCACTTGGCTGCTCAATTGTTGCTATGTTTAACCGTGTTGGCGGCGGTATATATACTAAGGCAGCAGATATGGGAGCTGACCTTGTTGGTAAGACAGAGGCACATATCCCTGAAGATGATCCACGAAATCCTGCAACTATCGCAGATAACGTTGGTGATAATGTAGGTGATGTTGCCGGACTTGGTTCTGACCTTCTTGAATCATTCGTTGGAGCTATTTCTTCAGCAATTATTCTTGCAGTAAGTCTTTACCTTTCAAATGTGGCTAATAACCTTGAAGTTTCAGACGAAATGCTCTCTAAGATGATGTATTTCCCACTTGTATTTGCTGCAATCGGACTTATCGCATCTATTCTTGGCATCGCATATGTTCTCTTAAAGAAGGGTTCTGATAACCCTCACAGAGATCTTAATATCTCAACATGGAGTGCTGCCGGAATTACAATTATCGGCGGATTCATTGCTACATATCTGTTATTCAATGGCGAGAGCGCAGATATTCTTAAAGTTGCAGGATTTAACATTGGTTTCATATCACCTTGGATTGCTGCCTCACTTGGCGTAGTGAGTGGTGTTATTATCGGTGGTATCGCAGAATACTATACAAGTTATGATTACAAGCCAACGCAGACAATTGCACAGGCTTCTAAGGAAGGTGCAGCTTTAACTATTACACAGGGTCTTTCAGTTGGTATGAAGTCTTGTATGTATCCACTTATTGTTTTAGGTATTACAACTTATGCATCATATGCAGTTTCAGGCATGTTTGGTATTGCCATGGCTGCCGTTGGTATGCTTTCATTCGTATCAGCTACTGTTTCTGTTGATACTTATGGACCAATCTCTGATAATGCCGGCGGTATTGCAGAGATGTCAGAGCTTGAACCTGAGGTAAGAGAGATTACTGATAAGCTCGATTCAGTTGGTAACACAACTGCTGCCATCGGTAAAGGCTTTGCTATTGGTTCAGCTTCACTTGCAGCACTTTCACTTATGGTTAGTTTCCTTTACGCATTCCAGCCAGAGGGAAGCAGCCTCGACCTTAACTTCACTAACCCACTTATTCTTGCCGGTGCTTTAGTTGGTGGTGCTCTTCCATATCTGTTCTCAGGTATGCTTATTGAAGCCGTTGCCAATGCTGCCCGTAAAATGGTTGAAGAAGTAAGAAGACAGTTCAGAGACATTCCTGGTATCCTTGAAGGAAAGGCTAAACCAGACTATAAGACATGTATTGAGATATCATCTCAGGGTGCATTAAAAGAAATGCGTATGCCAGCTATCATCTCAATCATCTTCCCTGTAATTGCCGGATTCCTTTTCGGACCTTACTTCGTAGGCGGTCTTCTTATCGGTGCTACTCTTTCAGCTATCATGCTTGCTATCTTTACAGGTAACGCTGGTGGTGCATGGGATAACGGTAAAAAGTACATCGAATCAGGTGCTATTGAAGGACAGGGCAAAGGCTCTCCAGCACATGATGCAGCCGTTGTTGGTGATACTGTAGGTGATCCATTAAAGGATACTGTAGGACCATCTCTTGATATCCTTATCAAGATTATGTCTACTGTTTCACTTGTTGCAGCAGTAATGTTCTACAACTACAATCTGCTTTACCTTATCTTTGGTATAAGATGATACATTTAAAGGAGTTGGGGCGACAGACCTTAGGTCTGCCGCCCCTGTTTTTATGTATATGCATTTAATATTACTACTTAATAAGTGCTTCCCAGCGCTCCTTTGGAATTGAACTGCTTGTAACAATACATTCAGGGTCTGGTGCAATGACATGCCTTACAACTTCAAACACTGTCTGCGCATCGCACAGAAGACACTCTGCGTCACCGAATGTTACTTCACACACAGCCTTACAGTCAAGAAATGCCTGATTAAGCTTAACGAAATCCTCTGATATGTGAGGCTGGTCTGCGTTGTAATGCTTTCTCATATATGACTCCTTGATGCTGCCATCAGGCATTACTATCTGCAATTTCATTGGCTTGTCTAACAATCTGTGAGATACATTAAGCACCTCTTCAACACTGTGTATAAATGTATTGCGCTCATGTCCTACGCCAACAAGCAGAATCTTTCCTCCACAGCTTCTTAATCTGTCATAACAGCCGCCCGGTGTACATGGTGTGTTATTGTTTTCCTCACCTGCCAGATACTCTGCTGCTTTCTTTCCAATCCCTGCCATGCTGTGTGTAGGATGAAGTGACCTTATTACCCCATCTCTTTTAAGAAACATATTAGTAAGCAGTCCTACACATGATGGTGTCTCCTTCGGATTATATACAGGAGAATCCGCATTTATATTCTTCCATGTATGTGTTGGAAGAAGCAAAAGTCCATGTCCGAAATATTCAATCCATGCATCAAGCACAGTATCTGCCCCACCTTCAACTTCTCCGATAGATTTCATAGATGAATGGATAAGGATTGTTTCATTCCCTGTTAAACCCATTTCCTTCAACTGCAACATTAACTGTTCTTTAGTGTACATAACATTCCTCACTTTACATTACTTCCATACATTATGGCTTATAATTGCATTTAAAACAAGTTGTATTCTACATTTCCCCTTGAAATATATTCTTAACAATGCAATAATTAGTTGCATTAATTATATTTGAAAGGGTTTTAATATTATGGCTAGAAGACGTTTATCCCGCAGGCAGCGTGAAGTTAGGCGTAACCGCATTATTCTCGCATGCGTTGCCTCTTTAATACTTATATTAATCATTATAATAATTTCTGTTTCTGTAAAAAGCTGTTCCAGATCAGGAAAATCAGACAACAATAAAGAAACTGGTGCAATATCAGAAGACAATTCCGATATTCAGGCTGATTCAAATAATACAGTAAATGACGACTCTGCTGACACAACAGCGGCATCTTCCACAGCAGTTTCTGACAATTCCCCATATCCGGCGCCACAGCTTCCTTCAGGCAATATTGTTTCCAAAGGAACAACCTCTAAAGGCTTTTCTATACAGGAGATTGATGGTGCAACTTATATTGACGGACATCTTATTGCCAATAAGACATATGCTCTTCCAAGCGGATTCATACCTACCAATCCTGATCAGCCAGTTAACAATGCTGACCGGAGTTCTACATGTCTTGATAAAACACTTATGAGTGCATGGAACAGCATGTTAAAAGATGCATCAGCTAATGGACTTAACATATATATAGCAAGCGGTTATCGTTCTTACAATTATCAGGTTAATGTTTATAATCGTTATGTTAAGAGTGACGGAGCATCCGTAGCTGATACTTATTCATCTAGACCAGGATATTCTGAACATCAGACAGGACTCTGCTTTGACCTTAACTCAATTGAAGACAGTTTCCAGTACACTGACGAAGGCAAATGGGTTAATGACAACTGCTACAAATATGGTTTCTGTATCCGTTTCCCTAAAAATAAAGATGCTTACACCGGATACAAATACGAATCATGGCATCTGCGCTATGTTGGCGTAGATCTTGCCACTAAGCTTTATAACAACGGCGACTGGTTATCTTTAGAAGAGTACTTTGGAATCTCTTCCCAGTATCCTGATTAATCTGATATCCAGAAAAAAAAGAAACAAGGATGTGCAATCCTTGTTTCTTTTTTTCTATGATAGCGTAGATTATCTACTATAATAAATACCAGCTATTTTGTCTTTGTGTATTTATAAGACCATTGATCAGAACTGTCATATAACTGTCCATTTTCATCAAGCGTATAATAACCATCAACTTTAGTTTCTTTCTCTACATCTTCAGTTGTAGCACCATTTCTTATATCAATTGATATATCATGAACCAGCTTAGAAGTATATACCAGTCTGTCTGTTGCAGCATCATATGTACATTCTGCTGTTCTACTTGCTATTGCATAATTTGCATGAAAATCATACATAACCATACATGTTCCAGGCTTATTGCCAGCTTTAATCGTTATCTCATTCCTGTCATACTGCCATGTTCCTATATATTTATTCATTCCTTCATATGCAGCATTATTCTGGCTTCCGTTAGATGATGAAGGTAATTTCCCCTTAGCTGTATTAGTAATCTTATACTTACCATCGCTGCCCTTTTCCATAGTACAATTCCAATCTTCTGATGTTGCCTTATCATTAGAGCTTAATGATTTCTTTGTTACAGTATATCCAATAAGCAGCTTATCTTTATCTTTTATTACATCTGTAATCTTGGCAGTACTCTTAGAACCCAATCCTACACCAAGCATATCATTTCTATCATACTGTCCTGTATAAGTTTCTGTTGAATAAAGAGATAAAATATTATTCATTATTTCAGGATTAAACACCATATCTTTTGTTAATGGTGTAATCTCCTGATCTGGCACGACAATAAATTTATTATAAATTGTTGTACACAGATCAAGTATAGCTGGCTTATCATATGCAAGAATACCTTCAAATGTATCTACAGTAACATGAGCTGGAAGATAACCGGCTAAATCTTCTCTGCTAAGAACCTGAGATGCAGCCGTAGTTGCTTCTATAGCTGTCTCTGTATCAGTTTCTGCAACTGTACCTGTGCGATCATCCACCGAATCTGTTTCCACCTGTTCTTCTATAACTGACTTTTCTTTATTGGAATTAACTACACTAACTGTTATGCCTACTGCAGCTCCAACAACCGCCACACTTACTATTGCTATTATTACCTTGCCTGCAACAGTCTTAATAAATGCGGTCTTAGCTCCTGTCACTGCGGTCTGTCCTACTTTTCCTGCAACTCCCTGACCCATTCCAGTTATCCCGGCACCTGTCTGTGGTGCCATTCCCTGACCTGCATTTGCAAGTCTGACACCTGTCTGAGCAGAAACCTGTGATGCAATTGTATTCTGTGCTGCATATACTCCTGCATCAGCATATGAAGAGCTTTTTTCTCTTTTTGCAAGAAGTGCAAGAAGCAATATAGGAGATATGCTGTATAACTTCATGCCTCTCTTCTGGAGTTCTTCCGCCTTAATCTTTATATTCTTTCTGCCATAATTAAGTCTTGACTTAACTGTATTCTCTGAACAATCAAGTGACTGTGCTATCTCACTTATGCTGTAGCCATCTATATGGAACATCATTACACACAATCTCTGCTCATCAGAAAGAGAATTAATCAGCTCCCTTACAAGCTCCTGTGTTTCCTGCTGTGTATAAGATAATTCTGGCTGATACTGTGTGCTTTCATCTGCAATATCAAATTCTTCAATATTACCATCGCCATCTTCTGCTGCCATATCTGTAAACAACATTGGATTCTTCTTCACAAGTGTATTCTTAGCTGTATTAGATACTATCATGCCTAACCACTGTGGGAATCTGGCTGGTTCTGATAATGTTGAAAGCTTTGAAAATGCTTTCACATATGAATCCTGTAATACATCCTGTGCATCTGTTTCATTCTTCATATACTTCAAAGCAATATAATACTTGTCTTTGAAAGTCATCTGATATAAATAATCAAAACCTTCGCTGTTACCCTGCAAAGCTGCAGATACAGCCTCCTCATATCCATTGATCATCTTTTGTTACCTCTGTCTTCCTTAATATTCTTACTAATTAATTCTTTCACATCTTTATCCGCTGTAAATTCTTCTTTTTCTTTTGCTATAAGTCTGCAAAACCACTCAACAGCCGGTGAAGTCTGTAACCATTTTTTCATTATACCACACCCCGTTCATTTATAAGCTGATTTTGCAGTTTTACTTTAAAAAATGTGCTGATATCTCCATCAGGACTGCTAAACTTATCCGCATGCCGTTCTGCGAATTCTTTTGCCCAGTCCAGCAGAAATATCTTATCGTTAAATGTGTCAAGTGGCTGTATATCCTTAACCGCTTCAAGTATTCCCCACATTCTCGCAAAACTTATAGCAATATCGTATTCTTCTTTACTACACGTTATGTCCTTATCTTTTTCATAGTCCATATTCTTCTCCTTTGCTTTTTGTATTTACTTATATGACAAAGGAAATTAAGAAAAGGTTTTATGAATTTGGAAAAATTAGAAATCACTATTGTTATAAGTATCGCATATATCATTTGCAAGGCCTTCTATATAACTGAATTCCTCTTTAAAATTACTGTTATCGCTTTCAAATCCCCACACCGCAAAACGATTCGTATTATCCTCAGTTCTATAGTTATAATATTCTATAACATACCATATTCCTCCACTAGCTTTAGGTACATATGCTCTATACATCATAGTGTTGCGAGGTTTTCCCCCTAAATAATCAAAATTTTCATCCGCAACACCATATTTTTTCTTAAAAAATTCAGCAAAACTATCATAACAGTCATCTTCGAAAACTAATGTCATACCAGAATCAGGTTTATATTCATTGTATTTATTCCATATAATTCCATCAGCTGTACTCACCTGTTCATATATCTCTGGGTACTTCAATGTAATATCATACTTCCCGCTAGAACTCTTTAGCTGTACCAGACCATCGTCTATCTTTCTATATTCATAATAAAATGAATCCGAAGGCAATGGAAGACCAATAACTCTTGTAAATTTTTGTTCATCCTTATACTCTGAATTGCTACGATCGTCAAAAATCACAATCTCATTATCTTGTGTTGAACTCTCTGTATTAGTACTCTGTTTCTCTGTCTCCTGCTCTGTCTGTATCTGGGTTGCAATTACTTCCAACGAAGCCTTTGTATCGTTGCTGCTTTCTTTTCCGCAAGCTGTTAACGAAATAGTTGTCATCACTATTAATGTAGCTGCTGTTATCTTTCTTGTAACTTTCATAAACTCATTTTTTCTCATATTCTTTTCCTACCTGTTCTTCATATTTTTAAAAATATACATGATTGCTAATTATACTCAATATATTAAGCATAGTCAATTAATTAAGTATGCTACTTTTATACATATATGATAGACATTACGCATACTAATTTTATCATTCGTGTTTAGATTTTTTGAAAGGATGCCATTATGATATCTTATAAACCTTTTTATAATACACTTTATAAAAATAATATCACCGAATATGAACTCATATTCAAACATGGTATCTCTGCCAACACTTTATACAGAATGAAAAAGGGAGAAGCTATCACAACCAAGACTCTTGATACACTTTGTTTCATATTAAATTGTTCTGTATCAGACATTCTTGAATATGTGCGTGACTAATCTATTTTCATTCACCGGTATATCTTTTTTCTTATGTCATCATTCATTCTCCTCTCTTATATCTTTTCACCAAAATACATCTCAATATTTTGCTTTACACCTATAAGACAGACACACATAAAAAAAAGTTTTACAAAAATCAAAAAAAATTTTAAAATTTTTTAAAACTTTTTTAAAACTTGGCTTGTCTTATAAGTATAAAAACAAAAATGAAAGGCAAAGAGGACCATCATTATGAGAAAATTACATTTATTTTTACTTACTGGAGTTATGGTATTATCATTAACAGGATGCGGAAATATCAATAAAAGCACTGACGCATCTGACATCACTGAAACCACTATTACATCTGAAGAAAATACTTCTTCTCCTTATGTTTCTATTAAAGCAAAGGATGCTGATGGCAATGACGTATCTTTCAATGGAACTGTTGTAACTAATTCAGACGGAAATTCAACTATTATTGCTACAGACAACGATGGTAATACTGTTGAGATAAAAGGAAATGTCTCTGTTGACAGCAACGGAAATTCTACAATAGAAGAACCCTCAGTAGATGCCGGAGACAATGACATATGGAGCAGCTTTTCTTTCATAATTGAATCATCTGACACTGATAGTTACAATAACAGCTCTAATAGCAGTTATAATGCTACTGGCAGTGATAGCAGCAATAACAATAATAGTGATAATGGCAGCTCTGGTTCTGAAAACAATTCTGACAATATCATCAGCAAAAATGATTATTATATTGTTTCAACAATGGATGACGATTCAATATTCGATCCTGAAAGACATGTACATGAATGGAATCCTATTTACGATTATGTTAAAACAGACATTTATGGGGATGTACCACAGTATGCAACAGTTAAGCGTATGAAGGGATATCCTTTCAAAATACTCAGCTGTGAAGAATTAGGAATTAATGAAAGCGCCAACCAGCTTTACCTTGACTGGCATGTAGGAGAAAATGGTGTCGTCCGTGATTCAATCGAACAGAAATATATAAATGGTACTATTTCATTGGAAGATGCTCTTGATTTCCTTAATAATCCTGCTAACTTCCCATATCCTGAAACATACAATTACACTGACCCAAGAGCCAATATAACCTCATATGAACAGATCGGAACTACATATGGAGTTGTAAGCTGGGAATATAAGCAGGTTATAGACCACTATGAATGTAGCTATTATGGCTCACTCTGCAATGGTAAATTATCAGTTGACGAATACAACGCAATGATGAACCAGTAAACATAATGCTTTAACTTTACATACAAGAAGGCTGTGCTTTAACACTTTTGTTAAAACGCAGCCTCTTTTAATCTTACTTATTTAATATTCAATTTTCTTAATAAACTTTCTTATTGTCACTAAACATATCGGTATCTCTACCGGCATCAGCACTATGAACCACAATGATTCCCTGATACATTCATTCATGCATATCTTAACCAGCTTTTCCTTTTCTGCCCCTGTATCAGATAATAATTTCAATCTGCTCCTGTACTTTTCAAGCCGTCCTTTTAAAACAATTATACTAACTATAAGATATATTATAATTGTGGCTATCCCCGTAATTCCATATGTCATTATCGTTCCTATTGTTTTATGTCTTAACTGGTCATTGTATTCTGCATAAGATGTATATGCGAATCCAGCCGAACTAAGATATGAAGATACAATATTATCTGTTGCCATTAAAGATGAGCCAAGATTATATCTTATATTAATCTGGTTAGGCTTCAGCTTTAATGTCATATAATCCGGTAATTCATCAAGCATCAGATACTTCTTAATAAGTTCATTCTGGCTGTCTATAGAATTCTGTAGAAACTGAGTTGAACCTATTATCGTATACTGTCCAAATTCAGGTACAATTTCTTTAAATTGTTCTTTTATCTCATCAGTAAGTTTAACCACTTTTACAACTTTGCTTGTTGCCGCCGGATTAAGGTATTTATAATAATAATATTGGTTATACCACCACTCCTGTGGCAGGAGACCTCTGAATAATGAAGAATAGAACTCTCCATCACTGTTTAGCAGCTGTTCCTTACTTATATTGCCTGCTTTAAACTCGTTATATACATCCACAGTCTGCTGCCATACATCATCCTGCATATACTGATCAAAAATATCTATTATCTGCTCATTATTAATATTCTTATTCACATACTTATTAATTTCATCATTACTGGTATCATCAACATATCCTTCTATTGTTTCTTTAAGCAGCTTATCGTATGCAGTGCTATAGCTGTCTTTTAATGCATACCCCGCATATTTGCGTGATGTAAGATAATTCTGGGCTTTCAGTGTAACTCCGTCTTTCATGCTTTCATCATATTTTCCGTTATTATTAACATCAAGAAACACTATTACTTCTGAACCATCCCTGAATGCATTGTAGTCAAGATTCCCCTCTGCATAATTATTAAGAATATTATATATTGTCTCTTCCGGTTCAACATATTCAGCTGCAAATATATATTTTCTGCTCACATTATCAGAATGGGATGACGCTGATTCTGACGCACCGCCGCCTACATTATCTGCATTTATTCCTGTCCATGTGAATGTCCTTGCCGTTTCGTAATATCCGTATGTTACATCCGCTACACCATTAATATTTTTTATATAATCACATTCATCATCTCTTACTTTCTTATATGTATAACTCCTGCCACATTTTACATCATTAAAATACACCTGTGACATAAAGCTGGTATGAAATGGAACATACTCCCATGTATCATGCACTTTTTTATCTGACACTTCAAGTTCATATGTATTTTCTTCTTTTTGCACAATACGCAGACGATCAAAATATATTGTATATGGCACAGGTATCTGTTCTGTAGCATAAGCAACTATGTCTGATGAATCACCATTTTTAATATATTCCTTATATACATAGACACAATTAATTGTACACAATATGGTTATAACCGCCATTGCAGCTGCAAAAAGCCTTGTAAGAATAATCTGAATCAGTCCATCTGCTTTTCTTAACCTGTCCGCAGTAGTTTTTATAAATGTTTTTTCTGTCATGACTGACTTTACTTTATATATCCTGCTGTTACAGTTATTAAACTTTAATCTTCCGTTAATGATCTCTGTCAGGAAGCTAATTAGTATAGATACCACTAATGTAAATAACAATCTGATGTATGTATACCTGCTTATGGTAAAAAATGTTACTCCACTGATGCATTTTATTACATATCCTGCTACAACACCAACTGCGATTGCTAATACAGAACCAGTAATTGCAGAAACACCTGTTATAACTACATTCTCAATAAGAGTCATACCTATAAGCTGTCCCACATCAGCTCCAATATTTTTCTGTATAAGCCGGACATCTTTTCTTGCTTTATTATACGTTACTATCTGATAAGATACAGCAGCTATTCCTATGAGCATTATAAATACATAAATGTAGCTGTTTACATGACCATACCCTGACGGCTTATAATCATATACATTGCTGTTATATGTGAAATTGAACATGCTCCCCGCATCCTGCTTTATATTCTCTGCTATACTTCTATAATCCTGCTCATTTATATAATTTTTTAAAGAATACGCATATATATATGTTGTATCTTTTGATATACTGTCAGCTTCATGTTCAGTAACTATAATTCCCGGAAGATATTTGCCATCATTCCATGCACTGGTGTAACTGTTCATTATTCCGCACAGTGTATATTCTTTGCTGCCAAGCATGATATCATCACCTATGTCCGTTCCCTGTGCAAGTTTATTGAGAGAATTCCTGTCCATAGCAATTTCATTATCATTTTCTGGTAATCGCCCCTGTTCTGGCTTTATGCTTCCCATTTTCATAAAGCCATCTGACATTGTGCCAATCATAATCTCTGATGAACCGCTTCCATCACTCACAGTTGTAACAGTTTTCGCCGTATACACGTTCTTAATATAAGGATGCTTTTTAATGCCTTCATTTTCTCTTGACTGACCAGATCTATACATTATAAACCAGTCGCCAAAGTGCATCTTGTTATTGCCAACCTGCCAGCCGGACATGTTTTCCTGTGTTAACAATACCCCTGCAACAAATGCAAATACAAGGGTTATTACTATCATAGCTTTTACAGCATATTCTCTGCGCCTTTGAAGTCCCTTTAATGTCAATGCCATCAGTTGTTTATTCATAGCACAACACCCCCAGTCACGCTTCCATCTGTGATTGTAAGTATCCGGTCCGCATATTCTGCCATCTGTCTGTCATGCGTAACCATAACAATAGTCTGCTGATATTTAGACGCTGCCAGAGTAAGCATTCTGGCAACTGTTTCTGCACTCGCAACGTCAAGATTTCCTGTCGGTTCATCTGCAAATATAACTGCAGGATGTGTAATTAATGCCCTCGCAATTGCAACCCTCTGCTGCTCTCCTCCTGACAACTGTGCAGGAAACTTCTCCCTGCAGTAATCTATGCCAAGTGAGTCCATTAACTCAGACACTTCTTCCTCATCTGCATCCTCCCCATCAAGGATTAATGGAAGAATTATGTTCTCATATGCCGTATATTCAGAAATAAGCTTATAGTCCTGATATATATATCCAATATGTGTACGTCTGAATTGTGCCAGTTCCGAGTTCTTAAGATTCTCTATTTCCTTTCCTGCAATATTCACGCTTCCCTCGTCCGGCTTATCCAGCGTTCCAAGTATTCTTAAAAGTGTTGACTTACCTGAACCACTCTTCCCGACTATTGCAGTAAATTCCCCCTTTCTTACCTCTATGTCACACTTGTTCAACGCATTAATCTTTACCTGTCCTGCTGTGTAAGTTTTAGATATACCTTTTGCACATAATATTATGTCCTCCATATGCATCCCCCTCTCATCCCCGGATTCTATCTGGAATAATTATATATTACGAAACTTACATCCAGCTTACACAGACTTATATTTTGTCTTTAATCTGTACATTGGAAGTGTTACAACGAATTCCGCTCCACCATGTGTTTCACTGTTACCTGCTTTCACGCTTCCGTGATGTGCCTGTATAATAAGTTTTGACAGATTAAGTCCTATACCTGCCTTAAAATCTGCTGCATTGCCATTAGTTTCATATCTGTTAAATATACTGTTAAACTGCTCCATGCTTAAGCCTTTGCCATTGTCTGCAATCGTTATTATACAGTCATCATTTCTTGTTGTTACATCAATATACACTTTGGTGTCATCTTCTGTTAAAGATTCCATACTGTTGTCGAGAAGATTTATAAAACACTCTACAATCCATGCTTCATCCGCATATATATACAACTTTTTATTTCCATAATCTGTAACTATTCTCTTTCTGTCAGCTACACTTCTGTTAATGCTCTCCTCCAGTATTGCCCCGACCTCAACTTCATCACTCGCAATAACAACTTTTCCAGCCTCAAAACGGCTTATATCAAGAAGCTTCTTTATAAATGTTTTGATTCTGAACGCATTACTTGTACAATCAGCTATCTCTTTGCACCAAATATCATCCGTACATTTTTCCTCAAGCATTTCCAGTTTCATAGTTATAATCGCCAGTGGTGTTTTAATCTGATGTGCTATATTTTCAATAAAATCCTGCATCTTCTGATGCTGTTCCTTATTATAAATGTGTTCATTCTCCACCTGTCTGCCAAGCTTTTCATTATCCGCATATATATCACACACCTGCTTTATAAAACCTCTGTGCCCAAGCCTGTAGCAGTTATATATTTCTGAACCGAGTGCAATTAACAGAACGGCTATTATTGCTATTAAAGCATACATTTCTCCATTAATCCTGCTCATATACGAAAAGCCATGGCTGCCGTATCCTGCTTCTGCCATGGCTGTTCTTCCTGCTTTAATATTATTATGTGTTATTCCGGATGAAAACATCTGCCGTACATATTCTTCCCCATACTTGTTATTCCCAGTAAACAATGCCCCTGCTAATGCCTGTTCTTTAAGCCTGTAATAAACTATAATTCCGGCTATAATAATACTGTTAACTAATCCATATATAATAACCCAGATAAGCTGTCTCTTTCTAAACAGGGACAATCTGTCTTTTATTGCGTTATCCATATTTCCCCCTTAAATTCCTTTAATCAATCCATCTGTAACCTACATTTCTGATGGTTTCTATGTACTGCTCATGCTTTTCTCCATATGTTCCAAGCTTTGCCTTAATTCTGCTCATTGCAACAGTTAATGTGTTATATTCTACGAAATTTCCATGCACATCCCATATCTTCTCATATATCACATCACGCCTCACAACTTTTCCTTTATTCTCTATAAGCATCGTTATTATGCTGAATTCGTTAGTTGATATATTCAGTTCTTCTCCACAGCGATTTATCTTATATCTGTCAAAGTCAACAACAATATTGCCTTTCTTATAGATATTGCCTGCGTTAAACTTACTTCTCCGCAGGTTGGCACTAATTCTTGAAAGCAGTTCTTTTGTGTAAAATGGTTTAGTTATATAATCGTCTGCCCCGATATCAAGACCTGTAACTATCTCATCCTCACTATCACATGATGTAAGGAATATAACTGGAACTTCATTTATCTGCCTTATCTTTCTGCATATATCAAATCCGCTTCCGTCTGGCAGTTTCACATCTAACAGAAACATATCTATCTGTGGATTACCTATTAGCTGCCCTGCCTGTTCACAATTTCCAGCCGTAACAATTTCATAGCCTTTCTCCGTCAGCAACAGCTTAATACTCTCACATAATTCTCTCTCATCTTCTACTACAGCTATCATAACTTCCGTTCCTTTTCACATATCCTGTCATATTGTGTATACATTTTCTGCACTTCATTTTCGAGAAGATAATAATGCTTAATATATGGCACAAGCAGAATAAGGATCACAAGTGAAAGTATAAGAAGCGGAAAACTTAATGATGAATAATCAAGCGCCCCAACAACCACATACGCACATACCGAAAGCAGTTCCAATATTGCAAATGTTATTGTTACAATCAGGTGCACAAGTCTTTCATGCTGAAAGAACGTCAGCTGCGTCAGATGCTCCTGCTTGATGTATCTCCAGTCACAATCTTCCTGTGACTGCAACAATGAATCTATGTATTTTCTGTATGTTAAAATACGATTTTTCATAGTTAGCCTTCTTTCTTTAAAACGTCTATGTTATATTTCATCATCTACACTATTAAGTAAACGATCAAAATCACTCTGATATAAAGAATCCTGAATAACCCTGTATTTCTCAAATTCACTCTCTGCAAATTCTTTTGCTATCGCTGCCGTTACCTTTCCTTTATCTTGCAACACATCAGCATCATTGAATCTAAGAAACGCATCCAGCTTGTTTTTCCAATCTTCCATAGTCATGGGAATATGTCTTCGTGCCTGTCTTGTTGCATAATCTAAATACATTGTTACTATTTCATTCAATTCTGTTATCTCTTCTTTTGCCAAATAGTTCTTGGCAATCGTAACATCTGTCTTTACAATCTTTCCGTCTGGTGCATTTTTCCAAGATGTAAGTCCCATATGTTCTTTATTATGATCAGCCCTTTCAGAATTAGTTCGATATCCTACAGCAATGATTGCAGCCAATGAATAAAACTTATACTTGTATTCTTTTCCATCATCTGCAGTTTGTGCAAATTTTGCACAAACTGAATTTTCATCAAGCTCCCCATCTTTAAATATGTTACCTAAATGCTTTGAAACAACGCTTCTATCAACATTAAAAAGTTGTGCTATCGCCCTCTGAGTCAGCCATACATCATTATTCTGCACTCTGACTTCAATTCCATCATCTCCTGCATCTCGTGTAAATACAAGAAAATCCACTGTACTATTTCTTATTTGTATTTTTTCACTCATTCAGATATACCTTTCTTTTCTATAACGCACTAATTAGATACATTTTTAATTACCTTCCCGATATAGCACTCTTAAACCATTTTCCTGTGTCCGTAAGGTCATCATCGCTCCAGCCACTCTTGGCACTGCAGCCTGATGAAATAAGCGCTGATGTCTCAGCTTTATTGCTAAGACTCCATGCTATAAAACTGATCTGGTTGGTGTTCATATAATCCAGCCATTCATTGGCAGAATCATAATCAATTCCACCATTACCTGATGCATCACATATACTACATTCACTCACAAATACCGGAACCCCCGCATTGAGTGCTGTTGTTATCTTATTACGGATATTCTCCTTATGCGTAGCTGCGTAAAAATGTGCCACATACATAACATTTGTATCACTTAACGTATTACCAGCTACACTGTCAACATCCTGTGACCATGTATTAGTTCCTACTAATATAACGGCATGATCGTCATACTGTCTGATTGCACTGATTACTTTTTCTGCATATGGTTTGATATCAGAATTCCAATCTGCCCCCACTGGTTCATTACATATTTCATATATTACATTATCATGCCCTGCATACTTAGATGCCATCTCCGCAAAGAAATCGCATGCTTCCTGTGTATGTTTTGATGGAGCATAATTAAGTACATGCCAGTCTATAATCACATACATTCCAAGCTGTGTAGCATAATTAACGCCATTATCTATTATCTGTTTTAATGAATCCTTATCTCCACCTGAAAGATATCCATTATATTCTTCAGGATACATTGCAATTCTTACAACGTTAGCTCCCCAGTCATTCTTTAATGTTGCAAATGCATCATAATTAACATAATCCGGAAACCATGATATTCCATGAGTGCTCACGCCTTTTAACTGAACGGCATTACCCGAAGAATCTGTTAATTTAGTTCCTGATACATGCAGTCTTCCAGATGCAGCAGTTGTTGTACCTGCCACTGAATTATTTCCCCCTGACTGTCCTGGATCCTCTGTCCTGGAATCCTGTGGCTGCTCTGTCGTCTGTGATGACTCTGTTGTACCTGTAGATTCTTCTGTCTTACTCTCATTATCATTAGCAGAATGTTCCTCCCCTTCCTTATATGCATTGCCTTCACTATCAAGTACAATCTCTGCTCCCGAATCCAGTTTAAAATCAAGAGAATACTTTACAAGCTCCTCTTTTGATGATGAGCTTACAATAAACCCAACATTATTCATCTGGGTCTGGCTTTCTATTACCTTGTTGTAATCGACCGGTAGTATGTTCCATACATTTTCAGAAACATCTGTTGTACAATTCCAACTCTGCTCAATTGATGTATCTTCTGGTGCGTTAATCCTGAATGTCCAGTCTGATATCTTAACCTGCTCCTTATTATCAATCACAAGATCATACTGGGCATAGTATCTTCCATTACCTTCCCATGAATTTGATTTATTAAGCTGTACCTGTACAGAAGTCTTTACCTGCTTTTCTGATTCTGTTTCTGTCTGTTGTTCCTGTGACTGTATACTTTCTGTATCTTTTTTTACTTTCCTGCCTTTAGACAATCCCCTGCCTGCCACAATTATTCCAACTGCAATAGCTATAACTAATACTCCTGCAATTATGGAAAATATTATTCGTTTCTTTCTGGTATTAAACAAATTCTTCATATGCATATTCCCTCCACATTCTGCAAATATTATACAAAAATTCCAGCAAATACGCAATGAAGACAAAAAATGCATCATATCGGGATTTTATCCCTGACATGATGCATTACATCTGATATCACATATTATTTAATTCCAACTTTACCGAGCCATTCTGCAATAGCTGTTCCAGAATTGACTACATCTGTCTGATATATGGCAAGTCCTTCTGTAACTGTAGCATTTGGTTCAAGCTTTTTAATAGTATCTACTGTATCTACTAATCCGCTTCCACCTGATGTTGCTACTGGTGCAATAGTTTTTCCTGACAAATCATATTCATCAAAAAATGTATACATAGCCATCGGCATATCATACCACCATGTAGGGAACAGGATAATTATAGTATTATACTGTTCAATATTAACAATATGCGATGCAAGTTCTGGTTTATCCTTATTCTGTCCATCTGTTCTTGCCTGCTCAACTATTCCATCATCATAATCTGGTGAATACTGTTGTGCTGTCAATATTGAAAATACATCTGCCCCTGTCTGCTGCTTAATAATATCTGCAACTATATCATTGTTTCCATAACGCTTGCCATCTACAACTGTAACGCTTGCTGATGCCATTGAATCTGCATATTTTTTGGAATTAATCTTCTCTGAATCCGTATTATCAAAATACGAAAAATATGCTACAAGAATCTTGTTGTCAGTGTTACCACTTCCTGTAAATTCTGTCTGCTCTACAGTTACATCTGACATTCCCTTACTGCTGTTGGTTCCACCTGCGCATGCCGTAAGACTAAATAAAGTAATTGTTGCTAATGCACATGAAATAAATCTTCTTAATCTCATAGATCCGGTCTCCTCATTTTAAATTTCTGATATTACCAATTCATTTATACCACCTGGACTTAACTTGAGATCAAGCATTTTTTAATATTATTTATGTTACCCTGTGCTAATTCATCTCAGGAATCAGCGCCTGCATTAAGAATCCTGTCAAACTTAACCATAAACACAATTGTTGTAACCGCCGCCGCAATTATATCGCTTATAGGCTCTGCAAGGAACACCGCAAATACCTTATTCTCTATGAATACAGGCAGTATGAATATAAGCGGTATAAGCAGAATCAGCTTTCTTAAGCACGCCATAATCAGGCTGACTTTCGCCTGTCCAAGAGCCATGAAACTCTGCTGGCAGCTAATCTGGAAGCCCATTGCAAATATTCCCGCCATATATATTCTAAGCGCCCACGCTGTGTAGTTTACAAGTTCTTTGTTGCTTGTGAACATACTAGCAAATACCTGTGGCACAAGCATCATAATCACCCAGCTTGCACATGTGAATATTACGCACACCTTAAACTGTGTAAAAAATGCTTTCTTAACCCTATCTTTGTTCTTTGCTCCATAATTAAAACTGATGATTGGCTGTCCACCCTGACATATTCCCTGCAAAGGCATGAGAACAAGCTGGCTTGTACTTGTTATAATTGTCATCGCACCTACTGCAAGGTCTCCACCATATTTGGAAAGACTTGAAGTAAAGCTGATTGAAAGAATACTTTCTGTAGAAAGCATTACAAATGTTGATATTCCAAGCGCCAGACATGGTCCGATTATCTTCAGATTAAGCTTAAGATTAGCTTTCTTAAGACGAAGCATAGTCTTATCACCTGTAAGGAAATGCATAATCCAGACAGCGCCCACTGCCTGGCTAATGACTGTCGCAAGCGCTGCTCCTCTTACGCCCATATTAAAAACAAATATAAATACAGGATCAAGTATAATATTGATTACAGCACCTATTACTGTAGTCATCATACTTATCTTGGCAAATCCCTGTGTCGTAATAAACAGATTCATTCCCATAACAACCAGAACGAACACACTTCCAAGTATGTATATTCTTGCATATGAAAGCGCATATGGCAGAGTCGCATCACTCGCACCAAAACATCTTAAAAGCTGTGGAGCTGTGATATAGAATACAACTGTCAGAACAACTGCACACAACATTATAAATGTAAAGCAGTTACCAACTATTTTCTCAGCAGTATCATTATCCTTCTTTCCCATGTATATTGCTGCTCTTGGCGCACCACCTGAACCTGCAAGCATTGCAAATGCATTGATAAGCATAAGAATTGGTGTAAAAAGTCCTACACCTGTAAGTGCATTTGCACCGATTCCCGGTATATGTCCGATATATATCCGGTCCACAATGTTATACAGCAGATTAACAACCTGCGCTACTACTGCAGGAATTGCGAGTCCTGCCAGAAGCTTTGGTATGCTTCCCTCTCCTAAGTTTTTTGTCATATTATTCATTGTAATCCTCTTAAATCTAATTTATATATACTATTTGTGAGCTGCTGATTTTCTAAAAAAGCAATTATATTAAGAATAGCCATCTTGACATAATTGGAATATCTGCTTGTAAGAAGTCCTACATCAGAACAGAACAGCTTAAATAAATTTCTGTTCTCACTTATAACCAATGGCAGCTTTGGTTCGCTAATGTTATATACAGGTATTACAACTCCTGCATCTTTTATCCAAAGGAAATCATTGGCAACCCTGTCATATGATACACCCTTTCCTATGCAATTCAACTTAAATCTCTTATTCTTCTGATCCAGCTGTCCAGGCATAGAATCGTATATTTCCTGCAGTTTAAGCTTATACTTTGATTCATATTTAGTAAAATCTGTTCTATACAACCTGATTATTTTATCATAAACTTCAGCTACCCTTACAAGGTCATTAGTCTTTAAATATCCTACCGGTGCAGAACGCAGATCATTCAATTCTACTCCCAGCAGAGAACCACTCATTATATATCTGTATGTTCCATCTTCTACAAGAAACTTAATTCTTGTAATTATATCTTTAAATTCCTGTACTTCATCTAAGAAGAATATAGTCTGTCCTTTTTCCAGTGGTTTGTCTGTAACAAGACTTAATCTCATGATCAGATCTTTTGCGTCCTTTGCCCCTGAAAATAGCTCTATCAATTCTGGTCTTTCAATAAAATTTAATTCAACATAGGGTAAGCCGGATTCTTTCAGACATTCTCTTATAAGATATGTTTTTCCAACCTAATATCACATTATTTTTGCAACTTTTCCAACTTACTTTGATATCTTTTCCTTCTGCTTTACCATATTTACATGCGTAATTCCTATCATCCTGTCATAAAACATCTGCCTTGTGTTGCTGAACATACACAATATGAAATCTATAGCAAAATATGCTGTAACCATAAGGCATAATGCACACACTGCTATACTTACAGCAGATTCCCAGCCATCAGCCACAAGTGCTGCATGATAAAGATTGTATGCGTAGACAGGTGATGGCAGACACAAAACATAAAGAATAAAATATCTTCCCAGAAGTCTTGCAAAATTCACTGACCTGTATGTATCAGCTTTGATATTCTCCGCTTCGTAATCGACCGCCTTGTTATCAGCTTTCTTACTCTCAGCCCTCACAAGCCTTATATTAACAAGCGCCTTGCCTATTGTTCTTCCCCTGGTAACTGCTGTAACTATTGTAAATGCAATAACTATATATACCGCTATGACAACGAGATATCTTACATCATACACAGCTGTTATAAACTTTTCTTTATCTATTGCAAAAAATACAGCAACAGGAACCATTATCGCAATCATATCCAGTGCCCACGCTATTATTCTTCTGAATTCTGACACAATCTGTCCTCTGTTATAAGCAATCTCGTCCATTCTGTCACGCTTTGGTAGCATAAACACAATAAGTGGTGTAATCCAGAACCCCACCATTCCTCCAAGCGTGTTACATATAAGGTCGTCCACTTCAAAGAATCTGTACGGATATGGATATATTCCATACAAGCCTGACAACTGCGTAAGCTCAAAAAACAGACTGTAACAGAATGACAATATAAGCACATGCCACCATTTTCTCTTAAAATAATATCGCAGATACACGCCAAATGGCAGTAAAAGCAGGATATTAAATGCTATCTGCCAGAAATTACCACATTTGAACAGATTAATATATGTTGCCGGATCTGATAAAGTAACATTAGCAGTTGCGACAACTCTCCTTACTGCGTCAAAAGGCACTAACAGCATACATGCCGAATCCGGTGTTACCGAATCAACCGGCGGCAGCGGAAGAACTGTCATAAAATATGAGGTAAGCATATAGAATATAAATGTATACACAACCCCAGTTCTTATCACAAGTATCGAACCATATTTATGATATTCGTATATTATGTACGGCAGTGTGAACAGCACGGCAATAACCGGAAACACATAGCACGCCGAAATTATCGGTTTTAAATATACTTCCATGAATTATCTCCAGTCCACATCTTTGGCATTCATTGCTTTCTCTTTAAGTGTTGCCAGTCTCTTTATTGCTTCATTAAGTGTGTCATCCTGCTTTGCAAAATGAAATCTCACAAGATTATGCACATCTTCCCTGAAAAAGCTTGAACCCGGCACTGCTGCCACACCAACGAACTGTGCCATCCATTCACAGAACTTCACATCATCTTTAACTCCGAATTCACTCACATCAACAAGTACATAATATGCGCCCTGTGGGTCTGTATATTTTAATCCCAGCTTCTTAAGGCCGCCTACAAATATCTCTTTCATATGCACATAATGTGCAGCAAGCTCATCATAATAGCCATCCCCAAACTCTAATCCCACAACTGCTGCCTCCATCAATGGTGCGGCTGCGCCAACTGTAAGGAAATCGTGTACTTTCTTAACTCTGTCGATTATCTGTGGATTGGCAATAACATAGCCCAATCTCCAGCCTGTTATTGAATATGTCTTAGACAGTGAGTTGCACACAATCGTTCTTTCTCTCATGCCCTCAAGTGACTGCATGTAAATGTGCTTATTAGGTGCATACACAATATGCTCGTACACCTCATCTGTTACAACATATGCATCATACTTCTTGGCAAGTGCAGCAATTGTCTGCATTTCCTCCATTGTGAACACCTTACCGCATGGGTTAGAAGGATTACACAGAATTAATGCCTTAGCTCCCTGCTTAAATGCATCTTCTAACTTCTCCTTATCAAAATGAAATTCTGGTGGAACTAATGGTACATATATTGGCTCTGCACCTGAAAGAATTGTATCTGCACCGTAATTCTCATAGAAAGGTGAGAATATTACGACCTTATCACCTGGATTAGTGATACTGAGCATAGTAGCCATCATTGCCTCTGTACTTCCGCATGTGACAACAATCTCTGTCTCCGGGTCAATCTTAACACCGGAAAAATGTTCATATTTCTTCGCAACTGCATCCCTGAAATTCTTAGCGCCCCATGTAAGCGCATACTGGTGAGGGCCTTCCCCTGCGACCCTTGCGAGCCTGTCTGTTATTGCCTTTGGCGGCTCAAAATCAGGAAATCCCTGTGATAAATTAACTGCACCATATTTATTAGCAACTCTTGTCATTCTTCTGATGACAGAGTCTGTAAAATTCGCTGACCTGTTACTTAACTCTTTCATGTAAATGTGTCCTCCATTATTTAAGTATTTTCATAATTTCAATGCCATTTATTATAGCACTGTTCACAAAATTCTCACAAACTTTCCAACTCATTTTCACATTTCCCATTTAATATTAACAATGTCGAAAGACAACAGACAAACTTTTTCATAAAAGAGATGGCTGTCTAATCTCCCAATACAGCAGCCATCGGATGTTTGAAAAACATTTTTCCCCCTCATAAAGAGAGCCGGGATATACGAACTTCAACCCCATTGTCAGTCCGTATATCCTGGCTCTCTTATTTAATCTGCTATATATTCTTTCAGTTTTTTCTCACTATCTAATCTGCACGCAACAATAGTAGACATTATCATGTATTTTACCACAGCTTTTGCAATATGCTCCTCGTAGCGGCATTTCATATCAACAGGATATCCCGATACAAGAAAATGTACCTGGTACTTATCCTGATTTCTTGATATAAATGCACTTACATACAGCCCATTAAGCACTGCCGTAACTATTTCATCATCAGTAACAGGAATGTTTATCTTATAACCCAGTGATGAAAATGAGACTGCTCCGTCTCTGTTATGGAATCTTCCGTCTGCAATCTCTGCTATTGAATATCCGCCAACATGATTCATCATTGCACCAAGCACTGGCATTTCAAGGTCATTCTCAATTATATAATTGTAACAATCTGTTGGAGTATTAAACATTTTCCTTCTCCTAAATTTCGTAATCCATGCATGACCTTACTGCTGTGTATGGTCTTACCTTGCTGTCTGCAACTGCCACATGCTTAGGGTGCACTGCATATCCCTTTAAGCTTTCCACACTGTCAAATGTTGTGTCTAACATTACATCTGCTGTAGAACTTGGAAGACCCTCTGTTCTTACTTTAACCTCTATAAGTCCCGGAATCTGTCCTGCAAGACCTTCAAGTCCTTCCTTAATTCCTTCCTTAACCTGCTCTTTTTCTTCGCCAGCAAGCTCGTCCTTTAATTTCCATAAAATAACATGCTTTACCATAATAATTGCTCCTTATCTAAATAAATATTGGTATTTGTTCATCTGACTGTATATGATTAACTCCACTCTTTTTCTTTCTTCTGGTGGATACATGTCTGCGTTATTAACTATATCTCTTACATTCTTTTTAGTAAATAGAAAATGCAGATTCTGTCCGTATAAATTTTCTGCCACATCAAGCTGTTCATCAAAATCCTGACTTACACTCTTGCTCTTAACTTCTGATATCATCTGATATATATCCTGTCCCATCGGATAATCCATAGTTATATCTGACAGAAGTCCTGCACCATTATCAAATACTGGACAATATTTATACTCACCTTTTCCATTCATCAAGACAGCAATATTATGCATATGCCTGTCCTCATTTAAGAAAAATGCATCTATTGTGAATAATCTGCATATATATCCGCCCAAATTATTAAGACCAGTTATATTCTTTACAGCATTTACAAGAAATTCAAATCTTTCCTTCACATCACTCATATGCCACAAAACACTTGTAAGACTTTCATTATATACATTTTTAAAAAGCCGCTCCAATGTAATTATCTGCCAGTCGCCATCTATAAAAGTTCTGCTCCTGACACCATTATATATCTGTCTTTTATATTTAATCTGTTCCGGTTCATATAATACATACTCGTCTTCATTAAGATTAGTATACTTTAATAAATGTGATATAACATATTCTGCTAACCCTTCGTATCCGGTATAATCAGCTTTATACCATATGCCTTCGTTTTCCCATTTTAACTGGTTTCCCTTAGATGACTGTCTGGTATTGGTTCTTATATTCTGTTTAAAAAGTTCAACCATAAACATTCCTCCATCATCTACTTCTCTATTCTTATCCAGAAGTCGTCCTCTGCCATACGCCCCTGCGTCTTTTCTATTATCATAAATGTATCATAAAACGGAAGTCCGATATCCTCCAGCACAAGCTTCATCTTATCTCTTGTTCTTGGAAAACATCTTGATTCAAGAAATTCCTTATAGTCATTGTAATCAGGATTTTCATTCACACCAAATGCGCGGAACATCAGCTTGTCTGTATAATTCTTTATTCTCACAAACTGCTTTGCGTCATCAACATCTATCAGTGTGCATATGTCATCTTTATACATATAAAACATTCTGACAGGATATTCTTTCTCCGGTATTATCAGTCTGTTCACATAATCAGGATAATCATTAATCATCTTAGAAAGTAAAACAATCGGACCTGTAATCTTAGCATTTTCTTTTTCCCATCGTTCTATTGTCGGTTTCGATGTTCCAACAAGACTGGCAAATTCTTTCTGTGTCAGTCCAAGATTCTTCCTCAGATTCTTAATATCCTCAGATGTAATATAATCTTTTAATGCAAACATTGTTCCACATCCTTTCATTCCATGATAAATAATGACCTTTCATAACCTGAGTGTACCATGTACACATTTTATTGTAAACAAAAAGTCGTTAAAATGATGGATTTTATCTATAAAAATATCATCATTTTAACGACTTTATTCATATTTATTTCTTTATTATCCAGATTTATCGGTAACTTCAGCTTAAAATCAGACAGCTTAAATTCTGTATTAGAATCAGATAGCTTCCAAAGCCTGTGCAATATCCGCAATCAGATCCTTCTTATCTTCAAGACCACATGAGATACGGATAAGTCCTGCTGGAATTCCCGCTGCAGCAAGCTGCTCATCATTCATCTGTCTGTGTGTTGATGTTGCAGGGTTAAGGCAGCATGTTCTCGCATCTGCTACATGTGTTTCAATAGCTGCAAGCTTTAAGTTCTTCATGAACTTCTCAGCAGCCTCTCTTCCTCCCTTTAACTCGAATGAAACTACTCCGCAGCCGCCATCAGGCATGTACTTCTTAGCAGTCTCATAATACTTGTTAGAAGGAAGTCCCGGATAATTGACGAATTCAACCTTATCCTGCTTCTCAAGAAATTCTGCAACTGCCTGTCCATTTTCCACATGTCTCGGCATACGCACATGAAGTGATTCAAGACCAAGATTTAAGATAAATGCATTCTGTGGAGACTGGATACAGCCCAAATCTCTCATAAGCTGTGAAGTACATTTTGTTATAAATGCGCCTTCCTTACCGAATTTCTCGGCATATGTAATTCCATGATATGATTTATCAGGTGTGCAGAGTCCTGGGAACTTGTCTGCATGTGCCATCCAGTCAAACTTTCCGCTGTCTACTATAGCTCCGCCGACTGCTGCTCCATGTCCATCCATATATTTAGTTGTTGAATGTGTGACAATATCTGCTCCCCATTCAAATGGTCTGCAATTAACTGGTGTTGGGAATGTATTATCGACAATAAGAGGTACACCATGCGCGTGCGCTGCATTTGCAAACTTCTCAATATCTAATACTGTAAGTGCAGGATTGGCAATTGTCTCACCAAATACCGCTCTTGTGTTGTCCTTAAACGCTGCATTAAGTTCTTCCTCTGTGCAGTCAGGGTCAACAAATGTTGCATCAATTCCCATCTTCTTCAAAGTAACATCAATAAGGTTAAATGTTCCTCCATATATAGAAGATGATGCTACTATATGGCTTCCAGCTTCGCAAATGTTGAATAATGCGAAGAAATTAGCTGCCTGTCCTGATGAAGTAAGCATTGCTGCGCTTCCTCCCTCAAGGGCTGCAATCTTGGCTGCCACATAATCATTAGTTGGATTCTGAAGTCTTGTGTAGAAATATCCACTTGCTTCAAGGTCAAAAAGTTTTCCCATATCTTCGCTTGTGTCATACTTAAATGTAGTAGACTGGATTATAGGTATCTGTCTTGGCTCCCCATTTCCAGGTGTATATCCCGCCTGTACACATTTTGTGTTAATAGTATAATTATCCATATTTCCCTCCGGCTTTATATGTTTACATCAACATGAATTATACCACAATTACAAAACATATAACAGCACATTTTAAAAATCCCCCTACACATTTGTTAACATAATATGTTATGATATCAAATACATCATTCTTAGAATAATGTTATATAAAAATAAGAGGTTTTATTATGAATAATCAGTCAGCGACTATGAATACAAAAGATAATCCGCTTGGATATAAGAAAGAATCTTCTCTGCTTGTCGGATTTGCAATTCCATGCATAATCTCAATGCTTGTAACTGCACTTTATAATATTGTCGACCAGATATTTATCGGCCAGGGAATCGGCATGCTTGGAAATGCTGCTACTAACATCGCTTTTCCGCTGTCAACAACATGTACAGCCATCTCGCTTCTTCTTGGTATCGGAAGTGCGACTAATTTCTCTCTGCATCTTGGTGCCGGTGAAAAACACGAATCTGAAAAATATGCCGGCAATGGTATTGTACTTATGGCAGTATTCGGAATATTCCTGTTTCTTGTAACTACTATATTCTTAACACCAATGCTTAAATTCTTTGGTGCAACTAAAGATGTACTTCCATATGCAAAGGCATATACAAGAATCACTGCATTTGGCTTCCCTTTCCTGATTGCCAACACCGGTATGAGCAAACTTATTCTTGCAGATGGAAGTCCACGATATTCAATGACTTCAATGCTTGTCGGTGCTATTGTTAACACTATTCTTGACCCATTGTTTATCTTTGTTTTCAACATGGGAATGACAGGCGCAGCTCTTGCAACAATTACTGGACAGATAATTTCTTTTTTAATCAGCCTGCGCTATATGTTTCATTTTAAGACAATAAAACTTGGCAGAGAAAGCTTTGTTGTATCATTTAGCCACTGCAAGAAAATATTTATTCTTGGAGCAAGTGCATGCTTTAACCAGATTGCAATGACTGTTGTACAGATCGTTATGAACAATACCCTGTCACACTATGGTGCACAGTCTGTATATGGTGGTGACATTCCTCTTGCCTGCGCCGGAATTATAACTAAAGTTAATATGATTTTCATGTCATTTGTTATTGGAATATCTCAGGGAACACAGCCGGTTATAGGTTTTAACTATGGTGCAAAGAAGTACGCCCGTGTAAGAAAAACTTATCTTCTTGCACTTGGTGCAGCTTCTGCCCTGTCTTTAATCGCATTTGCATGCTTCCAGATATTCCCAAGACAGATTATCAGCATATTTGGTAACGGAAGTGACCTGTACTTTAAGTTTTCTGAAAGATATTTCAGGATATACATGTTCCTGACGATTGTTAATGGAATCCAGCCTGTGACCTCGAATTTCTTTAATTCAATCGGCAAATCACAGCTTGGTGTATTTATGTCACTTACAAGGCAGATTCTCTTCCTTCTGCCTCTGATTATTATATTTCCTATATTCATGGGAATTGATGGTGTAATGTATGCCGGTCCTATTGCTGATGCCGCTGCTGCTATTGTATGCGGATACTTTACAATAAGGGAATTAAAAGAATTAAAAAAGCTGGAAAATGATATGACTAAGTGTTAACATATAAGGTAAGCGTATCTTCATATAATTAGCAAATTATTATAAAAAGGATTTTGATATGGATAATTTTAATTCCCAATATGAGAAAGAACTTGCCTATAAGGAAATTACCTCTAATAAATACACTCTTTATGGAATACTGCTTTTCATTGGCGTAGAACTACTGATATGGCTGCTTAATATAATTGGATTTTTTGAACTGGACAACCGAATATTATCTGCAGTAATTGGAACTTCTATTGTATTATTTATTCCCATAATCATTATTATGATAAAGGGAGATTTATCTAAACCTGCATACAAATACATTGCAATGACACAGATATGTATAATAACTGGAACTATCGTAACATTTTTATCATATCACGCCTTACTTCTGTATGTACTTCCTCTTCTTTTTGCAGGGCATTACAGAAAGCGCTCCGTATTATGGTATACATATATATTGAGTTCGATAACTATGATTGTTAGTTCCATTCTTAATTATTATTATGGAATAATGGATATTAACCTTCTTATTGCCGGGACTCATCAGCGTAACTGGTATCTCGACCTTATAGCCAGTGGTGGAAGCTATACATACAATGAGAATCCAATATTTATAATACTTGTATTTGCTGGTATCCCACGCAGCATTATTCTATTCGTATTTACATTTATGATGCAGTATATTGTTACAAGCAGCCAGCATGATGCTGCAAGAATTGCACAGCTTACATACCTTAAAGAAACTGATTCTTTAACAAAGCTTTTCAATAAGAATAAATATAATGAAATGGTTTCAATGTATTATCCTAATGTCGATAATATTACTGTTATTTTCTGGGATCTTAATAATCTTAAGAACATTAACGATACATATGGTCATGGATTTGGTGACAAAGCAATTTCATCCCTTGCTTCCGTGTTATATGCCCATTCAGATGAAAGACGCCGTATTTACAGATTTGGCGGTGATGAATTCGTGATGATAATTGACAATCCACATGACAGCGAAGCAGACCGCATAATATCTGCTGTTAAAGATGAGCTTGTAAAATGTAGTTCTGATATCTCGATAGAGATATCAAGCGCTGTCGGTGTCGCATCCGGTAAAGGAAGCGATATTATTGAAATCGTTAAAAATGCGGACTCAGCAATGTACGCTGACAAGCAGCTCTGCCACCATAGGTAATTACAACCATGAAAAAGGGTGATGCCCGAAAGCATCACCCTATAGACTATATATCTATCCCATATACTTGTAATCAATTATTATTTCTGCCAAGAATCTTTGACATTCCTGTTGCAACAAAAAGAAATACAACCATATTAACTACTGACTTAAGAAGAAGTCCAGGTGCTGAAGCTAATCCTGCGGCAAAGCTGCCTGCTATTATCGCACCAAATACAACATATCCTAATGTCATGAAAAGTAATGTGACAACTGCACCAACAATTCCTTTTACTGAAATAACCTTGCATCTGCCAAGCTTACTCTTCATATTGCCAAATATGGCACATGCTATTATTGGCATGATTGTCTTTATTAAGAGTGTTGGAACTGCCCATACTGCAAATCCAGTCAATATATCTGCCATTGCAGAACCGATTCCTCCTGCGAGCGCTCCCACAACTGGTCCAAAGAAAAATGCACATATAAGTATTACACTATCTCCCAAATGTGCATATCCCAAAGGAATAGGAATCTGTACCACCATTGTTGCAACACATGTAAGAGCCATGAATACTGCTGTTATGCACATCTGTGTTACAGTTATATGAAATCCTTCTTTCTTAATATCATTCTGTACTGACTGTGTCTGTTGTGCTTCCATTTTATCTGCCTCCCATATCAACATACCTTTGTTGCACATAAGAATAACAGATAAAGTGACATGTGTACATTGTCATTTTGAGTTAAATTTATATGGTCAGATTTAAAGCCTATTCTCCCTCTTCTTTCTTAATCAATTCATCCATAAGTTCTTTATAGTCTGAGGGATCAAGCGGAAGTTCCACTTTTATGCCTTTGCATGCTGAATAATAAGCACCTGCGCACAACATAAGCGAATTGATTCCCTCACTGCCCTTAACTGTCAGATAAGACTCATCACCTTTAAGCACCGCATTTGCAAAGTTTTCAAATAACTGTGCATATGGCTCAGATGCCTTCTCGAACTGTATAGTTTCCTCTGCAAATGTCATATTCTGCCTTGAGTTGACTTCTTCATTCTTGATATACTCACATACATCTCTGTGTCTTGTAATGGTGAGTGTATCGTCTTCCAGAAGAATTCTTGCCTTTGTTCCTATGATCTCAAGCCTTTCCTCATGACACGCTTCACCCGTAGATAATATAAATGTGCCTGTCATTCCGTTGTCGTATTCCATAATGATAGTAGCCTCATCATCTACTATAAAATCATTGTATTTTCCAAAAGGAATTGAAGCAAAAAGCTTCTGCGGCATACCAAACAGATACTGATACATATCAAGAATATGCTGTCCCTGATTAATTAGTGCGCCACCACCTTCACCTGCGAAGCTGCTTCTCCATGAACCGGACTTGTGATAGCATGAAGTTCTTAAATATCTTGAATTAATAAGGCATACCCGCTTTATGTCCCCTAATTCACCACTGTAAATCATCTGCTTAATCCTTATATATTTAGGGTAAAGTCTCTGATGAAATATCATTCCATATATCTTGCCACTTTCACTTGCAGCTTTCTGCATTGCAAGCGCTTCGCCAATATCTGCCGCAGCCGGCTTATCACATAACACTGCTTTTCCTTTTGCAAATGCTTTTAAAGCCAGTTCTTTATGAGTTTTATGAGGAGTTGCTATAATAACTGCATCATAACAGGAATCTCCTGTCTCAAATAATTCATCTGCACTTCTGAAGATCCTTACACACTCTCCATCAGTATTAGCAAGCGACCTGCCCCACTCTATAAGCTCATCTCTTCTGATAACTACAGCTGATAATTTCATGTGAGGAACTTCTCCCGCAGTTATCATTCTGGCATATTTCTTTCCAACATTTCCAACACCTATAAGTGCGACATTCAATAAATCCTTCCGCATACTTTGTACCTCGCTTCATTATATACTGACAATATGCATTAATATTAACCACTGCTAATTACATATCCCTGTCTTCCATATATTACAATTAACTACGCACCAATTCTCCAGTTTCAACGGCTCTCTTCAGCAGGATGGCAGCATACGAATCTGCAAGTGCATCTTCCATACTATATGGTGCAGGCGCATTTCCTCTACTATACTCTGCCGTTTTCTTCATCATTACTGCGATTGCTGTTTCATCTTCTGACAGACCACACAATCCAAATTCTGGCTCATATATAATCTTATTATTAAATGAAATTTTCTTAATTTCATGAATCTTCTCAAAATTAGGATTAGAGTTTCCTGTATTAATCACATGGGAATCCGTTATGATTCTGCCAGTCTGACCTTCATTATTCTCATCAAGATAATATACACATTCATCAATAAGTTCGCCTCTTACACCCTGAACTTTAAGCGTATTCTTTCTGATTGGTGACCTGTACTGCTCCGAATCAAAATCATACCATGCCACTTTCCCGCTTTCGAATTCAAATGTGGCAACGCATCTTTTCTTTCCTGCAATCCTGCCATCAGTGAACTTATCATATCTTGTAAGAGTCTGCGTTGTCGGGAATTCGTATGTCTTGGCTGAAACTGTATACTTCTCTCCCGGATTAACTCCAAGAAATGCTCTTATAAGACTTATTCCATGATATTCATGCGCCAGTGACACATTTGCACAGCTTACATCTCCAATAATTCCTTCATTTATAAGCTTTAATGCAGCTTTAATACCAGGATACTCCCTGTACTGTTCAGCAACCACCTGTTTTTTACCACATTTGTAATAAGAATACAGTTTATTAAGCGAATGTGTATCAAGTGCTGCCGGAGTCTCTGACAAAACCGTTATTCCACGATCAAGCCATTCAATTGAAACATCACATATGGCGTCCTTTTTGACTGCGACTACTGCAAAATCTGGTTTATATGCCACACATTCTTCTATAGATGTTGTTGTATGTATCTGATACTTACTGGCAATCATGTCCGCCTTCTCCTGCGTCCTGCAATACATCGCATCAAGGCAGAATATTTCCGGCAGAGCCTTTGCTACACGCACATAATATAAAGCTCTCCAGCCTGAACCGATTATAATAAAATGATATTTAGACCTCAATATACACCTCTCCCTTAATTCTTCTTTCATATATCTCACCAAGCCACCTCATAATAATCCCCTTTGGCTTTTCAAAAGGTGTCCTGTGACTCAGCATAAATTTCTCTGCCTTAATGTTTTGCAATACATTTATTTCTTCTCTTAATATACCCGTATTGTACATGTTATGTCCGCATTTCTGCATTGAATATAATGCATCTCCCAGAAAACACCATTCATCATTAACTTCTACTGCAACACATCCTTTTGCATGACTTGATGGCAGTGGAAATATATGAAGTGACACGTCCCCATCAGCAATATACATATCCTGCTCTACAATCACACCTCTTCCTGTGTGTCTATAAGTGTACTTTCCTTGATATATTTCATTGCAGGCTATATCTGACAGCCTGCCTATATGGTCTTCGTGAAAATGCGACAATATAACATTAACATTTCTTCCATCACGGAAGTTTTTTATTATCTGTGGAATATCAGGGTGATTGCCGGCATCATACAGCCACAAAGCTTCTTTTCCCTGTATCATTACCACATTGGCTGATAAAGGATTCTCAGTCGGTGATATATACGATATTAAATTATCCAGTCTGACAATGTTACATTTATCCATTCTTTACTCCAAGAATATTTCATCAATCCCGATCTTTTCTCTAATCAAAAAACTCCACATGTCCGTCCTCAAGATGGTACACAGCACCGATAACTTCAAGTCCTTTCTCCTCAAGCAGCTTCATATCTGTATTTTCCTCTATCACCTTAACACTATGCTTTACATTAAGACATGTTGCAATATACTCGTCTTTCTCTTCCTTAATAGCTTCCCTTATGTCGTCAGTTATATACTTGATATGTCCGTCAGGGTCATGCTTTATTGCCGCCTCAACTGCACCACAATGGTTATGTCCAAGCACAACAACCAGCTTACAGTCAAGATGGTCTGCAGCATATTCAATGCTGCCAAGCTGATGTGAATCGATAACATTTCCTGCCACACGGATAACAAAAAGCTCTCCTATTCCTGCTGAAAATATTGCTTCTGGTATCTGTCTTGAATCTGAACAACACAATACAATTGCATATGGGTGCTGCCCGTTTTTTAATGTTTCAATCCTTTTCTTTAGGGAAATATCTCCCGGATTGTTTGATGCATTAATAAATCTTTTATTTCCCTCTATTAATCTTAATTTTGCTTCATTTGCTGGTATTGACATACTATCCCGCCTTTCACAACTTATCTTTCTACATTCTAGCAGAACACAAGCAATAAAAAAAGTGCCAGACCTCACAAATCAGTCTGACACCATTTATTAATCTTTAAGCAGCCACGCAATCTCTTCCTTATAAGGAGGCTCTTTCTTATCAGTTCCTTCAACCGCTACCCATGGAGTCTCAAGAATCTTAGGAACATTCAAGAATCTTTCATCATGGACAAGTCTGTGAAGAGTCTCATACCCAATATTTCCCTTATCAATGTTGGCATGTCTGTCCTTATGTGCTCCAAGCGGATTCATGCTGTCATTAATATGAAATACCGCAATCTGGTCAAGACCAATTACTCTGTCAAATTCTGCAAATACTTCGTCATAATGATTTACTAAATCGTAACCTGCATCATTAACATGACACGTATCAAAGCACACTCTCAATCTGTCTTTCTTGTCAACGCCATCATATATTGCTTTTATTTCTTCAAATGTTCTGCCTATTTCGCTTCCCTTGCCTGCCATTGTCTCAAGTGCGATATACACATCGTCATCATTCTGATTAAGTACTGTGTTAAGTCCATTGATAATCTGTGCAATTCCTGCCTCAACCCCTGCATTAACATGACTTCCCGGATGAAGCACCATAATATGGCTTCCCATGGCAGCAGTCCTAATAATCTCTTTTTCAAGAAATTCAACTGCAAGCTCATAAGTCTCTGGCTTAACAGTATTGGCAAGATTGATTATATAAGGTGCATGAACAATAATCTCTTCAATTCCATGTTCCTTAGCATACTTCCAGCCAGCTTCAATATTAAGCTCACTTATCTCTTTTCTTCTTGTATTCTGTGGCGCCCCTGTATATAACATAAATACATTCGCACCATAAGAAACAGCTTCCTTAGCTGATGCAAGAAACATCTCCTTACCTGCCATACCCACATGGCTTCCAAGCTTTATATGTGACATGTCCGATTCCTCCAATACTTAACCTTCTAATTAGTGTTCTGCGCTCATTAACTTTAATGGGAGTGTTAAAAGTACCGCGCCTCCAACAATATTACCAAGTGTTACAAATATCTGGCTCTTTATTACTGCCATTGTTCCAATATTCCCAAGCAGCAGGTATCCTATTGTAAATGTACCCATATTGGCTACGCAATGCTCAAACCCTGCGATTACAAATGCTGTGATAATGCAGAACATCATTATCATCTTACCACTTTCACTTTTTAGTTTCATTCCAGTGTATACAGCAAGACACACAAGGAAATTACACATAACACCTCTTACAAAAAGCTCCATAGGTGTCGCTGATAATTTAGTATATATAAAACTATTATAATAATCAACCAGAAGCTGATGTGATGCATTGCTTAACACAAGCAGTCCGCCAAGTATAAATGAACCAACAAAATTACCAATATAACTTACGACCCATGTCTTAAGCATATCAGACACCTTACAGGTCTTAGTATATACCCCCATTGCCATAACCATATTATTTCCAGTAAATAATTCTCCGCCAATGAAAACCACCAGAATTATTGCTATTGAGAAAAATATTGCGCCAAGCAGCTTTCCAAACTGTGGATATGTCGGATATAAAACTGCTGCCGTAACATTTGATAGTATCGTTGCAACAACAATAAAAAATCCTGCCATAACTGCCCTTACAAAATATTTGCCAAGATGGTTATTACATATATCTGCCTTATTAAAGGCTGCTTTCTTCATTACTTCTAAATCACTGTCTAACATGTCCATTTCTTCCTCATTATCTTAATTAATATTAATGTATACAAGCCTTTTATGGCTCAAACGGACTAATTCTAATATCTGACAGCCTTATATGTCAATGCATAATATAATGAATAATTGCATATAAATGTGTACAATTCTATATTTTCATTATCTCTGAAAGATTATTCTGGATTCCCATTGCTACCTCTGGCTTATTCATCGAATATACATGTATATTCTTAACCCCATTAGCAACAAGATCTATTATCTGATCTGTTGCATATGCAATTCCCGCCTGTTTCATGGCAGCTTCTGTATCACCAAATCTGTCAACAATATTCTTAAATCTCTCAGGTACATTGCAGCCTGACAATTTAACAGCATTTTTCACCTGAACTTGTCGTGTAATAGGCATAATTCCTGGAATTATAGGAACTGTTATTCCTGCCTCCCTTACTCTGTACATAAAGTTAAAAAATATATTATTATCGAAAAACATCTGTGTTGTAAGATACTCACATCCCGCCTCAACCTTTTTCTTAAGACCTTCAATATCTGCCTGTTTACTTGCTGAATCCGGATGAACCTCAGGATAGCATGCACCTCCCACGCAGAAATCTCCATTCTCTTTAATTAACTTTACAAGCTCCGATGCATGTGAAAAATCAGTAAATGCATCTCCATCAAAATCTTTTGGAACATCTCCCCTTAATGCAAGAATATTCTCAATTCCTGCTTCCTTCATCTGTGAAAGTGCCTGTTCTATGCTCTCCCTAGTCGCACACACACATGTAAGATGTGCTATTGCTGGAACATTGAACTTTTTCTGGATATCTCCCGCAAGCCTTATAGTATGTCCCTTCGTGCTTCCGCCTGCCCCATATGTAACACTCATATAGCTTGGCTTTAACCCGGCTATACCAAATGCAGCTTCTTCAACATTAGCAAAATCCGTATCCTTCTTAGGTGGAAATACCTCGAATGACAATGTAGTCTTATCCTGTGCTATTAATTCCCTTATCTTCATAACCTGCCCCTGTGTACTTCTATATTTCCCCATATTATAACATATGATTGTGCTTTTATTCCAAATATATGGTAAAATATATAAACGACTTTACTATATTAAGTCTGATATCATATACATGGAGATAACTAACATGAATAATTATAAACGCGGACTAATAGCTGGTATCCCTATTGCCATTGGCTATCTGTCAGTTTCTTTTACATTTGGCATAATGGCTGTATCCTTTGGTCTTAGCTGGTGGCAGGCTGTTCTTATATCAATGACAACAGTAACATCTGCAGGACAGTTTGCCGGAATTGGAATTATGATTCATCCCGGACAGTATATCCAGATGCTTATATCACAGATTACTATTAATATAAGATATTCCTTCATGTCCATATCAATAGGACAGAAAGCTGACAGCCGCTTCCGTGGGATATACCGCTGGCTTCTAGGTTTTCTTATAACTGACGAGATATTTGCAGTTGCAACTAAGGAAGATGAAATCAAGCGCAGTTTTTTTGCCGGACTTGCCACTCTTCCTTATATCGGCTGGGCACTTGGCACATTTATTGGAGCTATACTGGGAAATGTCCTTCCTGACCGACTTATGAGTGCTTTAAGCCTTGCAATATACGGAATGTTTGTCGCCGTAGTTGTTCCAGAAATGAAGAAGGCCCGTCCTGTCCTGATTGTAGTAATTATAGCTATGATACTTAGCTGTTTGTTCTACTACATACCGCTTCTATCTGGAATTTCAAGCGGTATAACAATAACAATTGTTGCTATTACAGCCGCCATTATCGGATCAATATTTTTTCCGGTATCTGATGAAGCTGATAATTGTGATAATTAATTTTACCGGAGGAATATATGAATAATACTAGTTTCTTTATATATCTGCTGATACTTGCAGGCACGACCTACCTTATCAGGGTTATCCCTTTTATTGCAATTAAGAAAAAAATAAATAACCGCTTTGTCCGCTCATTTCTTTATTACATACCTTATGCGGTTCTTACAGCAATGACAATTCCTGCAATATTCTATGCAACCAGCTGGTGGGTTGGCGCAGTTGCCGGACTTCTTGTTGCAGTAATATTTGCTTTAAAAGGCAAAGGTCTTACAACTGTTGCAATAGCATCATGTGTTACAGTATTTCTTGTTGAACTTGTGAGGTTCTAAGCCAAAGACATATGGCATATGTCGTCATGATTATATTAAGAGGGGGAATTTAATATAGCACTTATTGGAATTGATTTAGGAACAACCAACAGTCTTGTTGCTGTCTGGAAAGATGACAAGGCTCTATTATTAAAGAATAGCATTGGAAATATTCTTACGCCCAGCGTTATTAGCCTTAACGACGACGGCTATAATATTCTTGTAGGGGAGGCTGCACGTCAGAGACGCGTTTCCCATCCTGCCCTCACTGTCGCAGAATTCAAGCGCACAATGGGAACTTCTACACAATATAAACTTGGAAACAAACAATACTCGTCAGAAGATTTATCCGCATTTTTACTTAAAAAGTTAGTTTCAGATGCCAGTGAACAGCTCGGTGAACCGATAACTGAAGCCATCATCTCTGTTCCTGCCTACTTTGATGACAACCAGCGCGAAGCAACCAAGCTTGCTGCACAGATAGCCGGAATTCCATTTAAAAGACTTGTAAATGAACCTTCTGCCGCTGTTTTATATTACCAATGGAAAACCCATTCAGAGCACCCAGATGGCATATATATGGTAGTTGATTTTGGTGGAGGAACTCTTGATATATCTGTTGTTGACTGTTTTGAAAATATTATCGAGATTATTGCAGTAGCTGGCGATAACCAGCTTGGCGATAAAGATTTTGACAAAGAGATTGCTCTTGATTTCTGTGAACGTAACAACATAGATTTTAACTCACTTGATAATATGTCACAACAAAACATTATATGGACTGCCGAAAATGTTAAGAAACTCCTCTCACATGAGGATACTGCAAACATGCATGTCAATATCAGGGGAACATCTTATGATCTGGTATATACAAGCGAATATCTTCTTGAAGCATGCGCTTAAGTTCTCGGAAGAATGAAAAGCATTATTAATGATGCCCTTAATGGTGCCAAAATATCTATTGAACAGATTGAAGATGTTATTCTTGTGGGTGGAAGCTGCAAAATGCCTGTCATCCAGAAATATCTTTCCGCTCTTTTCCACAGGCAGATTACAGGTGATGAGGATATTGATAATTATGTAGCTTTAGGTACAGGTGTTCTCACCGGAATAATTAATCGTGATGAACATGTAAGAGATATTGTAATGACCGATGTATGCCCATTTTCTCTTGGCATTGGAACTCATCATGGTGAGAATTCGCCTATATATATGAGTGTCATTATCCCTAAGAATTCTATTCTTCCTATATCTAAGTCAGCTTTTTATAGCGGACTCAGACCATGCCAGGAAACAATAGGCTTTGAAGTGTATCAGGGTGAAGAAATGATGGCTGACAGCAACCTTCCACTGGGACATTCCTCTATAGATGTCACACCTGATGAAGATGGTTCTACAACAATTGAAGTCACATTTACATATGATATTAATGGTTTACTTGAAATCAAAGCCTGCGACGTAAATAGTGATAATAAAATCGAAGGCACAATTCTTAATAAGAATTCCCACCTTAACAATTCGGATATTGCAAATAAGCGGGCAACAATGAATAACCAGATGAATCAGATAGTTCTTGAAAAAGATAAAGAAGAAAACCGCAATATAATGGCATGGGCTCAGCGCTTACATGCACAGGCAGACGAAGAATACAAAAGAAAAATTATCAGCGTAATATCTGTATTTGCACGTGCTCTTGAAAGTAATAATATTATACAGATTGCACGTGCCAAGAAAAATGTTTTCAAAGATCTGCTATTACTTGAATATACAATAAACCGCAATCACTTTGATGAAGAGGACATTATTGGACAGATGCTTAAAGATATTCATACGGAGGATGACAATGAATAATTGGGAAATATTAGGGATTGAACCAACTAATGATATTGAAATTATCAAATCCGCTTATGCCAGAAAAAGCAAAATATATCATCCGGAAACAAATCCTGTTTTATTAAGTGAGCGTTTTGCTTTCTATGTATATCGTAACATATTGGAAACGCTCGATTCTCCTTATATCAATAAAGATCTGTTATTCCAATGGATTGCATGGGGACTTGCCGAAGAACACACAGCACGTATATCAGATATATATCATCATGCAGCTACTCACGGCGTAAGGATATCTGCTTCCCAGACACAGTTTACCATCAAAGTATTCCGCTCTCCCATTGTATTTGAACTTCTGTCATATCTTCTAGCAAAAGAATCCACTCCACCTGTCTATAGCGAAGTACTTAATGATGTATGTGAAACATTTATGAATAATCAATGGTGCTGTGGTGAAATAAGAAATCTATATAATGCAATAAATAATCGTATGTAACAATATGAGTCATATATCGGATGCTATCTGCGTCCAATATATGACTCATATAATCTGTAATCACTGTTAACAATAAGTTCCTCTGGAAAATTAGTATCTTCTATAACCTTATATGCCCTGTCGAATTCACATATACTTTCTTTAATATGTGCATCACTTCCTATAGATATGCTTACCCCAAGCTCCTTACACCAATTAAGCATCTGCACATCATTCTCATATGCTCCCTGTCTTGGTCCATCTGGATTAAGTGATGTATTATTAAGTTCAAGCAGCACATGTTTCTCCTTAGCTGCTCTTACCAGCTTTTCATAATCAACCAGATATCTTGAATCATCTGGATGTCCTATAATATTAACATATGGATTATCCATTACTTTAATTAATGCATTAGTATTCTGTTCTATACTTCCCGGCTTAATACACGGAATGTGAAGACTTGCTATTACAACATCACAACCTCTTAGTCCGTACTCCTTAAGGTCAATATCTCCATCATAATTCATTATATTAACTTCACATCCCATATATATCTTTACTCCGAACTTTTCTCTCGGAATTATCTTCATGTTAGAAAAGTACAACATTCCTGCACTCCCGGGCATCATAGGTGCATGGTCAGTTATAGCAAGATGTGTAACTCCTATACCTGCTGCATAAGCGGCACATTCATCTATAGTATTATATGCATGCCCACTGACAAGCGTGTGGGTGTGTGTGTCTATTGTGTACTTCATAATATCTCCTAACTACTGATTCTTTGCTTTACATAATTCTCCAACACACTAACAGTCTTGTCAATACCTAATGGACTACTATTAATACATAAATCATAATATCTTGAGTCTCCCCATTTTGCATCAGAATATCTGTTATGATACTGTTTTCTGGATCTGTCATGTCTTCTCATCTTTGCATATGCCTCTGCCTCTGACAAATCATATTGTTCCATTACTCTTTTTACCTTTTGCTCCCTGTCTCCAGTAACAAATACAGATATCAGACATTCATAATCCCTTAACACTGTCTCTGCGCACCTTCCAACCACAACAAATGACTCTCCGCTTTCAGCTTTCTTCTGTATATAATCAAACTGGATCTGTGCAATTATCTCCTCAAATGAATTAGTATGATTTCCAACTCTTCTGGACAATAACCGATTAGCTGGCTTCTCATCATACTTCTGAAGTTCCGCAACGTCTGTATTCATTGCTTTGGCAATTTCATCAAGCATTGATCTGTCATAAAATGCCATCCCCAATCTTTCAGCAAGAATCTTCGCAATCTCATGTCCACCACTTCCATATTCACGACTTATAGAAATAATAACCTGTTTTCCCATCTGACCCCTCCTTATTCAATTAACAATAACGTACAAATATACACAACATAGATATAAGAACAACTATAATTGTTGCCGGAACTGCCGTCCTGCAATACTTACCCCAGCCTATCATATATCCATTCTTTGCTGCCACAGATGTTCCAACAACATTAGCAGATGCTCCTATAGGTGTTGCACTTCCACCGACATCAGTTCCCATAGAAAGTGCCCATGCAAGTACAGACAAATCTACTCCCTGAGTTGCTGCAAGACTCTTAATCACAGGAACCATTGTTGCTGCAAATGGAATATTATCAATCAGAGCACTTGCAAATGCAGACACTGTAATGATAATTGCAACCATCAGTTTAAGATTTCCCTTACTTACTCTGCCTATAAATGCTGCAATAACCTCTAATATTCCGGTCTGTTCAAGGCCACCGACAACTATAAAAAGTCCTACAAAAAATAAAAGTGTCTTATAATCTATAGACTTAAGAATATGTAATGCCTTCTTTCCTGACGCAATAAGAGATACAACAGCAATGATCAATCCAATAATTGCAACTGTAAGACCCGTCAAAGCATGTGTTACCAACATTACAACTGCACACATAAATATAATACAGCTTATAACAAAATCTTTTTTGTTCTTGATTGCCTCTGATGGAGCCGGCATTGTAGCTGCCAGTTTATCAATATCCGGAGATGATGCCAGTTCTTTTCTATACGCTATAAGAAAATATACTACAACAAACACAAGACTGATTGCAGCAATTAGTCCCGTATGAGTTATAAAAGTTGAAAAAGAAAAATTAAGTGATGTACCTATAATAATATTAGGTGGATCTCCACACATAGTGGCAGAACCGCCAAGATTAGCGCAGAAAATTTCAGATAAAATCATAGGCACCGGATTGAACTTTAGCAGTTTCGCCAATTCAATAGACACTGCTGCAAGAAAAAGAATTACAGTTATACTGTCTATAAACATAGCCAGTCCGAAAGACATAATCATAAACGTAATAAACAATGCCCTTGTCCGATAATGCACAATCTTAGCCAGAAGCATACACAGCCACTGGAAAAATCCCGCATCAGCCATAACCTCAACCATAATCATCATTCCTGCAATAAATATAATGGTTGACCAGTTAATCCCTGTCACAGCTTCCTCTGCTGCACCTGACTGATACCAGAATCCCACAGTAAATATGCTTCTGATATTAAGCGTATTCATTATTGCTCCTGGAGAGTGCATTATAATACCAAATACCGCAATCAATGTAAGTGCTCCGCATCCAAGTGTAACATAATGTCTCTCAAACTTATCAAGCACTATAAAGACAAACATAGAAATGAAAATAATTACCGCCACTACCTGCTCTGCTGTCATATTAATACCCCCACGTTCATGTTAAATAAATAACAAACCATTTATTGTATTATACGCCCGCATTTATATAATATCAATGAAATTTTATGTTTTACATTAATTATTATTCCTGTATCTGCCAGAGATATTTTTCATCTATAAAGCAAAAGCTGCTTCATGAAATACCTTTTCACATTTCATGAAGCAGCCTTTATATTTATGCCAATATTATTTTAATCCTCTTGCAAAGTCGAAATTAACATTAATTTCTTTTCCTGCCTTTGTAAATACACCATCTGTATCATAGATTCTATACGCGTAATCACATGTAAATGCAGTTGCACCATCCTTTATGAAAGATGTCTTGATACGCTTAATAGTAAGAACTTTTAATTCATCCCTATGGTTATTATCATAACAATACAGTTTATATTCATCCGGATTATTCAAATCACGATATAATGATACTGCATTAATTGCATGAGATTCACCATATACAATTAAAGGTATTCCAGCCGAAAGATTCTCTATAAGCTTTTTCATTACCTTTGAATTATCTGCTGATGCTGATGTACTGAAATAAAATTTGTCATTACCTTCTGATGTCTGACTTGCGAAGAAATTATTAATAGCCAGCAGAGTATCATACATAGACTTATCTTCTTCTGTTTCCGGATCAGCATTTTCGAGATTAAATCTAAAGAATTCCACCTTCTTAAACTTTTTACCATTCAGAGTACCTTTTTCGTCAATTGTATATATCTCAACCAGATTACACTTTTCCAATACTTCTTTTATGTCTGACTTAAACACAGCCTTTCCATCAACAACATCCCATTTGTCCTCAGCTGGTTTTGCTAATACTTCAAACAATTCTTTATAATCCCCATAATTATTCAGAGCGTCCGAATTACTAGTATAATCCCCATTTTTCTTAAAGAAACTTGAATCATCAAAGCTGTATGCTTTTGCAGACAGCTTTCCTGACCATGGCATACTTCCATACTGATGTTTTGCCACTTCTCCATAACTGAAAGGAAGTTTTCCAAGATAATATAACTGTGTAAGAGAAGCTATTCCATAACACTGTCCACTTATGTATACTCCTTTTGAATCTTTAACACGGAAATTATTAAATGGCAATGTGTCAGTTTCAATATTAAATCCAGAATCTGCAAGCAGAATACTGTCCAATTTGCCATCATTGTCCATATCAACATAATTATTATTAAGTACAGTATCTATCTGCTCATACAGATTTTCCAAATCCTCTGCAGAACGGGCATATCTGTAAAATCCTCCCGTTCTAGTCGCAAGCTCTGTAAGATGTTCAACGTCTATCTCATTTCCAAGACCTATACATATTATTACAGTATTCTTTTTAGCTGCAGCACTTACAACCTCATCTGTACTTCTGTTCCAGTCAAATAAGCCCTCTGTATCATATCCGTCAGAAAGCAGAATTACATAATGCTTTTTAGCCGTATCACTTTGAAAATCTGACACTGCCTTATATACAGCATTATTAGACGCTGTTCCATTAAATTTAGGCAAATTCTCTTTTATTGAGTCAGCAGCACTTTTCAGCGCATCCTTATCAGATGTAAGATCTGTAACCTTAGTAATATCATGCGTAAATGTGTATAAACTAAATCTTGTTGTCGATGCAGCCTTGTCTATAAGAGATTTTGCCATATCCACTCTCTTAAAATCCACATCATTCTCAGCACTTCCCTCACATAATTCTTCTTTATACATAGAACCTGAATTATCTATAACAAGTGCTATGTCAAGCTTAGGTTTAAATTCGCCTTTTTCCTCTATAAGTCTTCCAAGAAAATATCTTGAAAAATGTTCAAGTTCAGCTTCTGTTCCACTCTCTACAAGCGTGTAACTTCCATCATCCAGGTACTGATAAACACCGACTTCTTCATTCTTACTGGCTTTATAATCGAACTTAATAGTAGCTGAATCGAATTTCTGATCCTCCATGTATATCTCATATACAGGTGATACTGCTATAGGAATATTAAATACACCCTCGCTCTCCTGAAATACAATGTCACTAACCTTATAATCACCGCTAACAGAAAGATCTGCATCATTACATGAATACTTCTCCTCAAACTTGCGTTCGCCATCCTTTGTCTTTCCATCTGACTTGGCTTTAAGCGGATCAAGACCCAGTCTTACTTCTAAGCCATCATATATTCCATCCCCGTCTGTATCAGCTTTATTAGGATCAGTTCCAAGCTTTTTTTCATCCTCATCTGTAAGACCATCACCATCACTATCCGGATTCTCAGCATCTGGTTGTGTTCCCATAAGTTCCTGAAGTTCTATATCCTCTGGTGTAATCTCTTGTTTCTTCTTACAGCCAGTTAATGCCAGCGCAAAACATAACATTACCAGCGTTCTTTTAATTAAATTCTTCATTGGTTTCTCTCTCTCATATTTTATCTTTAATATATTGTTACTTTTATCTGAATTATACCATCTTCTCAACTGCTTTTACCCATGCATGCTTAGGATCATCACAAGGTGTCAGCTGTCTTGTATCAGCGCCCGCCATTACCCAGAGATAATATACCTGATATCCTGGTGCTGCAGCTACTGGATGATAGCCATTCTTTATTGCAACACTATCACCATTTCTTATAATATAACTTTCTCTTAATGTCATATCATCATTGTACATTACCTGAATACCAAACCCCTGACCTGGGTTAACCTTAAAGTGGTAAATTTCTTCCATATTCACCTCAAATGGAAGATTATCTGTATCATGCTTATGTGACGGATAGCTTGACCACTGTCCTGGCATACTGTATGTTTCACCAAGAACAATTCTATCTACCCTGCCTTCGTATTTTGATGTAATAATATCATTAACATCTCTCTGCCAGTTGAGCTTGCCCCTATGCTCTGTAGTAACATCTCCTGCATCTATTACAAATGCTTCATATTTCTTTCTGGCCTTCACTTTACATACACCAATTTCAAGCATCATGCTGCCAGTTGCTTTAACTTCATACTTGGAATCTCTAGGAACATAAACAGTTGTTGGCTTGCCGTCAAACACACTTCTTCTTGCCCCAAGCTTGTCAAATGTTGCATCATCAACCTTAACACTGCATCTTCCCTGTAAAATAACCAGACCAATCTCATATTCACCTGATTCATATAATGCGTGTTCACCCGGCTCAAGTCTTATTAGATCAAAACCTATTAAATTAAGTTCTGCTTCTTTATCTACTACTTCCTGATACCCCTTATTATTATTACTTTCATAAAATCTTCTCATCCTCTTTTCTCCTTATAAATAATATACATATTATAGTACCACTTTATTCAAAATATATCAACAGTTATTCATAATAATTAAGGCCAGTCTTCAAATCTTCCATTAACAATAGCATGCATAATCCTGTCCTTTGCCCCTGGATTGTCTTTATTAATCTGCTCCATAAGCTGCTTTGCATACTCTCTCTTAGTAGAGCCATCAACCGGGCAGGTATTCTTGACAACCTTAATTCCCTGATTGGATACAAAATTAGCAACACCCCTCTCTGGTACATACATCATTGGCCGTATGACAGTCACTCCTGCCTCTGGCAGATATGTGACAGGTGGAAATGCATAAAATCTCCCCTCATATATAAGAGACATAAACGCTGTTTCTATAAAATCATCCTTATTGTGAGCATATGCAATCTTATTAATTCCAAGCTGCCCCAATCTTTTATACATAGCTCCCTTTCTAAGCTTTGCACACAAAGAGCAGGGTCTTTCATCTTTATTATCCTCAAACACAATTCTGGCAATCTTTGTATCCACCTGTTCATACGGAACATTCATGCCCTCACAGAACTGCCTCACACCCGTAAAATCCATTCCCTCAAAGCCAACATTACAGGTTATTGCATATAATTCAAACTTCTTCGGATAAAACCTGTTAAGTATATTCATTGCATATAACAATGTCAGTGAATCTTTGCCTCCTGATACCCCTACAGCAATCTTATCTCCTTCCTGTATCATATTATAATCTTCTATCGCCTGTCTAATAAGGCTTAATAACCTCTGTTGCTGCATAATTTACCCTTTAGTAATCTTCCTTTTTCATATTTATCTGTGACACCCGAATTCATAAAAATCCGTTCCAGCATGGCTAATAACACTATATTTACTTAATGTTTTTTCAAAAAGGTGTATAACTAGATACACTTTATAAAAGTGTAACACTTCTTACGATTTTTGAATATCAAAAAAGAGAGACATACATAACTGTACATCTCTCTTCTCTGATTTTATTAGTTTTTATCTGTCTGCGGAGTTCTCTTACATTCCAGTTGCATTTTATACACTCTGTTTCATAAAAAAATCGTTCAAACGCATCATTTAATACCATAATTTCTCGAATATGAGAAAAAGACAAGTTATTAACTAAAACATCTGGATCTGTGACAAATTCGTTCGAAACTGTCGAACTTTTCCCAAAATCTGGTAATTTAAATTCGTTCGACACTGTCGAACCAATTTGAGGATATACTTTATAAAACTGTCTAGGTGTCTAAGTATCATTAACAACGGGCAACGAGCAGGACGGTACTCTACATTTATAATGTTTACCATATATAGAAATGAAAGGTCATGTATAGAGAATATCTATATAAGAGAGCAATCCCCAACGAAATACCCATCCTATAAGTGAGTCATTGCCTTAGTATGACATTCGCTTATAATGCATAGTGTACATTGCGATTTCGGAATTCAGTAATGTACTTGAGTGTGTGTTTCACTCAACTAGAAAATTCTAAAATTAACTTATAAAAAGAGAATAATAAAATAGAGAGTAAAAGAAAATGTTCGTGGAAGATTTGATTATTGGAGAAATATTGTAAGAGAATTACAACAATTAGTAATCTTGCACAAATTATCTATGTTTTTTGTCAAATATTAACAATTCTCTTTTTCTCCGAATTGTATATAATAAATATAAACAAGAAATCAAATGATTTCTAATAGCGGTGAGTTTCCACCAAAAGAGAAACATCAAAATAGCGTTGTGATTCCCCACCAACATAAGAGGGAAATTAAAATAGCATGTGAGCCTACACCATAAAAAAAGGAATTAAAATAAAGGAGCTGGTTTACTAGCTCCTTTTGTATTATACATTGGAGAAGAATGATGAAGATATGTAAGTTAAAAAAGAATATATTGAATATTTAAGAGCAAAAGAACCAAGAATCTTAAAAAATAAAGAAGAAAAACGACCTTACATTGGCACGGTGCTAAAAATCACAGGTTTCACCTACTTTATTCCACTCTCTTCTCCTAAAGCAAAACATAAAGCTATGAAAAATATGAAAGATTTTCATAAAATAGATAGTGGAAAATATGGAGTTATTAATTTTAACAAAATCATTCCCGTTCCACAAGAATGCGTTATTGATTTTAAATTTGATGACGAAGAAGATAAAGAATATAAAACACTTTTACAAAATCAGTATAAATGTATAAAAGATATGAAGTCGATAATTATGACCAAAAGTAATAGTGTGTATAAAATATTTCACACAGAAGATGAAAAATTAACACCTGCTGATTTACGCATAAAACAGAGATGTTGCAATTTCGATTTATTAGAACAGATGTGTATTACATATGCAAACAAAGACACCAATTAAGGTGTCTTTTATTTTATTATATAAATAAAAAGAGTAGCAATTTCTCACTACTCTTCTATCCTATATCTATCATTAATGTATTCCCCACACAACCGTAACATTGTCTGTCACATCTATATCATCCGGGTTAATGTCAATATCATAAGCTTCATCCGGCTCACAGCTCCTGACACAACATTCCTCCAACATCAGTTTGTCCATTGGTCTTGATACAAAGTCTATTTCCGCCCAGGAATAATCTATTGTAATAATCTCTCCCAGACTTACTCCTGATGCTTTGGAAAGTACATCTGCCTTTGCTTTTGCGTCTGTTACTGCATTTTTAAGCAGCTCGTTTTTGCACTTCTCCGGCTCCGCTACTGTATATTCTATACGAAACTCCGGTCTGACCGGGGAATGCCCAAGTTTATATAATACCTTACCCAGTCTGTTATTATCAGCAGGAAATTCGATCTTCATTCGATGCACATATTTATATCCTTCAAATCTTCTTTTCCAGCTTTTGTCCTTTGCCTGATAACTCTCATACTCAGCACTTACATTAAAGTTCAAGGTCTTAATATCTTCACGATCAAATCCTAAGTCCGAAAACATTTGCTTCAGATCTTCTGTCATATGAGCGGACTCTGCCAATGCCGCATCATACTCTTCCTTCATTCCTTCCATCGTCATAACCAGTCTGACCGTATCCGGCTTAACTGACAAATTTCCTTTACCTGTTACTCTGATTGTTCGTTCCATAGCAATTCCTCCTAATCTTCTTGCCAATTTTCTTTAAATTCCTTTAATATAAAACCTAAAAGTTCCTTCGATAATCGCACATATTTTCCGAATGGATTAATAACCAGTCCCTGTACCTTATCACTTTTGTACGCAATCTCCATCATTTCATATAAAGGAATTGACATGATAACATTTCCACACTGTTTTCGCCTTGATTCCTCTTCCCCTGTGAAAAAATAAAACCATTCTTCATCCTTTCCTTCTGTCACGGTATCCATGTGTAATCTGACATCGTGATCCAGTGTAAGTATGTCTCCTTCCTTGAGATTATACACATCCAAATCAGAAAACATTTCTTCCCCCACCGTAACAAAAGGCACCAATACATGACCTTTACTTTTCATTCTTGAACATAGCATCGTCAGCAAAAACAGAAAGCTATCCTCGTCATCTTTCGCATACATCTGATGTATAGCGGTCTCAATGGCAGCATTTCCGGATAAATCTTCATTTTCATCTGAATGATATACTCTCCTGCCAATGGTTTCATCAAATAACTGCATCACATGTAAGATATCCTCACTTACCCGGTTTCTGCATTCTGCCCGTAAAATCGCTGACATATCATAAAATGCTTCTGCGATACTTCCTGTTATGGCTGCGAGGGTATCCGTGTCACCGCCAAGTGAGACTGCATTTCTTACTGCATCCTCGAAATTTTCAGACTCCAGAAACGCAATGATTGCTTCCGGAACCGTTTGCTGACAACTTTCCACATGATGATAAGTCGGTCTTATTTCATCCAATGTACGATTCAAATCATATCCAAACTCTTTGATTACATACTCTTTGATGCCATCCTTATTCACCCCATGCCTTGCCAAAAAAATACAGCTTGCTGTAGCCTCTGCTCCTTTGATACCTTCCGGATGGTTATGTGTTACTTCGGCTGTGTAAGCTGCCACCTCCCTGGTTTTCTCTAAAGTAGGATAAAGCCAGCCAACCGCAGATACTCGCATTGCAGAACCATTTCCATAACTGTTATATGGCTTCGGGCTTGGAGCTTCGAGCCAATAGCGAAATCTTCCGCCATATCCGGCATGAGGATATCGCTTTCCCCAGTCCTGCATATTTGCTGTCACAGCCTCCTCAATTTCTTCCTTTGTAGCATCCGGACCTACCGCAATTAAAGCCTCTGCGATCGCAACTGTCATTACAGAATCATCCGTAAACTGACAACCTTTTGTAAACAGTTCAAAATCCTTTGTCTTAGTTCCTCTATCAAACTCAAATGGACTTCCAATAATATCACCTAATATTGCTCCGTACATAGCTCCTCCTATTCCCGGAACCTCTCCGTTGTTGATTCTTCCTCGTTACAATGTTAGTATATCGCAGAAGACTTCTTTCTTGGTCGCCAGGGAAGCGACACTTTAAAATCAAAAATGCCAGTACAACATTGTACCGACATTCTCATTTTATTTTGCTAAAGCATTTATAACTTTTACTATTGTCAAACCATAATCAACTAAGAAATTCTTCTGAGCTTCTGTGAATCTTTTTCTCTCTGCTATGGCACTATCTGTAGCGTGTCTAAAACACTGCATTTGTTTTCTATAAGTTGTTATAATTTCGTTGGTAACATAACCAAAACATATTTGTGAGTAATCTAGTTCAACAAAATTTCTTTTTTTCTTTAATAAATTTTTGATCTACTGTACTATCTATTTCAATATGATTTGACTTCTGAATAAAGGTAAGATTTGCAACGAACTGTCTTCTAGTGGCATATCTTACAGTACCTTTATCATCATTTCCTTCAGCAGTTATTCTATTTCTGATATCTCCATAAGTAAAATCTGCAGGCTCTACAGGAGGTCTTTCTAGTATCCTTGGAAATTCTTTTATCTCATATCCCATGTTATGCAAATAAAATGTTATAAGATAAAACCAGCATTTATTATGATTATCTGAAAATCCTACTTCTGGCTGACACAACTCTCGAAATTTAGTTATTGCATCCTCCTGCTCTTAGACTCTTGAGTTTCATAGATGTCTATTTTATACTCCCAATATCTCATTAGTATATTTGAATAAAGTGAGATTTAACTGCATGATATCATACTGCTTATCAATGATTGCCTTCTGTACAATCAAATCAACCTTACTGCTTGGACTAAACGCCCAGTCTGCCCTCG
>CAMDYG010000003.1 GCA_945910225.1 uncultured Eubacterium sp. | reverse complement strand
CAGATGTTATAAAAGCGACCTTTGTATACTTTTCAAGTTTGAAATGCGATGCAATCTTGGCAATTGTTGTTGTCTTTCCAACGCCTGTAGGACCAATAAAAAAGATAACCTTTGGCTTATCTGTCTGCTTTATGGTTCTTGGTTCACCAAGCTTTAATATTATTTTCTGATAAACAGCAGCAAGTATGCTGTCAATATTAGACTCCTTCTTTAAAGAAGCTTCAATATCGCCTATAATTTCATCTGCATACTTGGCATCCACCTCATTATCAACCATCTTCTTATATATGAGCTGAAGGAATTTGAAGTTGGCATTTTCTCTTTCTTTAACTATCTTTCTGCCATCTTCCTGTGTAGCTGCAGTTTCATTTGCAGCTTCCTTTACCTGTGGCTGTCTGTTTGAAGAATTCTTATTGCCAATCTGATTCTCAAGCAGCGAATGTAATGAATCCAGCTTTTTCTCAATATTAGCAGAACTTGAATTAATATCAATCTTTTCATCTGCAACAAGATTAATTGATGACTGCTTAGCAGCAGATGCATTAGCAGCCTGTGGATTATCGCCATTCTCCTTTGCTTTATTAGAGAATGTTGGCTTCTTATTATTAATTCCGTTAACGAATTCCTTTTCCTCTAATGCAGCCGTCACTTCGACTACATCCTTCTTAAAAAGTCTGAAGATTCCTCTTTGCTTAAGCGTTTTAACATTAAGGACAACAGCACCACTTCCAAGTTCTTCCTTGGCCTTTAATATAGCTTCTGTCTCTGTTTCTGCCTGAAATTTCTTAACTATCATTATGCTGTCACCATCCCAACTGACTGTAATTCAACATTAGATTCCACCTCATTATATGAAATCACAATTATATCTTTGTAGTAATCCTTTGCGAGCTTTCTGAAATACATTCTCACAATAGGAGAAGTTATAACAATAGGATTCTTTCCCATATCCTCAAGTTTCTTAAGTTCATTGCCCAATGACTCAACAATCTTCTTACTTCTGTCTGGATCAAGTGCCAGATATGATCCCTGTTCTGTATTCTTAACAGAATTCATGATCTCCTGCTCAATTCCTGGGTCTACTGTTACAACATTAGTAACTTCCCCTATAGGGAAATACTTACTCGATATAGCTCTCTTAAGTCCCTGACGGACATATTCTGTAAGAATATCCGGATCTCTTGTAACTGCCGCATGATCAGCAAGAGTCTCAAATATAGTAACAAGATCCCTTATAGATATTCCCTCTTCCAGAAGATTCTGAAGAACCTTCTGTATCTCACCAACTCCCATAAGCTTAGGAACAAGCTCATCAATAAGAGTTGTATTATTATCCTTAATATTATTAATAAGATTCTGCACATCCTGTCTTGTAAGAAGCTCTGCAATATGCTGTCTTATAACCTCTGTAAGATGTGTAGCAATTATAGAAGGAGGGTCAACAACTGTATAACCAAGTGATTCTGCCCTCTCTCTCTGGCTTTCCGTTATCCATATTGCCGGAAGATGGAATGATGGTTCAAATGTAGGTATACCTGTTATCTCCTCTTCAACATATCCAGGATTCATAGCCATATAATGGTCAAATAAAATCTCTCCTTCGCTTACCTGGATTCCCTTAATCTTAATAACATACTGATTAGGATTAAGCTGGATATTATCTCTTAATCTGATAATAGGAACAACCGCTCCCAGTTCAAGTGCAATCTGTCTTCTTATCATTACAACCCTGTCAAGAAGATCTCCTCCCTGATTAACATCTGCAAGCGGAATAATACCATATCCGAATTCCAGTTCAATAGGATCTACATTCAGCAGGGAAACAACATTTTCTGGCTTCCTGATTTCCTGTGCCTCATTTTCTTCCTGCTCAGCACTCTCCTCAATCTTCGCCTCCCCAGCTTTAGTTCCAAGCTTTCTTCCGTAAAATATAAGTGCTGCACCCAATGGAACAAATATATACCATGGAAGAGGTGTAAGCAATCCCAATACAGAAAGTGCTATACCAACCATGATAAGCACCCTGTCCATTGAGAACAACTGTCCTACAAGCTCATCGCCAAGTTCGCCATCACTTGATGCCTTAGTAACAAGGATACCTGTTGACAGAGAAATCAGAAGCGATGGTATCTGTGAACAAAGACCATCACCAATCGTAAGAATCGTGTACTTTGAAAGAGCATCATTAATACTTAATCCGCCATATATCATACCCATTACGATACCACCTACAAGGTTGATACCTGTAATAATAAGACCTGCGGTAGCATCTCCCTTTACATACTTGGTAGCACCATCCATAGAACCGAAGAAACTGTTCTCCTGCTGAAGCTTCTTTCTTCTCTCTGCTGCTTCTTTATCAGTTATTGCACCTGTATTAAGGTCTGAATCAATGGCCATCTGTTTACCAGCCATGGCATCAAGTGTAAATCTTGCTGTTACCTCTGCAACTCGTTCAGAACCTTTATTAATAACAACAAACTGTACAATAATAAGTATTATAAAGATAATAATACCTATTACCAGATTACCTCCACCAACAAACTTTCCAAATGTATCAACAACCTTACCGGCATCACCATTTTTCAATATAAGCTTGGTAGACGATACATTAAGAGAGATTCTAAAAATAGTTGTAAACAACAGCATCGTAGGGAAAGATGCCATATCAAGCACTTCTTTTGCAAAAAGCGAATTAAACAGAATAACAAGTGCTACCAGAATATTAAGCGCAAGCAGAATATCAAGCAGCCATGAAGGAATAGAAATAATGAAGAATAAAACTGCTGCCATAAGATATACACCAATAAACAGGTCATTTTTCTTAATCTTCATTATTCCTCTCCTTTCCATTAATTATATTCATTATTTATTCAGAAAAAATTATATCACATAATTCAACTATTATCTATTATTTGCGCGTAAAACAGATGCAAGAATTTCAGCCACTGCATAATATAATTCTGGCGGAATTTCCATGCCAATATCAACATTGTGGTATATAATTCTGGCAAGAGGTTTATTCTCAACAATAGAAATATTATATTCTTTAGCCTTATCTCTTATCTGGAACGCAAGGTAATCTGCGCCCTTGGCAATAACAACAGGAGCTCTTCCTGAATTAGGCTCATACTTTAACGCAACCGCAAAATGTGTAGGGTTAGTAATTACAACATCGGCTTCTGGAAGCTGCTGCATCATTCGCCGTCTTGATACTTCCTGCATTCTTCGCCTGATCTGTCCCTTAACCTGAGGATCTCCTTCAGCGTTCTTAAATTCATCTTTAACTTCCTGTTTAGTCATCATGTTATCAGTCTTAAACTTATGCCTCTGATAAACAAGATCCACAAATCCAACAACAAGAAAAACAGCACTTATCTGTATTCCAAGATTAATAATAATATTGCCAATTGAGGACAGTGCCGTATATAATGTAACGTCATAAAAAGTAAGAAGAATATTCATATTCTTCTTAACAGAACTATACACAAGAACACCTATGATAATAATCATAGCTATTGATTTAAGCAATTCAAAAAGCTGTCTTATAGAAAAAAGTCTCTTAAATCCATTAATAGGACTTATTTTACTTGCTTTCGGTGCAAGTGGTTTAGCTGTTACCATCCAGCTCTGCTGCAGCATATTTCCAAGAATAGCTATTATAACCGCAATAATAAGAACCGGTACAATAACATTAAGAATAAGCATGAATGACTGTCTCACTATACTTGACGCCATATTAATACTCACTCCTTGTGCACTGTCATTGATAACCTTTTCCATAAGACCATATATAGTTTTAAAAGAATCAATCAGCTTGGTGCCTATTCCGCCTACATACACTTTAAGAATAATAAAAAGTGCCAGCAGTGACACTGCCGTGATAATTTCTTTACTCTTTGCAACCTGACCTTCTTTTCTTATATCAGTAAGCTTTTTACTGGTTGCCGGCTCGGTCTTTTCTCCGCCCGGTCCATCCTTGGCAAAAAGCTGAAGGTTCATCCTAAGCATTATATCCTGCACTAACTCATACCCCTTACCAGCATAGCAAATAATTTTTCAATCTCATCTAATATAAAATTAGAAATAGATGGAATCATTGATATTGTAAACAAAATAACAAAAATACCTGTAAAAATCTTAAGCTGCATACCAACAACAAACATATTCATCTGCGGAGCTATCCTCGCAAGAATAGCAAGAACGCAGTTGAGCATAAGAATAGACGCAAATACAGGAAGTGCTATTCTGAAGCCAATAATAAAATAATCTGACATAAAGCCAATAATTGTTGTATAAATACTCGCCGAAAACTTAACGCCTCCAATAGGTATAACCTTATAAGTCTCAACAATTGCAGCAACAAGATATTGATGCATCCCTGATATTATAAGAAGGAGCATCATCATATAATAATAGAAATTACCCATTATTCCTACCTGCATCCTTGTTGTCGGATCATACAGCTGTGCCATTGATATACCTATATCCATATCAATTATCTTACCAGCAAACATAATAATCTGTACACACAACGAGGATATAAGTCCAAGCATTATCCCGACAATAACTTCCTGAACAACAATTATCGCATATTCAATCATTCCATTATATTCAACAGACATATCAGGAAACAATGAATATACCAGAATTGTCAGGCAGAAAGAAAATCCAATCTTAACCCTCTGTGGAACATTAGCCATATTAAAAAAAGGCGCAGCAAATACAAAAGATGCCAGCCTTATTAAAATCAAAACGAATAATTCAAATTGTTCCAAAGCAAACGTAAAATTCATAACATACTATCCCTGCATTCACACATATTGACTAAAGCTTCCCCAAAGCATCTGCATAAATGATACAATTTCATTAAGAAGCCAGTTTCCCATAATCATAAGAGCTATCATAATAGCAATCAGTTTGGGAACGAATGTCAGTGTCTGTTCCTGAATCGATGTCAGAGTCTGGAATAAACTTACTATCAATCCAACTATCATAGACACAAGAAGAAGCGGCACTGAAGTCTTAACTATAACCCATATTGTCTGTCGTGCAATTGTAACAACCTGTCCAGCGTCCATACTAATCCTCGCTTTCTTACTTAAATGTAGCAACAAGATTACCAATGATAAGATTCCATCCGTCAGCCATGACAAAAAGCAGAATCTTGAAAGGTGCTGAAATTGTCGTTGGCGGGAGCATCATCATACCCATGGACATAAGCGTTGATGAAACAACCATATCAATAATAATAAATGGAATATATATCAGGAATCCTATAATAAACGCAATTCTAAGCTCACTTATAATAAATGACGGAATTAACACTGTCATTGAAATATCATCTTCAGATGATATAGAGCCTTCTTCATATCCTGCAATCTTAAGAAACGTATCAAGGTCCTTCGTTGAAGTCTGCTTAAGCATAAAAGTTCTTAAAGGCTTAACTCCTGTTTCATACGCTTCCTCAATCGATATTTCATTATTAGATAACGGCTTCAGTGCACTGTCATATATCTGTGTAAATGTCGGTGCCATGACAAAACAGGTCAAAAATAAAGACAAACCAATGATAACCTGATTAGGTGGCACAGTCTGTGTTCCTATAGCAGCTCTTGTAAAATGAAGCACTATAACAATACGTGTAAACGACGTAAGCATGATAAGAATAGATGGAGCAAGTGAAATAACAGTAAGAACAAGCAGCATCTGTAAAACGCTTGCCATATCATTACCATCTCCTGTTGAAATACCAATATTGATAAGACTATTGCCTGATGTCTCTGTCTCGTCAGCAGCCATTACCCTTCCTGCAAATAACGTTACCATCGCAAGAAAAGCGCCTATGCTCAATGATATTCCAGCAATCATCTTTCTGTGTTTCCATATCCACCGTATCATAACTTCTGTCCCGCCTAACTAATTATCCGGTTTGTCTTTCTTGAACTTTTCAAGTATATTTTTAAAACCTTCTGTATCAATCTTTCTTGATTCTGATGCATATATGAGGTCATCCTCATCCAGCTCGCACAGATAAGTAATAGTATCCTTGCAAACAGCAATTGCAAAACACTTCTTGCCTATCTTAATAATCTGAATATACTTGCTGTTAGTCACTCTCATTGTCTCAAGAATCTGGATATTACTTCCAGACATCTTATTCTTCTGCAGATTACCAGCCCACCTGGTAGCAAAATATGTAAGCGCCAAAACAAATATAAAAACAACGAGAAGCGTAAGCAATTGTGCAAACGCTTCCCATCTACTATTTAAAACACTTAATAAAATCATTATCAGCCAACAACTTTCTGTACAGCTTCTATTACTCTGTCTGCCTGGAATGGCTTAACAATAAAGTCCTTAGCTCCTGACTGGATTGACTCTATAACCATAGCCTGCTGTCCCATAGCCGAACACATAATAACTGATGCTGAAGGATCTGCTGCCTTAATCTTCTTTAATGCCTCAATTCCATCCATCTCAGGCATTGTAATATCCATAAGAACAAGATCTGGCTTAAGCTCTGCATATTTTTCAACAGCTTTCTGTCCATTTTCAGCTTCTCCTGCTACATTATATCCATTCTTTGTGAGAATATCCTTAATCATCATTCTCATGAATGCTGCATCATCACAAATCAAAATATTCTTTGCCATATACATTCTCCTATCCGAAAATCAAATTTTTCACAAAAATCATTCAAACACATTATACAACATAATTTACAATTTTCCTACTATTTTTTACAATTTTTAGAAATATGTTATATTTACTTGATAATCTCTGTAATACGAACACCAAAGCTCTCCTCAATAACTACCACTTCACCCTTGGCAACATACTTGCCATTTACAAGTACATCAACAGATTCACCGGCTATCTTATTAAGCTCAACAATTGTTCCTGGTGCAAATTCCAGAATGTCTTTAATAGATTTTGTTGTTCGTCCAAGTTCAACAGTTACTTCCAAAGGAACATCCATAATCAGATCAATATTCTCTTTCTGTGAAAGAGGATTAACGTCTGATGCAAATGGCTGAAATGCTGCTGGAGCAACATTAACATCCTGAACCGGCTGCATTGGTGCGCCCATGTTCTGCATTGGCATTCCATAGCCATATGGCATTCCCTGCATTGGCATGCCCATATTCTGCATTGGCATCCCCTGAGCCATCTGCTGGCTCGGATTCACAGGTGCCTGCTGCTGTGCCGGCTGTGCTGACATCTGCGGTATTTCCTGCTGTACAGGTTGCTGCTGTGACTGAGCCTCCGGCTGTGTTACAGGTTCAGTCTTGGTATCTGCTGTACTATCTGATGATGGCATAAACATATTAAGCAGCTCCTGTGCAAATTCCTTAGGATACAGCTGCATAATCTCACTATCAATAAGATCTCCAATCTGCATTTTAAAAGCAACCATAACAAATGAATTACTAAGAAACTTAGGCATATCCTCATCCTGTTCATTGTATGTTTCAATAAGATTAGCAATAGGAGGACTTATATCTATCTTTCTGTTAAACATTGATGAAAGTGATGTAGCTGCTGAACCCATCATCTGGTTCATAGCTTCTCCTATCGCACTAAGATGAAGTTCTGTTAATGGTTCATCAGGATTAGCAACTCCTGTTCCACCCATCATAAGATCTGTAATTATCTTAACATCATTTTCCTTAAGGATTAAGACATTATTGCCCGCAAGACCTTCTTTATAAGAAATCTGCATCATTACACATGGTCTGTCATATTTTCTTGATAAATCATCCCATGTTGCAACCTCAACCTTAGGAGTTGTTATATTAACCTTTTGTGAAAGAAGCGAGCTAAGCGTTGTAGCTGCTGTTCCCATGCTGATATTAGATATCTCTCCTACTGCATCTTTTTCTGATTCCGTAAGAGTGAATCCTGCATCCTTATTAGTATCATCAACAGCAGTTGCTGTTGTGGCTGCTGTATCTGGTATATCATCTCCTCCCGCATTCATTCCGCTAAGGAGTGCATTTATCTCATCCTGGGATAACATTCCATCCATTATTGCTCACTCTCCTCTCTGATTACCTCTGTAACCCTTACTGCATATTTATCATCATGGTATCCTGGAAGTGCCATAAACTTCTTAATATTGCCTACATAAACATCCAGTTCCTGATCTACCTTTTTATTAATTCTTATAACATCTCCAACCTGTAAATTAACAAAATCAGAAACATTTATCTTGGATGTACCAAGTACTGCCTTGATAGGAATCACAGCTTTATCAATTATAGTCTCAATAGCTTCCTCATATGTGTTAGAATCCTTTTCCTGCATATTGGCAAACCAATATTTAGTATTAAGCTTGTCCATTACCGGTTCAAGCGTTGCATATGGAAGACATATGTTCATAAGCCCCTCCACTTCACCAATTTTAAGATTAATAGTGACAATCGCTATTGTCTCACTTGGTGATATTATCTGTGCGAACTGCGAATTAGTTTCAATTCTTTCCAGTCTTGGATTAACCTTGACTACATTCTCCCATGGTTCTTCCATGAGTCCGACACATACAGAAAAGATTCTCTCAAGTATAGTAAGCTCTATTTCCGAAAAATCTCTTTCTTTATCAAGGGAATTACCGGCACCACCAAGAAGTCTGTCAACAATAGCAAAACCCAGATTAGATGCCATCTCCATTATAATATTACCTGCAAGCGGCTGCATAGCAACAACCCCAAGAAGTACAGGATTAGAAAGAGCATTTGAAAACTCTGAATATATAACAACTTCCGAGTTAACGACATCCACACTCACTGACTTTCTAAGATAAGCGGGAAGATTAGTCGCAAGAAGTCTTCCAAAATGTTCAAATATAATCTCAAGCGTTCTTAAATGTTCTTTAGAAAACTTTGATGGTCTGGCAAAGTCATAATTCTTAATCTGCTTCTCATCATTGTTCTTCATCTCGTCAACATCTAATTCACCGCTGCTTAATGCTTTCAAGAGGTTATCAATTTCACTTTGTGAAAGTACCTCTCCCATCTTCCTCACCTCCTTACCTGTATTCTATATCAATTACTGAATAACCATATTAACAAGTACAGACTCAATAGTTTCTGTTTTAAAAAGTTCCTGGAACTCTTTTAGAAGATCAGCTTCCATAGTAGTTTTGTTGTTACTTATTGTGCTATAAGTATACTTAGAAGCCTCATTAGTAATCTTATTAACAATAACCTTCATTCCATTATCAATTGATGTTGATACTGTACTGTAATCCTTAGCCTTAGAATCAAGTCCAATTGAAACAGTAAGAACAGCATACCTTGTCTTACCTCCATCAACAAAAGAAACAATTATATCTGTATCATCATTATTCTTAACGTCAACATATTTAATATCTTCAATACTTCCGTTTCCCTTAGATGAACTTCCTGTAGTTCCTCCTCCAACATCTAGATCAATTATCTCTGCAACCTTGGTTATAAGGGAATTAGTCTTCTTATTAGTTGAAACCAATGAAAATGTAAGAAGCACTGTAAGTACAAGATTAATAAGTACAAGTGCAAGTGTTATTACATTTATCATACTCTTCTTCATGAATAATCCTCCTGTCAGCTGTTAATAGCATTGTATATCTTTATCTCAACTCTTCTGTTCTGGGCTCTGCCTTCCGGAGTATCATTAGTTGCAATCGGAACTGCATCACCTCTTCCTGAAGAAGTCATACTCTGGTCTGAAAATCCCTTTTCTGATACAAAGAAATCAAAAACACTGTATGCTCTGTATAAAGAAAGCATCATATTATTAGGATACTGTGCTGTCTTAATCGGAACATTATCTGTGTGACCTTCTATTGTAATAATATTATCATCATATTCGTATATGGAATCGCCCACCTTATCCAGTAAAGTTCTAGCTTCAGGAGTAAGCTCAGCCTTTCCCGAATCAAACAGGATACCTCCGCTTACATTAAGCATAACATACTTGCTATACGCAGTTACCTCTACCTGATCAGCAGCTCCTGTCTGGCTAAGATTCTTCTGGATATTCTCTGCCATACTCTCAGACTGTTCAAGTCCTTCCTGCTCTACTTCTTCATAAGCAGACTGTACTTCCTGTGACATATCTCCATCAGTATTAAGTCCCATATTGTTATAATATGTACTAAGGTCATTAAGCTGGCTAGCTCCACTGCTGACAAGAATTCCTTCTTTCGATAAAGCTGAACCTCCTGAAGGAAGTACACTAAAGCTTGATGAAAGAGAAGCTGCTATCTCCTCAAACTTTTCCGAATCAACAGTTGACATAGCAAACATAAGAACGAAGAAACATAAGAGCAGATTCATAAGATCTGAAAACGTATCTTTCCAGAGGGCCGCTGGTGGTGCATCCTCTGTTCTCTGCTTTGCCATCAGCCTTCACCTCCTCCATTATCAGATAAAGAAGTTCTTGCTGAAGGAGCAAGAAATGACTTAAGCTTTTCTTCAATAACTCTTGGATTCTCTCCCGCCTGAATAGAAAGCAGTCCTTCAATTACTATTTCCTTAAGCTGATATTCATCATTATTCTGAAGCTTCAGCTTGTTAGAAATAGGAACACAGATCCAGTTAGCTATAAGTGATCCATATAAAGTTGTAAGAAGAGCAACCGCCATATTAGGTCCGATTGCCGCAGAATCAGAAAGATTCTTTAACATATTAACAAGACCAAGCAGAGTACCGATCATTCCCCATGCAGGAGCAAGTGCTGCCCAGTTATCAAAGAATCCAATAGTACTCTTATGTCTCGTATCAAGATTAACAAGTTCTGTCTCAAGAATACCTCTTACAAGTTCAGGCTCTGTACCATCAACAATAAGAAGAATTCCCTTTTTCATAAATTCATCATCAAGCCCCTGAGCTATATCCTCAAGTGCAAGAAGGCCTTCTTTTCTGGCTGTATTAGATAATTCAATAATCTTAGCAATAACAGCCCCGTTATCAAGCTTAGGATCTTTCATTGCAATGCTGAATCCCTTAAGGTGTCCAAGGAATGTCTTAAATGTATATGATGCAAGCAATCCCGCTATAGAACCACCAATCGTGACGGCTATAGACGGAATATCAACGAACGCATCTATAATTCCTGCCACTGTCGGATTCGCAGTACTAGTAATAATACCAAGCACTACCATGGCAAATCCTATTACCAATCCTAAAATTGTTGCTAAATCCATATGTTGCCCCTTCCAAAATCTTATGTTCTTCTATAATAAAAATAATTACTTTTCCTGATCAAAGTGAATCCTGTGATTCATTAACAGGACCATTAATAATCCTATTCTTGTATGTATAGACCTTCTCAAGCACCTCATCAACGCTTTCCTTAACAAGATACTTGTGTCCAGTAGTCAGAGTGATTACTGTATCAGGTGTTTCCTCCATAACCTCAATCAATTCTGCATTAAGCACAAAATGCTTTCCGTTAAGCCTTGTAACATCAATCATAAGACCTCCTGATACTAGATAAGGTATAGTACCCCCATTAAAATCAACTATATATATTAAAACACTTATAAACAATTATTGCAACAACTACTTATTAAAAAATACAATAACGCCCCGAAATTCATCATTCCGAGGCGCTTTATCGATTCAGACATTATCTCTTAAGATTAATAAGTTCCTCAAGAAGAGTATCCGAAACAGTTATAATTCTTGAATTAGCCTGATAACCTCTCTGTGTAGTTATCATATTAGTAAATTCTGATGAAAGATCAACATTAGACATTTCAAGCACTCCAGATGAAATAGAACCATCTGTTGTTGAAATATCTTCTCCAATTCCATCAAAAGTTCCTGAGTTAAGAGTTGCCGAATACAGATTATCTCCGACTTTCTCAAGACCTTCCGGATTAGAAAATGTTGTTACAGCTATCTGTCCTATATTTCTTGTATCACCATTACTATAACTTGCAACAATATAACCAGAATTATCAATACCAACAGATGTCATCTTACCGACAGCCTTACCTGCGCCAGCTTTATCTGTTCCAATACCCCTGTCGCCTTTAATAGATGTCTTGTCAGCAAACATAGTAATTCCAGAAGCATCAAGAGTCAGAACAGGGCTTGTCTCACTTTCTCCAATAGTTCTAAGATCAACATTTTCCTTTGTCTGTGATAATGTTGCATCATTAGAAAATGTAAGTTTAATCTCCGCATTAGACTGGTCTGCAAGACCTGTAAGCGTATTAAAAGATAATGGTCCTGACACAGTAAATGTGAGGTCTGTAGGATTTCCATTCTTTGATACAGAAACCGGTTCCATTGTATACTGGGTATTATCTCCCTGAACACCTGCATATTTAATATTAACTGTTGCCTGATATGAATTACCAACACTGTCATAAAATTCAAGCGTTGTAGTAATAGTATCCTTAGAGCCTGCATTAATATTACCAGTAAAATTAACTGCTGATGTTCTTTCAGGTGATGTATAAGTAAATTCAGGACTGTTTATATAAAGCTTTGAAACTACATCCTTAACAGTCTTTCCGTTCTCATCAACCTGCCATCCCATAACATTGGCACCGCCTGATGTTACAAGAGCTCCTGATTCATCAACCTTGAAATTACCAGCTCTTGTAAAATATGTATTACCAGCATTACTTACAATAAAGAATGCATCTCCTGAAATTTTAAGGTCATATGGATTATCTGTTCTCTCTGCAGCACCTTCAGTAGATACTGCTGTAGATATTGATCCAACAGATGAACCAAGACCAATCTGCATTGCGTTAGTACCACCCTTGCCTGTCTCGGCATTAGGGCCTGATGCAGTCTGTGTTGTCTGATAAAATACTTCTGTAAAAGTCATTGACTGTGACTTATAGGCCACAGTATTAACATTGGCGATATTGTTACCAATAACGTCCATTCTTGTCTGATGTGTCTTAAGTCCTGACACAGCAGAGTACATTGATCTCATCATAATATTATTCCTCCGTTAATAATTATAAGTCAAATATCCTGATGACACCATATTGACGAGCCCGGTTCCTTCAGTCAGTCAGGAACCAATTGCTTCCTTTCGGTCCAGCTATATAATTACCGCTCCATCAATATTTGTGTAGATATTGTCTTCATTGTTATTCTGATCCATCGCTGTAATGACTGTTCTGTTCTTTGTATTAACTATAAAAGAAAGATCATCAACTATAACGAGAGATTCCTTGATTCCTTTCAATATTGCTTTTTCGGTTCCTTCCTCAAGCCTCATCATCTGTTCATCTGATAACTGGATATCCCTTTCATCAAGCCGCTGTCCAGCATGCTTAGAAAACTTCAATCCTGTGGATGTTTTAATATTGCTGTCGGAAATAACCTCTTCAATCGAACGCTTCTGATTATATATATCGGCAAAAGTTTTTCCATCATAAGTCTTTTGGACATTATTTTTAGAATTATTTCTGTCAATAATATCTGTCATCTGTTCAATAGAAGTAATGTTTCCATTAATCATATTATTCATCATAACAGCTTACTCCTCAGTTTTTGTATCATCCTTTGATTCAGTGCCATTTTTTTCATCTGTCTTGCCAGATGCATCTGTTGATGTTGATGAATCAGTCTTATTCCATTTATCGAAATATGACTTATCCATAACAGTATCCAGATCCGCAATATCATACAGCTTGCCACCAATTCCAAGATATACAGTTCCATTAATATTTTCCCAGTAATCGACAGTTCCACCAATAAATCCGTCACTATTCTGATTAGTAATCATTATAACCTGCTTACCTACAAGATCAGAAGCCATGCCCTGAAGAGTATTAGTGTTCATCTCTTTAGTCGCTTCTACCTGCGTAAATGTAGCTAACTGTGCCATATAATCTGTATTATCAGTCGGTTCAAGCGGATCCTGGTTCTGCATCTCAGCTACCATAAGCTGCAGGAACTGATCAACATCAAGAGTTGTCTTGCTACTTGATGTATTAGTATTCTTTCCCGTAGAGCTTACACTTGCATTAACATCATCCTTTGTCGATAATGAACCATCTGACTTTACGTAGGACCATGCTCCAATAGTACTTGCCATGTTTTTCTCCTTTCTCCTGATAATAATTAATGCTCATAACATTATGCTGAATACTCAACACTGCTGTCACCATTAACAATAGCATCCCTTGCCCTGATTTCCTGATCTGTCATCTCAGATTCTTCCAGCCCTTCCAGACTGCTTAAATCAAGCTTTCTCGAGGTTTTCCGTTCCTGTCCTGCCTGATTAGAATCATTTCCCTCAAGGTTCTGTTCTGCCTCAAACCCATGACTTTCAATAGTTATCTCAACCGCCTCAACCTTGATGCCCTGATTGTTAAAATGTTCTTTCAAAGCTGTCATCTGGTTCTCAAGCGCAGCCTTAACCTGTTCATTCTGGGCTGTAAGCTGTGCCGTAACAACGCCTTCTCTTGCTGTAACTGTGACATGTACCTTTCCAAGGTTCTCTGGATTAAGCATTACCTCTATGCTCTGCATCTGCTGTCCAGTTGTCAGCTTTATCTGTTCCACAACCTGTCTGACAATATCAGCCTGATTAACATTACTTACATCACCAACAACTTCACTAAAAGTCTTCTGGATGCTCTGTGACATATCAGCAGTAATCTGTTCTATGCCATCTGAATGTTCATTAGAAAGAAACGCATGAGAATCATTATCTTCTTTATTATCTGAAGAACTGCCTTCTGTCTTTACCTTAAGCTTTGACGCTATAACATCATTAACACTCTCATCATCCATATACTGGTTTTCTGGCTGAGTATCATCTTCAAAAGACTTAACAGCATCATCAGTGCCATCATCAGCTGCATAATTCATAGACTCCACTAAACTACCAGCCTCACTGTTGATAACATCTTTAAAATCTTCAGGACTGATATCATAATCAGTCATAAGCTGTTGTGTAACAGCTGTCTGAGTATCAAGAATAGTATCCAGTGCAAGTAAAGCATCTGCATCAGTCAGAAAGCTAAGTGAATCACCGCCTCCATTTAACATCACAACAAGATCTGTCAGTTTCTGTGGATCAAGAAGATCAACCATTGTTAATCCTAATTGTTCCATTGCATTTTCAATATCTTCATCAGATACATCAAGTGTTTCTTTTATCTTATCCTTTATCTTCGTAACACCATCACTGATATCATTCTTCAAAGAATCTGCCGTATCTCTATCAGCCTTAGCGGTGTTCTGTGTTTTGGATGAATTCTGTATCTTAGATGAATCCTGGTTACCGATATTAACTTCTGCATCAGATTTCTTAACCGAAGGTGCTACCTTTTCAGTAAAGCTGCCTGCCGAAGCTCCAGAATTATTCTTTTCAAGAGATCTGTCCATAACCTTAGAAAAATCCACTGCCGAAGTTCCATCCGTAATCGTCTGGTTATCCTGCCTTGATGTTCCCTGAATCATATTAGAAAATGTTCCTGAAATAGCTGAACTTACCATGTTAGTCCTCCTTTCCTTATGTTGTATCAGGTTACACTTCACCTAATCATATACATATATCGGAAAGAAGTCCTACATACTTAACCCTTCTTCGGATACATTATTACAGTAAGTTTTGCAGCATACACCGGATCCATCTCTGCAAGGATAGCAGCTCTCTGCTTAGATGTCATACACAGAAGAATATCAGATACAAGATCTGTATCTCCTGTCATTTCTTCCAATATTGCAGCAGCATTAGCCGCATCCATCTTAGAATATGTTTCAGCCCAGTCTTTAACTTTCTGTGAATATTCAAGATCTTTAACAACCTGCTCATATAACTTTGCAGCATTCTCTGGATCTATGCTTTCATACCATGTTTTATAATTAGATATATCAGGAGCATTATCAGTATAAACAACTTCTTCATCAAACTTGTCTTTTAGCTCCTGATAATACTGTGCATTTTCTTCAAATACCTTAAGCCTTGCTATCTCTGCTTTAAGCTCCGCTATAGTCTGTGATGAAGCATCTCCTGAATCTGTGTACTGCGCAAGCTGAGCTTCCAGTTCCTTAATTCGGTCAACAGCCTCCGACAGATTCTTATAATTATATCCTGTTTCCTCTCTTACCTCTTCATCAGTAGGCTCCGGCAGAATCTGATTAACCACCGGAACATTCTTAAGGAACGGTCTTAACATACTTCCAATTCCACCCACATTCATCTTAATAAGAAGAGCAAATATAACAAGCCATATAGCAATTATAAGAACAGCGACAAGTATGCTTACAAACTTTCCGCCCTTTCCTGATTCTTCATCTAAATCTTCAACATTAACATCTTTCTTCTTAGCCATATCCGTTTTTCTCCAAACATTGATTAGTCATCTCTGTTATTATAATTAAAACTTACCGTTTCGTCTATCTCTTTCATTTCCTGTGCATTAAGTTCTGATTTAAATTGTTCAAATGCTTTCTCTTTCAGCTTTTCGTGAATTTTCCTGTCCTGAACAGCCTCTGTAAGCTTCTGCATGGCAGCATCAACATTTTTCTCTGCAATCCTTATTCTGACTGCCTGCTGTGTCATCTGATCCTTCAACAGCTTTATAGCATTATTACATCGTATCATTTCGGCAATATCGAGCTTATCCGTAGTTGCTTTCTTAGCCTGCATCTCATACGAATTAAGCCTTCCAACAAGCCTTCTCATCGTATCTTCCTCAATTGAAAGCCTGTTATTCATCTCAGCATATTCAGTTTTAGCCTGAGTTTCCAGTCGTTCCTTAATATTAAGAACATTCTGCATACTGTATATGAATTTAGCCATTATCTGCCTCCACTATCGTCTCTGCTGTCTGACCTGTGGTCTTCCACCACTCTGTCCTCTTACACCTTCAGTAAGCTGAAGCGTTCCATTTTCAAATGCTTCGTAGTCAGAAAACAGCTCCTCTAACTGGGAAACCTCATCTTCAAAATCAAACTTTTCATCTGTCTGCTGCATAAGAAACTTATTAACAGCATCTATCTTATATATTGCATAATCTATATTCTTATTAGAACCATTCTTATATGCTCCAATATTAATCAGATCTTCCGCCTCATTATAAGTAGCAAGCACATTCTTAAGCCTTCCTGCCATCTGCTTATGCTTCTTATCAACTATCTGGCTCATGCATCTTGATATACTCTGCAGTACATCAATAGCAGGATAATGATTCTTCTGCCCCAGCTTTCTTGAAAGCATAATATGTCCGTCAAGAATACTTCTTGCCGTATCCGTAATCGGTTCATTAAAATCATCACCATCTACAAGTACAGTGTACAGACCAGTTATAGATCCTTTATCAGACATGCCCGCTCTTTCAAGCAGTTTTGGCATCTCACTATATACACTTGGTGGATATCCTCTGGTAACCGGAGGTTCTCCAGAAGCCAGTCCAATTTCCCTCTGCGCCATAGAAAATCTTGTAAGAGAGTCCATCATAAGAAGAACATCCTTACCCTGATCCCTAAAATACTCAGCAATGGCGGTTGCAGTCTTGGCTGCCTTATTTCTTATAAGCGCCGGCTTGTCAGAAGTTGCTACAACAAGCACACTTCTCTTCATGCCTTCTGGTCCAAGATCCCTTTCAACGAACTCCCTTACCTCTCGTCCCCGCTCTCCTATAAGAGCAATAACATTAATATCAGCTTTGGTATTTCTTGCAAACATGCCTAACAGTGTACTCTTTCCAACACCACTGCCGGCAAATATACCAATTCTCTGTCCCTTGCCAACTGTCAGAAGTCCATCCACAGCCTTAACTCCAAGTGGAAGAACCTGACTTATTATCTCTCTGTCCATCGGATCAGGCGGTGCTGCATCTACCGGATATTCCTCTGTAAGCGCAAGCTCTGAACCATCAGTAGGATTTCCCAGACCATCAAGCGTATGTCCGAGTATGTCATATCCAACACTTACAGACAGAGGCTTTTCCATATTCTCCACTATGCATCCGGGTCCAATGCCGTCAACAACATCGAATGGCATAAGCAAAACATTATTATCATTAAATCCAACAACCTCTGCATACAACTCCTGGCTGTTATCAGAAGAAATAATACGGCACAGGTCATTAAGTCTCGCGTCCGGACCTACAGATTCAATTGTAAGTCCTACTATCTTAGTAACTTTACCCAGCTTTTTATAGAAAGATTTCTCTGTTAATGATAAATATTTATTTGTATTAATCACTGACATTACATCCTCCTTAAATCCATCCGTACTCTTATGTCGTTATTGCACACAGCTTAAAAGTTTAATATTCTTAATAAGATTATCAAGTTCTACATCAAGACCACAGTTAAATATTCCTGTATTAGTTTCAATCATGCACTGATTTCTTTCCATACCCATATCTTCAACAATATCAATATTAACCTCTTTCGACATTGCACAATATATCTTTCCCTGATTATTCACAAGAAAGCGGTAATCATCTGGTGAAACCTTAATAGTAAAATCCTTGCATCCTTCTGCATTGTGCATAACATCATTGATAAGATGCAGAATTATATCATGATTATCCTCTGAAACAACATGTGTAACCTTTCTGAACACCTCTACAATAGCATTAACCAGTTCAGGTTCAACAGCCTCTTTCATCTGTGAATACTCCTGCTCAAGCTGCTGCTTCTTTGCTTCGTACTCCTGTTCAAGCTCATTTATTCTGTTATTAACTTCTTCCTCTGCCTTGGAGCATCCTTCGTAGTAGCCATTCTGTCTGGCCTCTTCCGATATTCTGTCCGCATCATTATGAGCATCTGATATTATCCGTTCTGCCTGTTCATTGGCATCGTTAATTATCTGCTGAACCTGTTCATTAATCTGTTCAAGAGTTGCTGCTGCATCCTGGCTGGCAGACATATCAGATGATTCATTAGTAAGAGCATCTGCCGCATCATCAGATATAAGCTCTTCTACCACATCAGCATGAAGTCCGTTGATAAATCCATCAGCATCCATAGTTCCCTGCTTTGAATTCATAACTGCCTGCAGCTTCTGCCTTATAATATCGTTATAATCTATAACCCTCTCATCTTTATTAATTGTTGTACCTCTTTTTAACAGATTAGACAATTATCTCGTCACCTCCGCCTCGTGATATAACAATTTCAGCTGAATCCTCAAGCTTTCTGATTATATTAACAATCTTCTGCTGAGCATCTTCAACATCCTTCATACGAACAGGACCCATATATTCCATATCTTCCTTTATCATAGAAGCAAGACGTGATGAAAGGTTATTAAGAATAACATTCTGAACCTCTTCTGTTGCACCCTTAAGTGCAAGTGCAAGGTCATGATTATCAACATCTCTGAGTACTCTCTGTATAGCTCTGTTATCAAGTGAAAGAATATCCTCAAATACAAACATCTTCTTGCGGATCTCATCTGCAAGCTCTGGTTCTTCAACTTCAAGAGTTTCCATAATATGCTTTTCTGTTCCTCTGTCAACAGAATTAAGAATCTCTACAATTGCATCCACACCACCAACAATTGTGTAATCCTGGTTAACTAAAGATGCAAGCTTTCTTTCAAGAACCTTCTCCACCTGTTTGATAACATCCGGTGAAGTTCTGTCCATCATAGCAATACGTTTTGCAACATCTGCCTGCTTTTCTGGTGGAAGCGCAGATACCACATTAGATGCCTGTACTGCCGGAAGATAAGAAAGAATCAATGCAATTGTCTGAGGGTGCTCATCCTGTATGAAGTTAAGAAGCTGTGTTGAATCAGTCTTTCTTATGAATTCAAATGGACGTACCTGAAGGCTTGCAGTAAGCTTTCCAATAACATCCTTAGCCTTCTCTTCTCCAAGAGCCTTCTCAAGAAGTTCCTTGGCATAAGAAATACCTCCTTCAGCAATATACTGCTGTGCCAGACATATCTCATAGAACTCATTAAGAACCCGTTCCTTAGTCTGTGGCGATACACTGCTTGTATTGGCAATTTCCAGTGTCAGCTGTTCTATCTCTTCTTCTTTCAAATGTTTAAATATCTGTGCAGACTTTTCTGGCCCAAGTGCAATCAGCAGAGTTGCTGCCTTTTCTACACCATCCATCTCTCTGTCACCATTAACCACCGGCTTTGGCATATGTATCATCTCCTATCCAATGTATATTAAAAAGTAATAATTATCACCAGTCATCATTAAGCCAGTTTCTAAGCAGCAAAGCAACTGCCTCCGGATTCTCGTCCACGAATTTCTCGATTGCTTTTCTTGTTTCTGACTTTTCCTGTAAATCAATTTCATCAACTGTAGGCTGGTTCTCCTTAGTAGATGCCAGCATTTCTTCAACTGAAAGTTCAGGCTCTTTCTCCTCAACTGTAAGAGGTCTTGCACTTCTAAGCACAATAAATACAAGAATTCCAAGAATAGCAACCGTAAGTGCGATCTGTACCCAGAACGAAGCCCTGCTAAGAATACTTGTCTTAGTTGAATCTGTAAAATATGGCACATTATATGCAAGAACAGTTATATTAGCTGTAGATATACCTGTTGCACTAGAAAACATATTAATCCAGTCAGAACTTACATCAACCTGTACAGGATCTGCATTCTGTGCCTTGAATTCATCCCATGTCATATTGTCAAGATATCCCAGCTTCTTGCAGTCATCCTCATTATATACAACATTCTTAATAAGAGTAACTGCCATTGTAGAGCTGTCATATACAATCTTGCCAGGTTCAGAATTAGTTGTTGTAACAAGCTGGTCTGGAAGATACTGATACTGCTTAACAGTATAAGTAGAAGAACTTGATGTTCCATCCGTAAGATCATATGTTGTTCCACTTTCACCATTACTTGTTGTACCAGGTGTTCCACTTGCTCCATTAGTTCCTACAGACTGAAGTTCATAAGAAGTATCATATAATCCTTCTTCTCTTCCCTCCTGAGCCTTATATTCAGTTGCAATCTTATTAACAGTATCCCAGTCAAGATCAAGATTAAGTGCAACAGTAGCATCATTAAACAAAGATGTTGAAAGTGCTGTATTCTTGACTCCGGCCGCAACCGTATTCTCAATCTGTGACTTATACTTCAACTTGCTTGAATATGAAATATTAGATACAGAGCCGGAATTATCTGCTCCATTAAACATAGTCTTTCCTGTTGTATCTATAATCGTTATTCCGTTAGTATTATCATTACCAACTGCTGTCGCAAGAAATACCGCAATACTCTCAGCTGTATCATCTCCAACAGTCTTATTAGTATCAAGAGTAACCGCAACAGTAGTATCTTTCTTAGTCGCATAGAACGAATTGCTGTCATCTGCAAGATGTACTGTAACAGACGCTGACTTAACTCCATCAAGTGAGCCTATATCATTAGCGAACTTAGTTTCAAGATACTTGGCATACTTCTTATTCTTATCAGATTCTGTTGTTGTAAGACTGCTGTTAAGAGCATCCTCAAGAGAATATCCTGATGGCTTGATATCATTAGATGCAATAAGCATCTTTGCATTAGTAAGATCCTGCTTCTTAACCTTAACAGTCATATTATCAATCTCATATGCATAATTATTGTCTGAAAGAAGAGTTGTGACTGTATTCATCTCATTGTAATCTTCGCATTGTGTAAGTTCTTCATACGTTGGTCTTGAAAGAACATACGCAATAACAATTACAGCGGCAATAAACACAACAGTCGCACTCACAATTATTATCTTCTGATTCCTGCTCCAGCTCTTCCATATTTCAAGAAGCCTTGCTGGAATCTGTTTCAATCTATCTAACATAAAAAACCCCTATTTACATTGACATATTCATAATAGAGTTATAGGCCTCCAATGCCTTATCTCTTATTGCGACAGTATACTGAAGCGCAATATTAGCCTCCTGCTGATACACTCCCAGTTCATGAGTATTAGTCATATTACCAAGTGCATAATCAATCTCGGCCTGCTGGGCTCTCTGCACATACGAATTGGTACTGCTCAAAAGTCCTGACACTGAATCATATATTGCGTCAAATGTAGTATCAGTGTCCTTATTACTCACATTATTAAGAGCCGCATTGTCCTTCATAGCCGAAGTAACTTTATTGACATAATCACTGCCAAGTGTTCCAATCGCGCTAGTCAAATCCATATATATTCTCCTATTCCTTAAACAAAATCATTACGTTGTTGAACCAATAGACAACCCTTTGGATGCCATCGACTTACTCGCATTAAATGCTGATATATTAGCCTCATAAGAACGTGATGCATCAATAAGGTCTGTCATTTCCTGAACAATATTAACATTAGGGTATGTAACATATCCATTCTCATCTGCATCTGGATGTGACGGATCATATACTCTCTCCATATCCGTTGATGTATCCTCATATACAGATGTAACCTTGACCCCGCTTCCCACAACGCCTCCATTAGCAAGTCTTAATGCATCTGAAAATGTTGAATAAGCACCTGTTCCATATGAACCATATGCTGACTTTCCAAGTGCTGTACCAGTCATTGTCTTCTCAGTGAATACAACAGCCTTTCTTACATAAGGTGTTCCATCACTTGTTCTTGTTGTATCCGCATTTGCAATATTTTCTGATATAACATCTGTTCTTAACTGCTGTGCTGTCATACCTGATGCACTAACATTAAATGCTGTAAACATTGACATAAGGTATATCTCCTTTCAAATTCTGATTCTATATACACATCTACTTAATAACTGCTTTAAATCTAGAGAATTCATTATTCATGCTGTCTATAAGCGCATTATAATTAATCTGCTCTGCTGCCAGCTCTACATTCTCTGTAGACAGATCCACATTATTACCATCCTTGCGGTAAGAAAGTGTACTGTTATCCGTATAAGTCCTTATAGCAAGGTCATTATAATTAACATTATTAACTCTCTGTGTCAGAGATGAAGCACTGTCGCCTGAGCGCTGCAATGCATTAGCAAGATATGACTGAAACTCAACATCCTGTCTCTTATAATTAGGTGTATCAACATTGGCAATATTATTAGTAAGAACCTCTTCTCTTGTCCAGCTCGCATCTGCTGCCGACTTTAGTAAATTCACATAACCAAAAGCTCCTGAGCCCATATCAATCTTCCTTTCTTATTAAATCCACTTAATATTCCGTATATGCATAATACGAGAACATAAAAACACTAAGTACCATTATAAATTATAATGCCGAAAAAACAAGATTTTTTTAGCAATTTTCGACAAACAAAGCAAAATGGACCCAATAAAAATTGGATCCATCCTTCACACAACTCACTCCGTAAGCTATATTAATTATACATTGTACAGCTTTATACATCAAGCTTTTTTATTTCATCAAAGACAACTTCATTAAGTACCTTAATTCTTGTTCCCTTCATTCCTGATGATTTAGTTGAAATCACTCCTGCACTGTCAAACTTTTTCAATGCATTCACAATAACAGATCTTGTGATTCCTGTTTTATCTGCAATACGGCTGGCAACAAGCAGTCCATCAGAGCCATCCATTTCATCAAAAACAGCTTTAATTGCCTGAAGTTCAGAAGAAGACAACGTATTGATTGCAGACTTTACAAGCTTCTTCTTCTGCTCATCTTCTGCATTCTCCTTATTAACAGAATTCATCATTTCAAGACCGACAACAGTTGTTCCGTACTCACTAAGAATAATATCATCAATTTCATAGTCTCTCTCACACCTATACATAAAAAGTGTCCCGAGTCTCTCTCCTCCTATATCCACAGGCGATATTAACGCTGTGAACTTTCTTTCATTACCATTGGTAAATCCAAGAGTAAGAAGATTAACATTCTCCTTAGTAGAAAGAACTCCCAGTAATCTTTCATTAAACATAGAATCAACAAATCCGCCTACATCTGTAGCTATCAATTCATTAATCCTGTCTATGCCTTCATAATAACCTGCTCCAAGAACCTTTCCCTTCTGGCTTATAACCAGAATATTAGATTCAAGTATTGAGCTTAACACTTCACATATATCATTAAACTCAACCCTGACTGAATGGTTATTGTGGAGCAGCTTGTTGATTTTCCTAGTCTTATCAAGAAGCTGGACGCTCATTGTAAATCCCCCATTCTATAAAACAGCCTGCTTACTTGCTTTCCTGTGGCTTTTCTTCAACATATCCACATGTCTCATCTGCACACACAAGCTTGCTGCCTTTCTCTATCATATATCCGCCACATTTTGGGCATTTTTTAGCAGATGGCTTCTGCCATGATACAAAATCACACTCCGGATATCCTTCACAGCCATAGAACATTCTGCCCTTCTTAGTCTTCTTAAGAATTACATCTTTACCACACTTAGGACATGGTACACCAATCTTTTCAAGATAAGGCTTAGTATTATGACACTCTGGAAATCCTGGACATCCAAGGAACTTTCCATGTGGTCCGTATTTGATAACCATGTTTCTTCCGCACTTATCACATACGACATCTGTAACTTCATCTTCTATCTTGACATGCTCTAATTCTTTCTCTGCCTCATCAATTGCCTCTTTAAGATCCGGATAAAAATTCCTTATAATCTCTTTCCACTCAACTGTTCCTTCTGCAACACCATCAAGTAAAGATTCCATATTGGCAGTGAACTTGACATCAACAATCGTAGGAAATGCTGTCATCATAATATTATTAACAGCATTACCAAGTTCAGAAACATACAGATTCTTATTCTCTTTAATAACATAATGTCTTGCAATTATTGTTGAGATAGTAGGCGCATAAGTACTTGGTCTTCCTATTCCCTGTTCCTCAAGTGCCTTTACAAGTGATGCCTCAGTAAAATGTGCTGGTGGCTGTGTAAAGTGCTGTACTCCATTAACATCCACAAGTGAAAGCTGCGATGCCTCGTCAAGACCTTTAGCAAGTGTATTCGTCTCCTCATTATCATCATCATTCTTATATACAGACATAAAACCATCAAATGCAACCTTAGATGCTGCTACTGAGAATCTGTATTTACCAGCCGCTATCTTAACAGATGTTGTCTCATACACTGCTGGTGCCATCTGGCTTGCAACAAATCTTTTCCATATAAGCTGGTATAATCTGAACTGGTCTCTCTGCAAAGATTCCTTAACTACAGCTGGTGAAAGAGTAAGATCTGTAGGTCGTATTGCCTCATGCGCATCTTGAATCTTCTTATCATCTTTCTTGGATGTTCTTTCCTCAAGGAGATACTTTTCTCCATAATTACCACTTATATATTCCTTAGATGCCTCCTTGGCTTCATCAGCAACTCTTGTTGAATCAGTTCTTAAGTAAGTAATTATACCTATCGTTCCCCTGCCCTTAATATCAACACCTTCATATAACTGCTGTGCTATATTCATAGTTCTCTTGGTTGACATATTAAGCGTCTTGGCTGCTTCCTGCTGCAAAGTACTTGTTGTAAATGGAAGAGGTGACTTTTTAACCTTCTCACCCTTCTTGATACTTTCTACTTTAAAGCTGCTTTTCTTAACCTCTTCAAGTATCTTATTCATCTGGTCTGCATTCTTAATATCAATCTTTCCATTCTCATCACCATAGAACTTGGCAACAAGAGGCTTCTTCTCTCCCTTGATATTAAGAACTGCATCCATTGTCCAGTATTCTTCTGGAATAAATGCATCTATTTCATTCTCTCTGTCACATATAATTCTTAATGCAACTGACTGAACTCTTCCAGCACTAAGTCCTCTTTTAATCTTAGCCCATAACAAAGGACTTATTCCATATCCAACAATTCGGTCAAGAACTCTTCTTGACTGCTGTGCATCAACAAGATTCATGTCAATCTTTCTTGCTTCCTTTAATGATGCTTTAACCGCATTCTTAGTAATCTCGTTGAAAGTTATTCTGTATATGTCCTTGTCTTCCAGCTTAAGTGCCGCTGCAAGATGCCACGAAATAGCCTCTCCTTCACGATCGGGATCGGTTGCGAGATACACTTTATCTGCTTTCTTGGCTTCTTTTCTTAATGCAGCAAGAATATCTCCTTTTCCCCTTATAGTAATATACTTGGGTTCATAATCATGTTCTATATCAACACCCATCTGACTCTTAGGAAGATCCCTTACATGTCCCTGGGATGCCATAACCTTATAATTAGTTCCTAAAAACTTACTTATTGTCTTAACCTTGGCAGGCGACTCCACTATAACTAAATACTTTGCCATTAATAGTCCTCCAAATCAAATATGCTTCCTTACATAATAATTCTTAGAGACCTCATCTATCAGTCCTTCTAATTCCAGTTCCAGTAAAAGCCCCTCTGCTTCTACAAGACCAATTCCTGAGTTCTTTATTATCGTCTCCAGGCTTACAGGAAACAAATTGATTTGACTATACACCATATTTTTAGGGCTTGCAAGTCCTGATTTTTCAAAATGCACTTTACCAGCATTAATATCATCCTGTCCAGATGCCGAATTATCGGGGTGTTTCCCTGTCATACAGTTAGCATTAATATATGAATCTATTATTTTAGTAGAACATATATCTTCTGGTCTTGTAATAATGTCTGCCCCCTCCTTTATAAGCTGCATGCATCCCTCACTTAAAGCATCACCTATTCTTCCCGGAACAACATATACATCCTTATTCTGTTCAAGAGCCTGGTCTGCTGATATAAGCGATCCGCTCTTCTTTCTGGCTTCAACAACGATCAAAGCATCTGACAGTGCACTTATTATTCTGTTCCTTAATGGGAACTGCCCTGCTTTGGGCGGCGTCTGTATCGCATATTCCGACAATATGCCTCCTGACGTCTCTAACTGTGAGTACAATTCAATATTAGCTCTTGGATAGCATATATCAACACCACATCCAAGAACTGCCAGACTGTATCCACCAGACTGTATTGCTCCTTTTTGTCCTGCTGCATCAATCCCAAGCGCCATCCCGCTTATAACCTGAATTCCCATAGCTGCATACGCTTTGGCAAAATATTCAGCAATACTTCTCCCATACTCTGTACAATTCCTCGCTCCAACAATCGCAACTGATGGTCTGTTCTCATCAGGAAGTCTTCCCTTGTAATATAATATATATGGATAATCGTATATATTCATAAGCTTAGATGGATAATCAGCCTTCCCCGGATATGTAAAGCATATCTTCTTATCTGACAGAGTGCAGTATTCCTTATATATATATTCATCCTTTCTATTATGTGTAATTGCCTGTATATCTCTGTCTGTAATCCCCCTTATACTTTCAAGAACCCTGTCTGATGCACTATACACTTCCCTTGGACTGTCAAATACATTAAATATGTGTCTTAGCTTTGCATTCGATATCCCTGTAATATTATTAATCCAATACCAGTAATATTCATCTGTCATATATTCCCCACTATCACCCCTTAACATCAGGTATTCCCCTATAGTAAAATGCCTCACTTATATTACTCATAGATATGTCATTGTTCCCCTCAATATCTGCTATAGTCCGTGCAGTCTTTAATATCTTATGATATCCCCTGGCAGTAAGGTGCTTCTTGGAATATATGTCACTCATAAGCTTACTTTCAGTCTTGCCAAGCTGGCAGAATTCTGCTACGTCCCTGCTGTTCATCTGGGAATTAAACATTATCTTTCTCCCTCTGAACCTGTCCATCTGAATCTTTCTGACCCTTCTTACTATACCTGACATCTTCTCAGATGTGTACTCATTGTCTGTTTCCTTCCCATCAATACTTTCACTCTGTAATTCCGAATACTTTATCTGCTCAGTTCTTACACACATATCGAATCTGTCCCATAACGGATTACTTATTCTTCCCAGAAATCTTTCTATATCCTGTTCAGAACAGTTACACCTGTTACGATCCGGATAATATCCACATCTGCATGGGTTAATTGCTCCAACAAGCATGAAATCAGTTGGAAACACATAAGAATTATTCAGTCTTACAATTGTAATACACCTGTCTTCAAGCGGCTGTCGCAGTCCCTCCAGAATATCAGGCCTGAATTCAGTCATCTCATCAAGAAAAAGAACACCTTTCCCGGCAAGTGTAACCTCTCCCGGAACTGGATACATCCCACCTCCAAGAAATGCACTTTTAGTAACATTACAATATGGTGCCCTGAATGGTCTCTTATTAATCAATCCCCTCTTGCTGCCAAGCTGCCCCGCAACACTATATATATTAGTTACTTCAAGTCTCTCATCAAAAGTCATCTCTGGCATAATCGTAGGTATTCTTCTTGCCATCATAGTCTTTCCGCTTCCAGGTGGTCCCATATACATAATATTATGCATCCCGCACACAGCAATAAGAGTTGCTCTCTTAGCCGCATCTCCGCCTCTTATATCACTGAAATCCAACACTTCGCTATCCTGTGTACAGTCAGTTTCTTTTATTGTTACATTCTTATTTCCAGAAAAACCATCTTCTCCATTAATATATCTTACTACATCCTTAAGATTAGCTATGGCTTTAACCACAACTCCATCAACTATCTCCCCTTCATTCTCATTATCAACAGGGATTACTACCTTGTTGAATCCTTCATTCCTTGCACATAACACACACGGCAGAACACCTGTCACGCCGTTAATATCCCCATTAAGTCCCAGCTCTCCAAGCACAAGCATCCTGTCAAGCCGTGTCTCATCAATATATCCATTCGCCGCAAGTATTCCCAGTGCAATAGGCAGATCAAATCCCGTGCCATGCTTTCTTATATCTGCCGGAGATATATTAACAACTATCCTCTGCGGCATAAGATTAAATCCGCTATTCCGTATCGCAACACGTACCCTTTCCCTTGCTTCCTTTACTTCACTTCCAAGGAAACCACTCATATCGAATCCCGGCAGTCCATTACCGGCATCCACCTCAACTTTAACAAGTTCCGCCTTAAGTCCATGCAGAACTGCACTTGATATACAACTATACATACTCTTCCCCTATTCTACCTTCCAAGTCCGCTTCCTAATCAACGCTTCCAATATTTTAAATTCTTTAAGTATATCTATACTATATCTTTTGTAATATATTGTCAATATATATTTATAACAAAAAATAAGCTGTTGTCATACATAACAACAGCTTATCAGTTATTAATATTTAATTATGTGTTTAATCCATATCAAACAGATCTTTTGCCTGAAGGTCAAGAATAGCATATCCTTTACCCTTATGACCATCCGTAGCCTGAATACCAATCTTAAGATTACCGTCAACCATCTGGCTCTTTAAGGTCTCTGCCTTATCACCAACCAGCGACCAGAGATCTTCCACAGCATACTCATTTCCAGCAACAATCTTAAGATTACTTGTAGGATTCATCGGTGTAAGTGCTGACACAGTGCCAGAAGAATTAACATTGATATACCCCAACATTATATCTCCACTGCTCTCATCGAACTTACCATCCTTATTAGTATGTCCATCTTCGTTATACACATACATAAATGTTTCTTTAATGATACCCTTACCATCAATAAGATCCGCATCATTAATCTTGAATGTGAATCCAAGCTTTCTCTTTGCATACTTAGAATAATTATACTTGAAATATCCCTTATAAGCTGAGATTGAATCATCATATACAGCATCCGTATATATAACATCTGGTGCACTATTACCTGCAAGAATAGCTCTTACAAATGTATTAACGAACAGCTCCATCTCAGCATCATTATCAGTTGCTTCATCCATGTCCTCATGTCCGGCACTTGTATAAGTTACATTGCCTGCCGAATACATGTAATAATTATTAACCGCATCCTGACCTGAATATGTAAAGTACTTATCTTCTGCTTTAGCCCCATCTGGATCTGAAAGAGTATACCATACAACAACAGAATTATCCTTTTCTCTTCCATCAAGAGTTGTATTAATCTGCTCAAGATTCAGTGCAAAGTACTGTCCATGAGTCTGTGCAACCGCAATGTCAGTATTAATGCTATATGGATAAGATGTAACCTCACCTTCATTAAGTTTCGAAATCTTGGTTGTTGTTCTTGTTGTACTTTTATGACCTTCTGCTCCATATGAAGGATAGTCTGTTATATCCTTATATGGACTCTTTGCTGATAACTTATACACAAGTGTGTCTGTAATATAATAGTCATCCTTCATACCAATCAAAGGTTTAAATGTCTTTGTAGCCATATTAAGATTAGACTTCTGCCCTGCAACATTTCCACTTGAATCCTTATACGACATAGTATCATGCGTCATCAGAACAGATTTACCTTCTTCTATGTAGCTCTTAATAGCCTCAATAGCCTGTTTTGAAAGGCTCTTCTTAGCAGGACTTGTTGTCGGATCATAATCATAGCCATCTGCATCAGAATCATTACCATAATCGTCCGCAAATCCCATAACTATCATAGTATAGTCATCAAGGAAGTCAGGATTCTCATATATTGCCTGTGAGAACTCTGATTTAGTCAGTGTATTAACGTCAAGATCAAATCCTGTAATATCCGATACTGCACCGAATTTCTCAGCGAACTTGCTTCCAGCCGAAAGATCAAGGTGTTCAGGATATTTTTCTTTTCCATCAGATCCTATAACAGAATCATGAATAATCTGTACAACATATATAGTCTTTCTTGCTTCATACTTTAATGCAAATGCACCAGTATTAATACTTGTAAGACCTGTATATTCATCTGTAACCTCTACCTTCCATCCAACATAACCTGTTAAGCCTGAAGGAAGTGTAAGATTACACTCAAAACCTGATGAGGTACATTCTACACCTGTTCCATCAGATGCACTATAGAAAAGCTCTGTATCATCAGATGTTCTGTCTTCTGAGAATATACTGTCACAGTTTCTGTCAATATATATCTTAACCTTGTACTTTCCACCAGCAGTACGCGAATCATTAGGTAAATTAACTGTTCCTTTAAACTGAAGTGACTTTAACTTGGATCTGTCATTAGTAACTGTATCCTCACCATTATATTCATACTCTGTCATTCCAACAGGCTGGATAGTTATTGAAGGTTTCTTCTGATAATTAATTGCATCAGACACTTCCTGATCCTTATTAATGCTTACAACATTAGGATGCTGCGAACCAAGTGTAGCCCTTAAACTTGCCATCCTCATCTTATACATATTACAGTCTTTATCAACAACTGCAGTACTTCCATAATATATATCATACTCCATTGCCATAGGAAGACCCTTTTTTGCATAAGCGACAAGCTTATCATATGCCTTATCAGTAAGATCAATATCATTAAGCGTATAATTCTTGCTGTTTACTGTAAATTTTCTCTTATCACTGTCAGCATACATAGTAGAGCCATATATATCTGTATTAGTCTGGTCTTTTCCCTGTGAACCAATAATAATAAGGTCATATGTAGCAATTATATCCTGATTTAATCCGTCAAATGCATTGACAGACACACTAGTAACATTAACCTTAACCTTAGAATTCTCTGGAAGACCAAACCATGTCTTAATCTTCTTCTCTCCAGCATCAGTATTATACTTATAAAAACCAATTGGCTGGATTTCAAGTACATTAATATCACTATCTGGTACTGTCTTAAATGCACCAATAATATACTGGATAACCCGCGCTCCTGACAGTTCTACTGATGTAGTTTTGTTGTGTGATGTTTCCTTCTTGGCATCACTATAATTAGTTCCCCAGTTAGCATCAAGCTCCTCTGCATTAGAAGGATATATATTATTTGATATAAGCTGACTGGTAATAGCATTATCAGAATTAAATGCCCATACATACTTATCAATATATGCCTGTGAATGATTACCCGATGTAGCATTATATGTAGGATAATTCACTCCTGAATCAGACGTATATGAACTGCCTCTGAGATATTTCTGGTAATTCTCCCAGTAAGAAAACTGTCCATTAGTATTAACAGGTGCCTTAGAAGTACCATCCGCTGAATAGAAATTAATAACTTCCTTACCGCCACCATTGTCATTATCCTTTTCAATTCTTATATATCCATAATTGCCTTTGTATCTCATTCCAGTTGCCAGTTCTGCATTAGTTGTAACTTCATTAATAGCGAAGTCAGACACCATTGTGTCTCTGTCAATACCTGACATAGCAAGACATATTCTGGATATATTGGAAAACTTTCCATCTGAACCAGCACTCTTATCCTCTGAATTGTATATAACAGCCTTTCCCTTTGTTGAATTAAGCATATATATATATAATGCAAGATCTGCAGACAAATCATTAGATCCTAATGTCCATTTCATGCTCTTATCTAAAGTACTTTTCTTATTAGTTCCATTAATAAGATCATAAGCTTCAAAAAGACCATCATTATGATTCTTACTTGAGAACATAACAAGCGCTGACTCATCAATCAGTTCCTTAGCTTTTTTGCTGTCTTCATTCAATTCCTTTGGTGTCTTAATAACAAGTTCAACTTTCCCTTCCATACTTGTATTACCGAATACAAAATAAGAAAAAGCATCTCTTACTTCTACATTTGCAATCGAACCATCTGGCTGCTTTTCTTCAACCATAAGAGGACCATTTATAGTCTTGGTTCCATTGGTATTAGTAAATGTACAGAATTTAAGTTCCATCTTCGAGCCATCTATGGACTCTGGCCAATTAAGTGCACCAAATAATTGATTTACGTTCTCATAATATTTATTGTCATACTTGATAGCAACACAGTAATCAGTTCCTGTTAACATTATTCCGTTAACAAAGTTAGTATATGCATACATAGCATTATAAATATCTTTTTCCTTGACAACCTTCTTGTCTGATGGAAGCTTTGCTATGATATCATCCCATGCAAGTGCTCCATATGCATTACCAATAATCTGTCCGAACTCATCGTATAACTTATCTGGCACAATCTCCAATATCTTCATCTTATTGGTAGAAGAATACTCCTTACCATTGATAACAACTGAATCCGCTGCTGCTTCCGTTTTTCTTGTTGCAATGATAACAACAACCATCACACAGAACACTGCCACAGAGGCAATCGCTGCGAATATTTTATTTCTCAGATTCTTATTAGATAATAATTTCTTCATGATTACCTCCCGTTTTATTTAACATTTGTAAAATAATCGTTAATCTGTGTCTGCGGAAGAACCTTTCCAACTTCAAGCGGCTTAATATAATCTTCCACAGCGCCCTCTTCCTTCTTCGATATTGAATTACCAATAGTTATTGCATTACCAACCTGATTTCTTGTGGAGAACTCCCTTGTTACAGTTCTCTTATACCTCATACGTTCAAGTTCAATAGTAACAACAACCTGTGGATTCTTAGGGATTGATTTAATCTGTGTTGACTCAAATGTAAATCCTTCATAATCAAGTCTCACATCAAAATTAGTAACGCTGTCACATGCAAGACTCCAGTCAACATGCAGTATAGAATTAGCATTCTCTGTATACCACAGCTGTTTTGTAGCCGGATCATATTTGTATCCCCACTCAAGGATATTTTCTTCAGTTCCCTCTGTAGCTGTGTATTTGTTAGTATATACAGCTACCTGGCCACCGGATTTATCAATTCTGATTTCCTTGGCTTCAAGAATATTCTTTGAAATCTGATTAAGGGTAACATCAGCGTCACTCTGAATCTGGGCCAATGCTGTCTGCTTGGTATGAGTTCTTACTGCCTGTACAATAAGAAGTACCAACGCCGACAATACTATGCCTGATATTGCAAGTGCTATCAGCAACTCTACTAATGAAAAACCCTTGTTATTTTTCTTCATAACTCTACTCCCGCATCTCATCACTAATTCATTATTGAAACTCTTCCAGTCTTATACCACAGCTTTGACTTATATGCTGAACCAGACCCTTTAACCCTGAATACACCACTTGAAGACTTTCCATCAATTCTTGTACCAGAATCACCTGGGTTATCAGAATCTGCAACAACTACACTTGAGCATGAACCATCTGACCTGCTGAACTTAATCTTAATCGTATAATCATCAATGTCATATACAGTAGCGCCTGATGAATCCTCGTCTCCTGCTGAATCAGGAATAATATATTCCATGGAAATTCTTGCTGCACTGCATGCATATGATTCCATGACGTTATCATCCTTGTATATCTCAATAACATACTCTTTATCTTTCTTCTTGACCTCCATACGCCACTTTCCATCTTTAGCCATCGTACTGGTCTTTAACTCTGAAAGACACGAATATACATTCTTGTTAACTTTCTTGGCATTGCCTCTTCCTATAACAGAAATACTGATTACTGTAAGAAATGTCATTATAGATATAATGGCAACTACTATCAGAAGCTCCAATAACGAGAATCCCTGATTATTTAATTGTCTGTTTGAAATTTTCCCTCTTTTAATCATCATCACTACTCCATTAAACAATCTGAAATTCCTTAATCATCTGTAGACACAGCATTATACTTCTTCCACTCACTTATAGTAACCATATCCCTGAATGTCATATTGCTTACCTTAAGCGTTAGCGCAGTTTCCTTTGAAGCATCTACATGTGGATTCCAGTATCTGAATATATCCTCATAGTATAACGTCACTGTCTTTCCATCAATCGTTACTGTCTGTTCAAGATCTCCTGCCTTTGTATATGTCTCAATCATACTTGTAAAGTCTCCATCCTTAGTGAACAGAGTATTAGTAGCAGAAGCGCCCGGATCAAGTGTAATAGTACCATTAGATATAATAATGCCATCAAATGATCCCTTAACCCTGACATTACCATTACATACAACAACTCCTCTGGATACTGACAATGATAATGAACCACTTGCTTCTGAACCGACAATAAGTTCATTGTTGCCACCTATCTGAGTCTTGCTTAACTTATATGCTACAAGATCAATTCCACCCTTGTAGTTAACAGTCTTTTTGAAGTATGTACCATTAGTAACCTTATCAAAGCCATTACTTCCTGTATTAATAATATTACCATACACATCATATTCAGAGAACTTATCAATATCAATAATTGTTACATCTGATGATCCAGAATTAAAACCTTCATTAAGTTTCTTATTAACCCCTACAGAATCCTTGTAAAGAGTTGAACCACTTGTCCATGGATCCTCTACAGTTCCTAAAGGTGCAAGAATCTTATTAAATGTATAGAACCTGTTAGCTCTGTCAAGATACTCAAGATAAAGCTTATCAGCATTTTCTGAATTAGTTGCACTTGAATTATCATTGTTAATAAGTTCATTAAATATCTTTGAATTAGATGCATCAATTTTAACTGCTGATCCTGTAATATCCTCATAAGTTCCAACTGACTTTTTAATTCTGTTTCTTAAACTTACTGCATTATCAAGATAATCCTTAATCTCTGCATCTGTATGAGAATCATTAAAATAGCTTGCTTTGCTTCTTAATTCAGTTCTTAATTCATCATCTGAAAGATTATATATATACCTTGTATATGTATTAAGTGAAGCAGCATCCTTGAAATTAAAATAATAATATGTTCTTGAATCACCTTCTGATTCATCTACAAGATAATCCTTCTTAACATAATAATCATTATACTTAGTTCCATCAGCTGCAGTAATCTCTACTGCCTCAAGAAGATCATATCCAAAGAATGTATCCTTTGAAATCTTAGTATGTATCTCATTGAAAGCCTGCTTCTTAGAAGGATTTCTGCTACCAGCCTCTAATAAAGATGCAGGAATAAGATATATTTCCTGATCTGTATTAACTGACAACGACTCACCGGTTGGATAAGCCGAATCATTCTCATACTTAATAAATGCTCGTCCAGCTACAACAAGCTTAGAAAGCTTGGCAGAGAACTTAATATTGGATTTCTCACCATTAACAATTAACGCACTACTTGAATAATGAGTATTCAATGCATTGTGTTCATATCCATATCCTTCATATGAACCTCCATTGAAAACGACATTAGAATTATCTCCCTCAATCGTTATATCATCCTTAACATAATTATCCGATGATGCATTCAGATCCGCATTATTACCAAGTACAATATTTTCTGCCCATAACTGTGATGAGCTTCCAATTGATACAGTTGAACTTGAAGGCTCTGGATCCCCCTTCTTATCCTTAATATTGATATTAAAATTACCACCACAGATAAGGTACTTACCAGAAAGAGTTACTCCGCCACCTTTTATATCAAGTCCATTCTTCTTGCCGGCATATATACTTCCACCAACATTGATGCCTGAACCTGACATTGATATACCACTATTACCAATAAGTGAATATATCTCGAAAAATGCTGTACCAGCAACATCATCATCTGTAAAATTAATATATACATCTGGCAGACCTACAGTTCCGTCAAATGTTATATATGAATAATCTGTCTTATTAAGATACTTTACAACGCAGTCCTTAAACTCGATTGCAAGAGAATCAAGTCCTGTACCAGTTGCAGCATTCTTATTATTAACAACCTTTAATGAACTTATGGACTCAACCATAAGTACTGGCTTATTCTTATTTTTTTCTTCTATTGCCTCGCTGTCAGAAAGCTGATCCTCAATATATGAATTAAGCTTTGCAACAAAATCATCTTTCTGTACTGTATAGTCATCAACCTGTACAATATTAGGTGCAACTACATCCTTATTAAGAAGCTCCTTAACAAGCTTCTTCATATAACTTTCTCTTAAATCCTTATTAGCCTTCTCATTATCAATCTTGATAACTGTTGAGAAGTCATTCTTATTATCAGCCTTGATATTAGTGCTGTAAGAAGATATAGTTGTAAGCTGTTCCTCATAAGCTGAATTAAAGCAGTTCATAGAAACAATACCAAGTGCAGCATATATCTCATCTACAGCCTCCTCAGATGTATAGAATGCTTTCTTATTCTGATAAGCAATCATTTTCATCTTAAGATTAATCATAGTCGTTGTTGTAATAAGTGTTGCAAGAATCAGGACAAATGTAGTCATGATAAGTACCATTACAATAGTAGAACCAGAATTATTCTTTTTTCTTCTTCTTAATAAGCCCTTTCTCATAATATATCTCCATTCCCTCACAACTTAATTAACTTTAGTAGTTGTCATAGTCGCCACTTTTTTAGATTCATCTGACATGGTTGGATCATTCCACCATACAGTAACAGTAAGTCTGAACATAGCATCCTTATTCTCTCTTATCTTGCTCTTAACAACATTAGAATAAAGATTGAACTTAGTTGTATCAGTACCTACAGCAAGTCCATTAAAGCTGGCTGACAGATTCTCTGGTCTTACAACCATCTTATACTGTGCAGTACCATTATTAACATACTTATCCTGCTGAATCATATATACATTAAGATTCTCATAATTAACATATCCGACACCAAGCTCTGCGGCACTAGGATAGCTGTAATTAATAGCAATCTTGTCCTTAGCATATATATCATTAGTTACAGTAGGTGTCTGGTCTGCAAAATCATCAAATGGAATATAGAATACATACAGACTCTTTACATTATCCTCAATATCACCCGAGATATTATAAACATCAACCTCTGTACCATCTCGTGTCTCTTTGGTCTTCTCAGCTGTGAACTTATTAGTTCTCATTGTAGTTGTCTTTTCATAATCCGGATAAGCAATTCCACTTGTGCTTCCATAATGATAACTGACTGTTACTGACACCTTCTGGTCAAGTACAAGCTTAACACCGGCAACTGAATCAGCATCATTCTTGGTAATCGCAACATTAACAGTTGTAGTCTTGGTAATGTACTTTCTGTCATATGTACCACCCACATAATATTCAAAATGTGCTTCTGCCTGATTATCAATATTATCATCACGATACACGAACTTTTCTCCGGAAGAGATATCTGTATATACAGACATACCGGCAGAATTGATATTATTAGATGGGTTACTGTCCTTGGTTGACCCTGTTGCATTATTGGTATATGCAGATGGATCAAATTCAGCCTTCACATAGAACTTTTCCTTATTAACACCCTCAAGGTACAGATTTTCATTAGAATCTTTTTTATTACCAACAAGATATGTATTAGTTGTAGCATCAGATAACTGGTATGTATATTCGCCTGCTCCACTTGCCAGTTCATCAAGTGTCATGACCTTTGCTTCCTCAACAATATTATTGATTGCTGTATTGGCATTCTCAACTCTTCTGGCTTTACCATTCATCTTGGCAGCATTAGTAAATGTACTAAGAATTGGCAGAGAGACGATTGCCAGAATGACAATCGCCACAAGAACCTCAACCAGCGAAAAGCCAGAATTATTTAATTTTGTATTATTTGCTGTTGATTCCATATTCCTCTCCCCAAAGAAACTCATCAGTTAGCAGCTGGCTTAAGTGATGAGAATAAATTATCTTTTCCTGTCTTTACATCAAATGATGGTTCCTTATATGTACGCTTTCCACCCTCTACTGAATAAAGTGAAATAGAGGCTGTACCAGAAATAGTACCTGTAGCATCATTGTAAGTAGCTGATAAAGCATCAATTGTACTCTTGTTAGCAAATGTATTGATGTATTTTATAAAATGCTTCCACTGTGAATAATCAGCTTCATATGAGATATTAACAGTTGTCTTATTACCCATAAGATTAGATGTGTAGCCGCTTGTTCCGCCTACATTGCTTGAAGCAATCTGACCGAACTTATAAAGAACTGTTGTTGGAGCAATTGAAAGATTCTTTACCCATGCACCTGTAACAGCTTCTGTTTTATTAAAATAATCAATAGTATTAGGCTGTGTACTGCCTGCAGAATACTTATCAAGAAGATTCTCATAATCCTGACTGAACTTCATAGTATCCTTAATATACTTATCTTTATTATTGTTCTTTTCCTTAAGATCTCTCTGAGTTGTCTCAAGCTTAGTCTTCTTAGCTGATAATGTATCTACCTGTTCTGAAAGATTTCTGTATCCAAAGAAATATGCAAGTGCCATAATGAGAACAGCCATAACGAGCATTAATAATTTCTTATCTCTTTCAGATATCTTTAACATGTCTTTTAACTTGTCTTTCATCTGTCACCCCTCCTACTTAGATGTTCCTGTTGAACCAGAATTATTAGTTGTGCCTAAAGTACTTCTGCTTCCAGAAGTGCTGTTAGAACTATTACTGTTAGACTTAGTACTTGTAGCATTGCTTATATCAGACATATTAAAATATGAGCATGATAATGAAAATGAAACCTCTACATTACCTGCATTATCCTTGTTCTCTGTAATAGTAGGTACATCAACATCAAGTATAGAAGAGCTCTTCTGTAACTGCTGGATAAACTTAGCTACTGATGACTTGCTTCCTGACTTGCCGACAATTGTAATAGCGCCAGATGTTGCACTGAAGTTCTCAATAATAATATCTGATGGCATATTCTTTTCAAGGTAATCAATGAAATCCTGTAATGAATCATCATTATCGGTTGTAAGAGCTGCAAAAGCAACAATATCATTGTACTTGTCCTTAGCTGTATAATATTCATCAACTACGCCATTGATAACACTCAGCTTCTTAACACTCTTATTAAGATTAGCTATCTCGGCCTGTAAAGCTATAAACTGTACAAGAGGTACAATTACAAAAAGAGCTGCAACTGCAAGTGAAGCAAAGAATGCCATTGCAAGTGTCTTAGTATTTTCTTTCTTAGCACCACTCTCAATAATTGACTTAGGAATGAAATCAACTGGCTCAACAACTGCACCAAGGTTAGTTACATAACTTGTAAGAGTTGCCTCTTCAACATATGCTTTCTTATCCTTAACAATATTCTTAAGAGTATCAACCTTATTAATTGGCATATTAAGCTCATTAGATATAAGTGTATTAAATCCCTTAATAGTTGTAGCATGTCCGATAAGATATGCTTTCTCTATTGATGTTCTGTTTCTTGAAACATAGTAATCAATTACTCGGTTAATGTTATTAGCCATATATCTTAATGACTCAGTAACCTCATCTCCATCGAATCTTGAATGAAGAAGTGTTTCATTCTGAAGCTTTTCAGTAGCCATGTCATACTTAAGACCATATTTGTCCATAACTGTATTGACAAGCATTGACTTTCCATATGGAATAGTTCTCTGTAACTGAAGAACATTCTCACGGAATATATTAATGATTGTTCCATCATTCTCAACCTGGATTACAAGACTGACTTCAGGTCCGATCTGCTGTTTCATAATCTGGTAAGTACTGTTACCAACATAATCTATGCATGCAACCTTAAGTCCCAAAGATTTGGCAAGATCATAATAAGATTCAACCACCTCTGATGGTGCAGCTGCAACCATAACCTTAATCTTCTCCTGACCATCAACTAAGACCTTCTCAAGAACTGAATACTGAACAATATACTCGTCCATGTTAACCGGGAAGTATTCTGTTGCATTAGCTTCAATAAGCTTGGCAATCTTATTAGCCTTAACATTAGGTATTAATACTTCCTTAGTTGCAAGTCTTGCTGAACTGATTGAGAATACAACATTATTAGCAGAAAAACGATGTTCACTCATTACTGCTCTCATTGTTCCGGCAAGAATCTCAACTTCTTCAAGAATACCATCTCTATAGCATCCTTCTGGTGTAGGAACAGTTACTGTCTTATGAACAGTTACATTCTTTCCTGACTTAGTTATTTCACATATCTTAACATACTCGTTATTAATAACGATACTTACAAGTTTTCCTTTGGCCTTTACTGCAGCCATATAATCCTCCTATCCAGCTCCCCGCATATTAAGCTTTTCACATTAATTAAAATAAATATATATAAATTACCGGTTCCTAGAATCCCATAATTCCAAGATACCAGTTAATTATATTCGTTCCAAAGAGCATTGCTATTGTTAGCCCTGCACACAGATATGGTCCAAAAGCCAGAACATGTTCTGCCTTCGTAACCTTCATACGGATGGAATGAATGACTGCACCAAGGATGCAGCCAATCAGAAATGCCAGAATTATTCTTTTCCATCCTAATAATAATCCTGCAAACGCCATCAGTTTGATGTCTCCACCACCGAAAGCGTCAATCCCCTTCATGGCTCGTCCAATATATAGACAAAGCAGCATAAATCCACTTATAGCACAAAATCCTATTAGATATTCTAATAGGTTTTTATGATCAAGTATTATTCGTATTACCGCCAAAACGCCAATTGCTATATTAAGCGAAAATGGTATTTCGTAGGTTCTCCAGTCAATGACTGAAATAACAATAAATATTGAAAATGTAAAACACATTATTATGCTTGTCGGATTAAATCCGTTAACCAGAAACACAATCACATAACCTATTCCATTGGCCGCTTCAATTATAGGATACTGTGCTGATATCTTAGCTTTACAGTGTCTGCACTTTCCACCTAATACTATGTAGCTTACCAGTGGTATGAGGTCATACCACTGGATCTTAGCGCCACATGTCATGCAATGTGAATGTTCTGTCGCTATATTCTCTTTTAATGGTAATCTGTATATTAGTACGTTCAAAAAACTTCCAAATACTGTACCGTAAAGAAAGATTATGAAGTACAGAAGTAATTCGTATTGCATGTTAATTAGTTCCTTTTTAAATTAATCAAGAATTTGGTAAGCCAACAATTGAAACCTGTCCAAGGCTGTTAACCTGAACCTTAATACCACCTGTTACTTTCTTATACTTCTTTGATGTAAGCTCTGTCTTTGATGTATCCATCTGACCATCAAATTCTGACTTAAAGTCCGTATTGCTGTTAACTGTACAACCTGAACCTGTTATTGTAACTAAATCAGCTGTGCCACTATCAGGTACTACTGCTGCATATGCTTTTTCGTTCTGAAGTGCAATTTCAGCTGAGCTCTTAATCTGCTCACAATTCTGTGCATCCTTTGATTCTCTTGACTTCTCAATGTTCTTGATAAGAGTTGGAGCTAACACACCAACGAGTACTGCCATAATAGCAATAACTACGATAAGCTCAACTAAAGAGAAACCTTTGTTACCTAACTTTTTCTGTGTCTTTTTCATGTTTCTTATCTCCCTTTTTGATAATAATATTTATATAAGTCTGATGTCTTAAGCGACCTGACATCAGATTATATACTGAACAATAACATGTACATTAATTACGCCTGGTTACCAAGTGTATTGTACAACTGAATCATTGGCTGATAGATTGAAAGAATAAGTATTACAACTACCAGAGCCATAAGAATAATAATGATTGGTTCCATCATTGAGGTTAAAGCCTGTGTCTGTACTTCGACCTCTTCCTCGTAATATCCTGCTGAGTTGGTAAGCATCTCTTCTACATTACCTGTCTCTTCGCCGATATTAACCATATGTACAACCATTGGAGGGAAAAGTCCTGTTGAACCAAGCTGGTTAGATAATGGAAGTCCAAGTGACACACCATTCTTAACCTTCTCCAATGCATCATAGAATAATACATTCTTCATGGTTGATGCTGATATCTCCAGAGCGTCTATCATCGGCATACCTGCCTGCAGCAGTGTACTCATTGTTCTTGCAAATGATGCACATGCTGACTTGGTCTGTAATAATCCGAAGACAGGAATCTTAATCTTTAACTTATCAAGATTATGCCTTCCATTAGGTGTTCTTTTATACATCTGAATACCAACAACAATGCCTGCAACAACCAGCAGATATATGTACCAATAACTCTGGATGCTATTACTCATTGCAAGAATAGCCTTAGTTGTTGATGGAAGTTCTGTATCAAGATCTGCAAACATTGTCATAAAGCTTGGAATAACGAATGTCAGTAATACAATAATAACGCCAATCATAACGCATATAAGAACTATAGGATACATCATGGCTTTCTTAACCATTCCGTTAAGCTTGGCTTCCTTCTCAAACTGGATTGCCATACGAAGTAAAGCATTCTCAAGACTTCCTGATGCCTCTCCCGCTCTTACCATATCAACAAGTATGCTTGGGAAAGCTGGATTTTTCCTCATAGCATCTGAAAGATTCTCACCTTTCTCAACGCTTGACTGTGTCTCAACTATTGCTTCCTTTAACTTCTTGTTCTCTGTCTGTGCACTAAGCATCTCCAAAGCACTTATAACACTGACACCTGCTTTAAGAATACTTGCAAACTGTCGGCAGAATACACTCATATCTCTTGCCGGAACTTTCTTTCCTGCAAAAAGAGGTATATTAATATCCTTATCAAGAGCAGTCTGCTTAGCTATAGTCATTGGAGTAAGTCCCTGCTCCTTTATCTTTCTGGCGGCTTCGTCTCTGCTATCTGCTTCAACCGAACCTTTAACATCTTTACCTGCGGCATTGACCGCCTTGTATGAAAATGTTTCCATATCACACTCCCCATTCTTTATTTTCTATCCTTAATTGTGCGAATAGTATAACACAACAAGGCTTTTTTAACAATAATTTTATCAATTTTAACAACAAATTTAAAATTTTTAAGTTGTATTTAATGTTATAACATGTATCTAATCCATATACTACACACTAAAAGAGGGATTTTTATTATTCATTTTTACTAGCAAGTCCCAGAAACATATACATATATGGTGTCGTATAATACATGGAGTTTCCTACAAATGCACCAGCCGCATAGCCTATCGCACAACCTGCAGCCGTAACCGTTTCCTTTCCAAGCCACTTTAACCGCTTAAGCTGGCACACAGCAAGACATATCAATGCCCCAAGATATAAAATCAATCCCGGAATGCCCATAAACATCATATATTGAATATATTCATTTTCTGGTCTGCTTGTTTTTCCAACAAAAGGGCCTCCCATAACATCAGTATACTTTGGATTAATCTGTTCTGGTCCATATCCAAATACAGGGCTTTCCGGAACCATCTTTAACCCTGTTCTCCACAAGATCATTCTTCCTGTTCCTGCATCATCCGAATCAGAGGCATCAGTTATGACAGAATTAGTATCGTGGAATAATGTTTTAAAGTTATCAGACAGATTTTCTTCACTGCTTGAAGGTATCATTCCCGCAATACTGGCACCACTCAGCACAATATATATAGCAACGGGTATCAGCATTTTTTTCACATTCTTCGTTCTGACAATATACATGATACATGCTGATATCAATCCAATTAACGAACCAAGATACGCTCCAAATGTATTATTTACCAGTAAACAATACAATTGAAAAGCTATACCTATTCCATATATTACAGAATTCTTAATTCTGTCACTTGAAAAGAATAATCCAACCATCACAAGTATAGACATATTTAAATAATATCCCATATGATTAAACTGACAAAAAACTGTTGCTCTTAAATATATAAACACCTTATCCATGTTAAATAGTGCATTTTCCTGAAGCAGCATACATACACCTAAAAACACAGAAACTATCGCATATGTATTAAGCACAATTTTTCGATATTTTTCTTTTTTCAAAATCTGTGCACATATAAACACCATTGTATAGCATAGATATGTCAAAAAGCCTTCAAACCTGTATTCTGTTCCCCAAAATGCAATATAATGGTCTGCAGACATTATTGAACAGGCACCTATCCATACTAGCAGGAGTGCAAAGAAAACATTCCAAGGTCTTTCTTTTATCATTGTTTTAACACTGATTTTTATACTCTTCTTTCTTAAGAGGATTTTACCAATAAAATATATAATCAGGAATTCTGCTGTAAGTGCCCCGGCTGCCACCACTGCATCCTGATAACTTGTGAATATATTATTTCTATACACAAAATTCTTTTCCATATCAGCCCATATCAGATGATAAGCAAACGAAACAATCGGCAGCATACACCATATCATAAGTAATATCATTGCTATTTTTTCAAAAAAATCCCACCCAAGTGTTTCATATATTTCTTTAATATTTTTGCATTTTTTTAATTTCCCCAGCATTTCCTCTTTTGCCTTTCTTAATATCATTATTACATCAAGAATATCTATATTTTATAGACGTGTCAAGATTTATCATGGATGTCGCACTAGGAAAATCGCGGTGTCCTCACAAAATAAATGAGGTGAAATATAAGTTCTGCAGTTCAGTCACGCTTTCGCCTTAACATAGAAAAAAGGGATGACGCACTATTTCTAGTGCGACATCCCTTTCCCCGTTTTACTTGAATTAATAGAGTTGGTTAACTCTCTTAGTAACATATGCTATATCCTGAGCAAAGTTTATGGCATCTTCAGCACTTATCACACCTCTGTTATTGAGGTCAAGCAGTGCATCATCCATAGTAATCATTCCATCCTTGCGCGATGTCTGTAGAATACTTGGAATCTGATATGTCTTGGCTTCTCTTATAAGATTCTTAACGGCAACTGTTCCATGCATAACCTCAAAAGCCGCAACTCTTCCTCTTCGGTCCGCTGTAGGAATAAGCTGCTGTGAAACAACTGCTTCGAGTACAACAGCAAGCTGTATTCTTATCTGCTGTTGCTGATGCGGTGGAAACACATCAATAATTCTGTCTATAGTAGCTGCTGCTCCTATAGTATGAAGGGTAGAAAAGACAAGATGTCCTGTCTCTGCTGCTGTAATTGCAGTTGATATAGTTTCAAGATCTCTCATCTCTCCGACAAGAATAACATCCGGGTCCTCTCTAAGAGCTGCCCTCAATGCATCCGCATAAGAATGTGTATCCAGACCAATCTCTCTCTGATTGATCATAGATTTATTATGTGTATGAAGATACTCTATTGGATCTTCAAGTGTAATAACATGACAATTGCGCTGCTCATTAATTCTTCCAATAATAGACGCAAGTGTCGTCGATTTTCCTGAACCTGTAGGTCCTGTAACAAGAACAAGTCCTCTTTTCTTAGTATACAGATCTATAACTGTCTTAGGTACTCCAAGACTTTCAGGAGTTGGAATCTGTGTACCTACTATACGCATTGCACACGCTACAGAGCCACGCTGTCTGAACACATTAACCCTGTATCTTCCAATATTGGGAACAGAAAAAGAGAAATCAATCTCCCCTCTGTTCTTAAATAATTCCTGCTGTCGTTCGTCCATAATATCAAGGATCAGCTTTTCACAGTCATCTGGTGAAAGCTTCGGATAATCAAGGTCTTCCAGCTCTCCGTTAATTCTTACTCTGGGAGGCAATCCTACTGTAACATGCACATCACTTGCCTTTTTATCTTTGGCAATTGTAAGAAGCTGTTCAACTGTAAACATACTTATCTCCAATCATGTTAAAGCTTAGTCTATCTGCTCTAATTCAATCATCTCAAGCACATCATCATTAGAATCTGCCTTAGCTGTACTTCCTGATGCCTTGCCAATAAGCGGATTATTACTTACCTCTGATGCATCGTCTTCTTCTGCTTCATATGTAGCCTTGATCATCTCTGCAATTGATGTAAGTCCATCCTTAACAGCATTAGAAGCCGCCATCTTAAGAGTATTCATGCCTTCACTTACAGCCATATTCTTAATCTCTTCAGCTTCGGCATGCTTAGATATGAGTCTCTTAATTGAAGGTGTAATCTTCATGATTTCGTATATACCAAGTCGTCCATAATAGCCTGTACCATTACAAAGCTTGCATCCACATGGTTCGTATACTGTGAACGATTCATCAGGATCTATTCCTAACATCTGCTTCTCTTCTGCACTTGCCTCCTTAGGCGTCTTACAGTCACACAGCCTTCTTACAAGTCGCTGGGCAATAATACCTACAAGTGAATCTGCAATAAGGTAAGACTCAATTCCCATATCCTCTAGACGGGCAACAGAACTTGCTGTACTGTTAGTATGCAGTGTACTTACAACCAAGTGACCGGTAATAGAAGCTCGTACCGCAATCTCAGCTGTCTCACCATCTCGGATCTCACCGATCATGATAATATCCGGATCCTGACGGAGGATAGATCTTAATGCAGATGCGAAAGTAAGATTAGCCTTGTTGTTAACCTGTACCTGGTTAATACCATCAATATTAGCCTCGACTGGATCTTCTACAGTGATAATATTAACATCTTCTGTGTTAAGCTCACTAAGCGCTGTATAAAGAGTTGTTGATTTACCAGATCCTGTAGGTCCTGTTACAAGGATAATTCCATGTGGATTCTTAAGTATATCATCGAATACCTTAAGGTCTGTTGGTGAAAGTCCAAGTTTGGATTTATCAATGTTGAATCCCTCCTTGGACGCAATTCTCATAACGCACTTCTCGCCATATACAGTAGGAAGGTTAGATACACGGATATCATACTCCCTTCCATCAACATTAATTGTGATACGTCCATCCTGAGGCTTTCTCTTCTCAGAAATATCCATACCAGACATAATCTTGATACGTGTTGTGATAGCACCAAGAAGTGTATTATCATACTGGATAATCTCTCTTAAGTTACCATCAATTCTGTATCTTACCCTGATACTGCCTTCCATTGGCTCAATATGTATATCTGATGCTCTCTGTCTTACAGCCTGCTCAATTACGCTGTTGATAAGCTGAACGATAGGTGCATTCTCAATCTCTTCTCTTCTTGCCTTGTCTTCCTTAGTCTCTTCCCTGACAGTCTCGCCCTGTTCTCTCTTATACAGATCTACGATATTCTGAGCCTGCTTCTGTCCAAATGCTTTATCAAGGAATGCATTAATATCTGCAGCATTGGCAAGTACCGGAACAACCTGTTTTCCTGTTACAATATTAATATCATCCATAGCAAGGATATTAGTAGGATCTGCCATGGCAACCCTTATAGCACCAGGATTATCGAGCGCATCTCCTAATGGAATAAGTGTATACTTCCTCATGATATTCTCATCAAGCATAGAAAGCACATCTTCACTTATATCTGCTTCTCTAAGATCTATAAAATCGATATTCAGACTGTCACACAATGCTTCATTGATGTCCCTCTGTGTTGCGTACCCTAACGCAATAACCATCTCACCAAGCATCTTCCCCTGCTCTCTCTGTCTTGAAAGTGCAGTCTGCAGCTGATTCTCGTCAATTATTCCTTTCTTAACAAGCACATCACCTAATCTTACCTTTTTTCTGTAATTCACCCTAAAACCTCCTTCTTGCAGGTATAAAGCAATATCCCCCTGCTAACACCATATTATTAGGACAATTATACCATATCCATGTACTAATGTACAAACTTTAATTATAATTTCCTCTGTCCATATCATTTATTTCACTGTGGTTACTGTATAGCTGTCAGCTTTGCTTCCTACTGTATCAGCATACAGCTTGTCTTTATCCGTACTGCATACATATCTTTTCTCTTCATTATCGTGATTCATGTCAAACGTTCCGTCAACATTAACATAATTATTGCTGTATGAGAATGCAAAATACACAGTCTTTTCATCCTCTGAATCAGATATCAGTGCCGATGCCATTATATAAATATAATTGTTAGCCTCTCCTGTATCTTTATTTCTTGTAAGAAAATACACATCAGTAACTTTTGCATCTGAGCAGTTCTCATTATTAAGATGTCTCAGATATGCTGTATCTGAAGTTGCCTTATAGAGCATATGGAATGTTGCATCCTGTGTCTGTGAAGCAATTGTTTCAAGCACTTCGCCCTTTACATTGTTAAGCACACTTCTGTCAATCTGCGACACATTTTCCACATAACCCGGCAATTTGTCTGCCTCATACGACGCCTCTGTATCTGATACAAGATAGCCATGCCTTGCAATCTCTTCATATGACTGGTCACATGTAACTACAACAACATCCCCATAACTGATGTTATCCTTTTTATCAACTGTAAAAGTGAGTCCGCTAAGATATTCATCCTCCCAGTTATTGTTTATGTTCACGACTGCCTCCGGACTGACTCCCTTAAACTGCACATCAACATTCTCATACAGTTCAATACTTGTCCCCTTCTGGATATTGGCAGCTTTTATTTTTTTGTAGCCTTTCCCCATGCTTACTCCCACAGCATCCTCGTACTTCTCATCGAATTCAAGATCAACTTTGTATTTGTCAGAATTAGATAAATCCTTGGCATCAGATGTAATATTAATTGATTCTATAAGCATTTTGACATTATATGACTTGTCCGAATCATCACTTTTGCCCATAAGCTGTTTGTATAGTCTGTCCTTATCAAGCGAGAATACCGGACTTGCATATCCATTAGCACCTTCGTATGTTATCGTAATATAATCCCACACATCAAATTTCTGTGACTGTATAAATGCAAATACAACTATTGCAGCAATTATCCCTATAACCGCAATAACAACACCCATTCCAGGTTTCTTAATTTTCTTCATACATTCCTCCATATATATTGCAGCTTTATATAGCAGCAGTTGCCTCTTTTAACATTTCAAGTTCTTTTCCTTCAAAATACGGACAAAGCTTTTCATACACCATCTTATGATAAGAATTAAGTCTTTCCATATCCACAGCATCCAGATACTTTTTATCTATAAGAGCCTTGTCCAGAGGAACCATGGTAAGCATATCGAACTTTAAGAATGTTCCATATTCATTCTCGTAATCCTTGACACAGACAATTTCATTCTCTATGCGGATTCCGAACTGTCCTTCAATATATACGCCTGGTTCATCAGAAGTAACCATACCTTCTTCAATAACCGCAAGGTCGTTATGTCCCGGATTATGCTTCCATCTGAACCCATTAGGGCTTTCATGTACATTAAGAAGATATCCTATTCCGTGTCCTGTACCACATCTGTAATCCATGCCAATATTCCACAATGGCTGTCTGGCAAGAATGTCCAGATTAAACCCGGTACATCCTTTTAAGAATCTGGCATCAGCCAGATTAAGCATGCCCTTAAGCGTAAGCGTATAGTACTTCTTCATCTCATCAGTTACAGGTCCCAGTGCTATAGTCCTTGTTATATCTGTTGTTCCGCGAAGATACTGTCCACCCGAATCAACAAGCAGCATTCCTTCTGGTCTTAACCTTGCAGCATTAGTCTCATCTGCATGGTAATGCATCATTGCCGCATTTTCATTATAGGCACTGATTGTGTCAAAACTAAGTTCTATGTAATCCTTTATCCCACTTCTGAGATTATCCAGATACTGTGCTGCTCCAGCTTCAGTTATATTGCCGTCTGCAACATTTTCCTTAAGCCAGAATATGAACTTAGTAACAACAGCACCATCATCAATATGCACATCACGCAGATTCCTGATTTCTGTTTCATTCTTAACCGCCTTCAGAAGCATGGCAGGATTATCTGCCTGAATCATAACACACTCTTTGTTAGAATCAACTTTCTCATATATGCTCATATTAACACGTCTGGTATCAATAAGAACATGCCCCTTAAACCCTTCAATATCACTATATATATCGTTGTATGGACATATTACCACTCCTGCATCATCAAACACCCCGATAGTATTATCATCAAACCTGTCCCTGTCAGTATATATATACGCATTATCCATAGTAATTACTGAATACGCCATAATAACCGGATTACATTCAACGTCGAGTCCCCTTATGTTGAATGTCCAGCATATGTCGTCAAGCGTTGTCATTATATGTATATCTGCTTTTTTATGGCGCATTTGCCATCTTATGCGTTCAAGCTTATGAGCAACGCTTTCTCCTGCATACTTCTCCTCTAACATAAATGCTTTGCTATGTGGAAATTCCGGTCTGTCTTCATATATTTCTCCAACAGCATCAAAATCATACACACATTTACCGCATTTTTCCTCCATGATATCCGTTAACAGAAGTCCCATCTGTGCAGGGACTGTTCTTCCATCAAATCCCATGGTCCATCCATGCTCTGCCACATCCAGACAATATGCATATATGTCAGGTACTCCCGGCGCTCCTACTGCCATAAGTGAGAATCCCGTACCCTCTATCTGTCTTTTTGCCTGGACAAAATACCTTCCATCTGTAAAAAGCTTAGCATCATCTTTAGTAATAACCGCTGTTCCCGCTGAGCCTGTAAATCCTGTGATATATTCTCTCTCATTAAAGTAATCGCCAGCATATTCTGATATATGGTAGTCACCTGTGGCAACTATATATATATCTACCTTCTGCTTCTGCATTATCTTTCGTACCGCATCAAGTCTTTTCTTAATAACATTGCAATCTGTCAGTTCCATTCTTTCCTCTTTTCCCTGTCTTACAACAGCCTTTTCTGCCGCAGGACACCTCTTAGTTTTTCTATTGCTTTCTTTTCAATTCTGCTCACATAGCTTCTGCTGATTCCAAGTGCTACGGCAAGTTCATTCTGCGTCAGTTCCTTTGTTCCAAAAAGTCCATATCTGTATTTAAGGATATCTTTTTCTCTTTTTGTGAGCACATTATCTATATTATCATAAATGCATTTTATTTGCTCGGAAAACATATAATCTTCAACTGCATCCGGACATTTTCTGTAATCATTCTCACCTATAATATCCTTAAAGCTTATTTCATTTCCCTCTTTATCCTTTCCTATCGGCTCGTACATGGACACTTCACGTTCTTTCTTTTTGTCCTGGCGCAGCAGCATAAGTATTTCATTGTCTATGCATTTTGCTGCGTATGTAGCCAGCCGCACCTTTCTGTCTGAATCAAATGAATCTACAGCCTTAATAAGTCCTATTGTCCCTACAGATATCAGATCCTCATTAAAATAATCACGCTCTGTAGAGGCATATTTTTTGGCAACATGTGCAACAAGCCTCATATTCTTTTCTATAAGCTCATTTCTTGCTTCCATATCGCCACATCTGTATTTCTCAAGCAGAACCTTCTCTTCCTGAGCTGATAACGGCTTTTCAAATGTTTTCAAAAAGGCACCCCTACACATTTTTATATATCATATGTGTAAGGATGCCTTTAATTGCATATCCATCTGTCTATTTAATTATCAGCTCTGCACCTCAGTGTCTTCTTCCTGTCTTCTTAATATATCATACTTAGACAGTTCTATGCCAAGGTCAATATAAAGGTTCTGTTTAGGATGTGGACAGCTAGGCATATCATTGCCCTTTTCGTCAACAATCCTTCTCACAGTCACTTCAATATTACGTCCGTCTGGCTTCATCACTTCTATCTTCTCACCGACCGAGAACTTGTTGCGCTGCTCAATATGATACAGGCCTTCTTCATTCTTATCGCCAACTATTCCAAGATAAGTGTATTCCCTGATATATGTGTTGCTGTCATATATCTGTGTATTCTCATCCGGCTTTCCAAAGAAGAATCCTGTTGTGTACTGTCTATAAGTACATTTGCTTATCTCACTCTTATAGAATGGTATTCTCGCCTTGTACTTCTCCGGATCTTCTATAAAATCATCTATGGCAAGTCTGTAAGTTCTTGCAACTGTGGCAACATACAGTGCTGTCTTCATACGTCCTTCTATTTTAAATGAGTCTATTCCTGAAGAAACCATCTCCGGAATATGCTCAATCATACACAGATCCTTGGAATTAAAGATATATGTTCCTCTCTCATTCTCATATACAGGCATATACTGTCCCGGTCTGTTTTCCTCAACTACAGCATATTTCCAGCGGCATGGATGTGTACAGGCTCCCCTGTTAGCATCCCTTCCTGCAAGAAAGCTTGATAACAGGCATCTTCCTGAATAAGAGATACACATTGCACCATGCATAAATGTTTCAATCTCCATCTCCTCAGGAATATGAGCTCTTATCTCCTTTATCTCTTCAAGTGACAATTCTCTTGCAGAAACAACTCTCTTGGCTCCCTGGTTCCACCAGAAATTATATGTCATGTAATTAGTATTATTCGCCTGTGTGCTTATATGAATATCCGTATCAGGCAGCACTTCCTTTGCTATTGTAAACATTCCCGGATCAGAGATAATAACCGCATCCGGACCTACATCTTTAAGTTCTTCAAAATACTGTCTTGCACCCTCAAGGTCATAATTATGAGCCAGAATATTAGCTGTCACATACACCTTAACATTTCTTTCATGGGCGAATCTCACACCTTCCTTCATCTCTTCGATAGTGAAATTCTTAGCCTTTGCTCTCAGTCCAAATGCTTCTCCACCAATATAAACAGCATCTGCTCCATATATTACTGCTATCTTTAATACTTCAAGGCTGCTTGCCGGTATAAGAAGCTCTGTCTCTCTGCCATTATATATATGTCCTGCCATATGTCCTCCTTGATTATTTCTTTACGCTTAGTGTAATTCCATCTCCTATCGGAACAATCGAAGTTATAAAATCATCCGAATGAGTAAGCTCATACACATATTCCCTTATTCTTGTGTGAATAGTTCTGTTTCTTCTTGTCACTGCATAGCGGGACTCAACAAGTTCCCCTTCCTGCAATATATTATCAGATATAAGAAGTCCGCCTTTCTTAAGAATCCGCTTAACATCAGGAAGGTAATTAATATACTGTCCCTTTGCCGCATCCATAAATATAAAATCATACGGACCTTCCAATCCCTTTAACACCTCCGAAGCATCACCCTCAATAAGTGTTATAACATCTTCTTTTCCTGCTCTCTTAAAATTATTCCTTGCAACAGGAATTCTCTTATCATAATTCTCTATCGTAGTAATTGTACATCCCTGCGGCATATTCTCACTCATAAGAATAGATGAGTAACCTACTGCTGTTCCAACTTCCAGAATTCTCTCAGGTGCAACAATACTTATAAGCACCTTCAGCAAATTACCCATCTCTTTTCTAATGATTGGGACCTGATCCGCAATCGCTTCTTTTTCAATTGTATTACATATCTCCGAATTACCACAATCAAGCGAATTAATGTATGTCACTACTCTCTCATTGACTATCATACATTCCCTTTCATGTACCGCAATCTCTGCTATTCTTCACTATCATCTGTTGATGGAGCCAGTGTCTGCATAATCTGCGTAGGCTTCATACCAGTGTTAAGTTCATACGTTCCACCCACGAACTTATCCTTATAATCTGAAAACTGTATCTGAAAATACGTTACTGTCTTATCCTGCACAAGTCCTTTATCATACAGAAGAGCTGCCAGCTTCTTGGCAGATATGTCTGTTGTTATGGTTACTTCAACCTGTCTTGCGCTGCCTTCAGAATCAACAGCCTGTTCATTGAATATCTTCTCTCCGAATGTATACGCCTTAGTTCCTGCCACAAATACAATATAAATGCCAAGCACAATAATAAGTGCATTCAACGATATTGTGATCAATAATCTAACCGACTTGTTGCTCATGTGAACCCAGTCTCCTCTTCTTTAATCAAGCTACACTATATATGATTCATTACAAAAAATCAAGTTCTATATCTATTGAGTCCATTATATCCTTGCATACATCCCTTACCAGTCTGCAAAATGTTATCTCTGTCATAAGATACCGGTTAACCACATCCTGATTTCTCATATCAGCATACTGCTCATTAAGGCTTTCCATTGCTGAATACATATCAGGCACGTCCGATGAATTCTGTAATTCAAAATTCTTCATCCTGAACTCATCAACCTGACGCTTAAGGTCAGGCTGTCGGTTTATTTCATTCTGAAGCCTTCTATATTCCTTATATTCCTCGCTGTGTAAGATTTCTTTAATAATCTCACGCTTAAGCTCGTCTATTCTGCGCATTCAAACAACCCTCTCCTTATGCATACACATAACGCATTAAATCTGTGCTTCCATAATAATTGGAAGAATAACAGGATTTCTCTTCATCTTCTTCCACAGATATTCACTTAAATCGTCCTTAATTATGTTCTTAATCTTGCTCCAGTCAGTTATATTCTTCTCAAGGCACTTATCTACTGAATCAGATACAATAGCCTTAGCCTCATCAAGAAGTTCCTCTGCCTCTCTTACATATACGAATCCTCTTGTAACAATATCCGGTCCGGCAATAAGCTGGCCTGTATACTTTTCAAGAGTGAGAACTACAATAATAATACCATTCTCTGCAAGGTTCTGTCTGTCTCTTAATACGATATTGCCGACATCACCAACACCAAGACCATCTACAAGGATAGCTCCTGTCTGTACATGATCCACAATCTGTGCATGCTCCTCATTAAGTTCAAGCACATCACCAGATTTAGCAATAATAACATGATCTTTATCATATCCAAGTGACATAACTACATCTCTTTGTGCAACAAGATGTCTGTACTCACCATGAACAGGTATAGAATACTTAGGCTTAACAAGTGAATATATAAGCTTAATCTCTTCCTGACATGCATGTCCTGATACATGTGTATCCTGGAATATTACTTTAGCGCCCTTCATTCCAAGTTCATTGATAACCTTGGCAACTGACTTCTCATTACCAGGAATTGGTGTAGATGAGAATACAACACAGTCACCCGGCTGGATAGATACCTTCCTGTGAAGGTTAGCCGCCATTCTTGAAAGAGCAGCCATAGACTCACCCTGGCTTCCTGTTGTAATAAGTACAATCTGCTCAGGTGTATAATTCTTCATCTCATCTGTTTCAATAAGAGTTCCATCAGGTATCTTTAAATAATCAAGTTCTTCTGCAACCTCAATGATATTAACCATGCTTCGTCCTTCAACGCAGACCTTTCTGCCATACTTAACAGCCGAATTAATGATCTGCTGTACTCTGTCGACGTTGGATGCGAATGTAGCAATGATTATCCTGCTGTTCTTATTATCACTGAAAATCTTTTCAAATGTTGCTCCAACTGTCTTTTCAGACATAGTAAATCCAGGTCTTAACGCATTAGTACTATCGCACATAAGTGCAAGCACGCCCTTCTTTCCAAGTTCTCCAAGTCTCTGAAGATCTATAGGATCACCATATACAGGAGTATAATCAACCTTAAAATCTCCTGTGTGGACAATAATGCCTGCTGGAGAATATATAGCAAGTGCTGCTGCATCAGCAATACTATGATTAGTTCTTATGAATTCTACCCTGAAATCGCCAAGAGTTACAGACTGTCCATACTTAACAACCTTTCTCTTAACGCTCTTTAACATATTATGCTCCTTGAGCTTGGACTCAATAAGTCCCATTGTAAGCTTGGTTGCATATATTGGCACATTAACATCCTTAAGTACATAAGGAATTGCTCCTATATGATCTTCATGTCCATGTGTAATAACGAATCCCTTAACCTTCTTTAAATTCTCTTTAAGATAAGTAACATCAGGTATAACAAGATCAATACCAAGCATGTCTTCTTCCGGGAAAGACAATCCACAATCCACAACAACAATACTGTCATCATACTCAATGGCAGTAATGTTCATTCCTATCTGTTCAAGACCTCCAAGTGGAATGATCTTAACAGATGCATTCTGTTCTCTTTTCATAAACACCTCATAAAAATAAATAAAATATAACAAAATAACAACAGGATTAAACATCCCATTGTAGTATCCAGAAATTAATAATAATATTACATAAGATCTACATCTTCATCCATAAGCTCTGAGAAAACCTTACCCACTGCCTCAAGTTCACTGTCATCTTCAATAAACTCATATACAGCTTCTTCACTTACAGCCTCTGATACATCTTTAAGAATATAAGCATCCGCATCCTCATCTTCATTATCTGATTCTGTAACAAGAAGATAATTAATTCCATTAATCCTTGTCTCTTCAACGACATAGAATTCCTTATTATCTCCGTTCTCATCAACAAATCCAAGCTTTTCCATACAAAACACGTCCTCCAGGCATAATAATGCAGCTATTAGCTGCTTTAATGATTACTGTTCTTTCTTTGACTCCATATATCCACGCAGAATAAAAACAGCCGCCAACTGATCAATCACGGCTTTCCTGTTCTCACGCTTAACCCCACATTCTTCAAGTACTTCATCTGCCTCCACTGTTGTTAATCTCTCGTCCCACAATGTAACAGGAAGTCCTGTACGTCTGCCAATTGCAGCAGCAAATTCCTCGCAGGCCTTAGCCCTTTCCCCAATACTGTCGTCCATATTCTTAGGATATCCTACGACTATCTCAGAGACATCATTCTCCTCAATAATCTGCTCAATCCGTGCATACGTTCTCCGAAGCTTGTTATTCTCTTTTCGTGTAATCGTCTCATAAGGCTGTGCAGTAATCCCTAACTCATCGCTTAGAGCTACTCCTACAGTCTTCGTTCCGACATCAAGACCTATAATTCTCATTCTATAAGCCTTTTCCTTCAATGAAATACTTTACCACTTCTTCCACAAGTTCGTCTCTCTCTGCTTTCATAATAAGACTTCTTGCATTATTGTGACTTGTAATATATGTTGGATCACCTGACATAATATAACCTACAATCTGGTTAACAGGATTATATCCTTTTTCTTTAAGAGCAAGATACACCTGCTCAAGTATACCTTCTACTGAAATTGTCTTCTCTGGCTGAGTTTTAAAAAATTGAGTGTTGTTATCTACCATATCTACCACGCCCTTTCGTATATTGAATATAATATAATAAAACACCCAAATATACAAGCTTTTAATAAAAAAATCTCTGTACAAAAGAACATACAAAGCCTTTCTCCCCATAATTATCCCACAATACACAAAAGCTGTGCCAGCTTCTTGTATTTGCTGGCACAGCTTATTTTTAGAATTCTAATTAAGGTTGCTTCCATCTGAATTAGGTATAGTTCCCATTGTTATATTTAGATTTCCGTTTCTTACACGAAGCTCATTTATGAAGTCTTTCTGCTCATTTTCGTCTTTCATTCTACACTCATAGGTAAGTTCAAACATTGTTCCCATATTAGTTGTCTTAACTTTTCTAAGTGTATTTTCACTCAGATACTTTGCGAATATATCATCAAAAACACTGGTATAGTTAAGATTCTCAGGTATTGTGATCCTTAACTGTTTCCTGTTTTCTCCTCTGCCGCCAAAATCAGTAACCGATATAATAACAAGCACCAGAAGGATAAGCACTGCAAAGCATCCTGCAAATGTTACAAAGCCAAGTCCGCATGCAAGTCCGCACGCCATTGAGAAAAACACAATAGATATATCCTTTGCACTTCCCGGTGCTGATCTGAATCTTACAAGTGCGAAAGCTCCTGCCATTGAAAAGGCTCTTGCAACATTGCTTCCTACAAGAAGAATAACTGCTGCCACTATTGACGGTAAAAGAGCAAGTCCTATGATAAAGCTCTTATTATATCCATCCTTTTTAGATATGAGTGTATACACAAACGCTATAACAATTCCTATAACAACTGCTACCAGCACTCCTAACATTGATTCGCTAATGCTGATTGCATTCTCTGATGTTGATGTAAATATTGATTGAAACATAATTCTTCTCCTTTTAATCCTGTTCTCATGTAATTTGCCAGAACGTAATTCTTATACTCTGTACCATATTTTGAAAATGACACTGAATAAATATTAAGTCCTGATATAATTTTAGCAAACCATAGTGGTACAGCCCCACTAATTTTGACTTCCATAAGGTATTGTCCTTCCGGAAGCAGTTTATTTCCGTAACTTCCATGCTCTAGTCTGACATCTTCTCTTCTTGTTGTAATGTTCTTGTCAAATGTGATTCTGAAATCTCCATCATCCTTTTCAAAATATGCAAATCTGTCATATGAAAGATACAGCTTTGGTACAAGTCCGTAATAATTCTTAAAGTAATCTATCTCTTTTAATACCTGCCTGTTAATCTTTCCATTCTCCAGATCTGGCATATTACCTTTATCAAGATAATCGTATGCTTCCTTAAGAGTCATTGAAGTTCTTCTTTTGTTGACGATGCCGTTATACTTCTTTTTGATCTCTACAAAAACCATATCAGAAAGCTCTGGCGTCCCATATGCTCTCAGTCTTAATTTTTCCTTGTAAACTGGTTTCTCTATCGATGCTCTTATAAGCTGGTCATTATCAGTATCATAATAGATATTGCTTATTCTGCAAGCCTGACCATCTTTGTTATATGCATCCGGATTCATATAATCTGATATCAGGTCTGTCAGCTTATAAAAAGTTTCTTCATCCATCATGTATTTCTTTTCATAACGATTAAATACCTCTATCGCCATCCCAGACACTCCTTTCCGTTAATATAAGCCTGCTCCATGTTTTCTGGCTCATTGCTTTTTACAAGTATGATATTAATTGGAAAATGTGTCCAAATTATGTAAAAAATAAATAAAAACAGTGTATCTTAGAACACAGATACAAAAAAGGTGCCTCACTAATTCTAGTGCGGCACCCCTTTAAACATCAGATATTCAATTACATTTTATTAATTCAGTTAAATTCACTGTTTCATATGTACATCCAGCTGGTTAAATGGAATCTCTATTCCGTTCTCATCAAATATATTCTTATACTTCTCAAGAAGATCAAATCTTACATTCCAGTAATCCGATGTATTGACCCACGCTCTTGTTTCAAGTGTCACGCAGCTCTCATCAAGGCTCTTGACTACAACCAGCACTTCCTTTTCCTTAAGGACTCCATTCTCCTTATTAATAACCTCTTCCAGCAGCTTCTTAGCCTTTGGTATATCAGATGAATAACCTATACCTATTTCAATATCAATTCTTCTTGTATTCTCTGCACCGACATTAACAATGCTTGAATTAGAAAGTGAACCATTAGGAAGCATTATTACCTTATTATCAATTGTAATAAGTCTTGTATACAATATTTCAATAGACTTAACTGTTCCTTCTTTGTCGCCAACTATAATATAATCCCCAACCTTAAAAGGTTTAAATATAAGGATAAGAATACCTCCTGCAAAATTAGACAGGCTTCCCTGCAGTGACATACCAATTGCGAGTGCTGCTGATCCAAACAGTGTAAGCAGCGAAGTTGTCTGGAATCCCAGCTTATCCACAACTATCATTACCAGCACTGCATACATCACGAATTTAAGCACCGAAACAGCAAAATTAACAACACCCTTATCAAGTGAGCTTCTGTCCAGCATTTTCTTCACAAGCTTATCAATCAGCCTGATTATCTTTTTTCCAATTCCCCATATAAGTACCGCTATAATAATCTTTCCTACTAACGATACAGACCAGTTACCGAGTTCATTAAGCAGTGACTTAAGATGTGCTATAGAAAAGAACTTTGTAATCTGTTGTGTTTCATCCTGAATAGTTGTTGCTGCATCAGCAACAAGTCCTAAAAATTGCATTTCTAACGCCTCCGTTCTTTATCCTTATGCAGACTTTCCAGCTTTTTCTTTGTCTGGATATCAATCTCCCTGCTCGCCCTGATTGCATTCTCTGCTTTTCTTACAGCATCCTCTTTAGCCTTCAAAGCCTCCCTGAACGCTCTTTCAGCCTCTTCCTTAACCTCAAGCGCACGTTTGGCTTCCATTGCCGCAATCTGTTCAAGCCTTTCTGCCTCTGCTGCCTTTTCCATTGCCTCCTTCTTGGCAATTGTCGCCTTTTTAAGAACCTCAATCTCCTTTAATTCGATATCAGTATATGGTTCACAGCTGTATACTGCAAATGACAATCCACTGAGCTTCACATCAATATATTCATATTCATCACCATCATTATCTGAATTAATATACTGTCCGTTAACTTCTGCAGTCTGCCCATATATCTTCCATGCACTGTTAAATACTTCTTTATATTTGCCACGCATACCGACATGAAGCCTGTAATCATTCCTGTCTACCGGAGTAAAATTAACAGCTATCGTAAGTCTGTTTCCTTCACTGTCCTTCCTTTCAAATGCAATTACAGTTTCATCAGCATTAGAGTTATCAAGCCAGGCAAATCCATCCGGTATATCATCCTGTTCATACATGCACATATTATCAGAATAGAACCTGTTAAGGTCAGCAATGAACTTCTCCATTGATTTAACCGCTTTATCTCCAGCATGTTCCCAATAAGACCCATCTGTCCTGAAAGCCTGTGGCATACCAATATCCTGTCCCATAGCAAGCATTTTGCTTCCCGGATAAGCATACATAAATCCAATAGCTGCTCTTATATCCGCAAGCTGCATATCTGTATCAGTCTCTGGCACAATCTGTGCAAATGCAGCATCCTTAAAGCAGTCATGATCAAAAGACAACAGAAAATCTTCACCATAATTATACAACATTCCGTATGTGAGCCTGTCATACTCTCCTTTTCTGAACAACGGATCTTTATTAATGAACTCAAAGAAATCCCCTGTCCAGCAATTATTCTGCTTATAAGTAAAACCAAGCGAGTCATTATTATCAGCAGCAGTTACCCCGAACCATCCACTTGATTCCTCAGCAATAGTTATAACTCCATCGCCTCTTGAAGAGACAGCTTTATTCATCTGCTTAAGAAAATCTATTGCATCCAGATTCTCATTGCCACCATATATATTAGGCTGCCATGTCGAAGGCTCTTTGCCATAATCAAGATACAGCATTGAAGCCACGCCATCTATCCTTACTCCGTCTACATGGTATTCATCTATCCACATAAGAAGACTTGATATAAGAAAGCTTCTGACAGCCCCCTTTGAATAGTCAAATGTTCTTATATCCCAGTCAGGATGTTTTTCAAGTGAAGGCTTAAGATATCCATATGCATTACTGCCATCAAAATCAATCAGCCCTTTTGAATCCGTTCCAAAATACGCACCATTCCAGTCAACAATAACACCCACACCTGCTCTGTGGAATGTATCGACCATTGCCTTAAATGCATCTGGTGTGCCATAACGACATGCAGGTGCAAAATAACCGGTTGTGGCATATCCATTCATATCTTCATTAAGATATTCGCACACTGGAAGCAGATCAACGTAAGTATATCCCTGTGCCGCTACATACTCTGAAAGACTGTCCGCAATTGTCTGATAGCCAGTATTCTTTGTTCTGCCTGTCTTTTTTAAACGCTCTGCCCATCCACGCAGTGATGCTTCATATATGGCTACAGGCTTTTTTTGCCCTGCATTTTTCTTACGCTTATTCATCCATGCTGAATCATTCCAGTTATATTCTTCATTCTCATACACTGCAGAAATCGTAACAGGAACAGATGATATCTTTCTTGCAACAGGATCTATCTTTTTTTCTGTTGTATGTCCCTTTTTCTTAATCTCATACATATATTCAGTATTATCTGGAAGTCCCGGAATAAATAATTCAAACACACCTCCCGTTCCAATCCTCTGCATAAGATTAACCCTGCTGTCATATTTGTTAAAATCACCTACAACACTGACACTTTCTGCTTCGCCTGCCCATACAGTAAACAGGATTCCATCATGTCCATCGACGCACTTTCTGTGTGCTCCGAATATATCCTGCACTTTAGTTTCTTCTCCTGCAAAAAATGCCTTGTAATCACCCTCAGAAGTAATATCACCAAATGAATATGGATCAATATATTCGCATTTTTCTCCATTAACCTTCTCAACAGTTATTGTATAAGCATACTTCTTCTTTCCCGGTATAAGTGCCGCAAAAAATCCTGCTTCATCCACCTTTTCCATATTTACAGGTGTTTTTCTTCCCTCAGCATTAATCTTTACAGACACTGCATCAGGTCTTATTACCTGTACCAGAAATCCCTTATCACATATATGTCCGCCAAGAAGCTTCTTAGGCTTATCACACTCTGCATATACTATTCCCTCTATCTCCGGCCAGTTCATAAGGCCGTACATGCTTTTATTCATACATTACTCCCATCCACTCTCTGAAAGCATCGGTCCATGATGAAACCTGTGGCTCAAAATGTCCCATATTCTTAGTTGCCGTCTCCCTCGTTCCAAGTCCCAGTCCATGCATTCCCTTCGCATATACATGATAATCAAACGCTATTCCCTGTTTTCTTAATGCTTCAACCATAAGAAGTGAATTTTCCAGAGGAACCGTCTTGTCTTCACATGTATGCCATATGAATGCAGGAGGCGTATCTTTATCTACTCTTTTTTCTATTGAAACCTCATCTATAAATTCATCATATCTGTCTCCGAGGCTTCTTTCAAATGACGCCCTGTGTGCATCCCCTCCGGAAGTAATAACCGGATATCCAAGAAGCATGCCATCAGGTCTGATATATTCATGGCTGCACTTTAATACATCTGTAAGAAGATAATCCAGTCTTTCAGAATTCCATCCGGTTCCAAGCAGCCCCGCAACATGTCCTCCTGCTGAGAATCCTGCAATAATAATCTTATCAGGATCAACATCCCACTCTGCCGCGTTATCTCTTACATATTTCATAGTATAAGCAGCCTCAAAAAGCTGTGCAGGGTATGTAACCGGTGCAAGACTGTATCTCAATACAACTGCATTATACCCCATATCAAGCATTTTAATAGCTATAGCCTCTCCCTCTCTCGGAGAATGGTGGTTATATCCTCCACCAGGACATATAACAATAAGAGGCCTCTTAAACGGATCCTGGTCATTAGGGAATACATCCTTGATATATGTGGTTATCGTAGCGTTTCCCGATTGTTCTATTCCCAATTCCTTATATGGTAAGTCTATATTAATAGTGTTATGTAGCATAATGTTCTCCTTCCAGATAATTTATTGTTGTTGAAATGTAGTGGCAGTGCTGTGTGTATATTTTCGTGTAAGCTCTCATGATTCCTGCGCTTAGTGGGAGTAAATGCCACACAGCTCGTCATAAATCGATCATCCACGAAAATATACACACAGCACATCTACATTTCTACATAGAAAGCAGATTAAAATCTATGTATGAACAATCCGCTTCTAAGCTTTGGTTCAAACCATGTTGACTTAGGCGGCATAAGCAGTCCTGCGTCTGCTACTGCGAACAACTCACTTATTGATGTTGCATACATTGAGAATGCGAGAACGCAGTCCTCATCACATCTTCTCTCAAGTTCACCCAAGCCACGGATTCCGCCTACGAAATCTATTCTCTTGTCTGTCTTAGGGTCGTGGATTCCTAAAAGCGGCTCTAAGACATTATTCTGGAGAACTGCCACATCCAAGCCGTCTACCGGGTCATTGCTTAATATTTCTTCTCTGGCTGTAAGTGTATACCATTTCTTGCCAAGATACATTCCGAATTCGCCCTTCTTAGCTGGTGAAACCTGTGTGCTGCTCTCATTTACAATGAATTTTTCTTTAATTCTGGCAACAAATTCTTCTTCACTCATGCCATTTAAGTCTTTAACCACTCTGTTATATGACATGATCATGAGTTCTTCATCTGGGAATAACACTGACAGGAAATAGTTAAATTCCTCATCTCCTGTATATCCAGGATTACTTTCTCTTCTCTTAAGTCCAACCTTTACAGCAGATGCTGCTCTGTGATGTCCGTCGGCAATGTATATCTGGCTGATTCCTGCAAATGCATCTTCAATATTTCCAACTGATGCCTCATCACTGATTTTCCACACCTGATGTCTGATTCCATCATCAGATGTGAAGCTGTACAATGGTTCTTTTTCCTTTGCCTTAGCTACTTCACCATTAATCACTTCATTAGCCCTGTATGCAAGAAATATAGGTCCGGTCTGTGCACCGCAGGCATCCACATGGTTAATTCTGTCCTGTTCCTTGTCCGCTCTTGTATTCTCATGTTTCTTAATAACATTATTAAGGTAATCATCAATAGAGGCACACGCAGCTATTCCAGTCTGTGTTCTTCCATCCATTGTAAGCTCATACACATAATAAGCCTTGTCGCTGTCAGTTATAAATGTTCCATCATCAATAGCCTCTATAAGCATATCATGTGCTTTCTGATATACCTCCTGGCTATACATATCAACCTGCTCATCAAACTGCGTCTCAGCTCTGTCTATCTTAAGAAATGATAATGGTTCTTTTGCAACAACTTCTCTTGCCTCCTTAGAATCATATACATCATAAGGCAATGCCGCCACTCTTCTGGCAATACTTTTTTCCGGTCTTACACATTCAAAAGGTCTTATAACTGCCATATTTCCTCCAATCCCGCACATTCTTTGTGCATCAGCTAATATGCATTTATTTTATCATTGACATCCTCATAATACAAGACATTGCAAAAATGGAGCTGCCATTTCAACGATTAAAATCGTTCAGGTGGCAGCCCCATACATAATCTTATACTATTTACTTTACAACTCTTACTTTGATAACACCATCAATTGCCATAAGCTCTTCAACTACAGACTCTGATAATGAACTCTCAACATCAAGAAGTGAGTATGCATATTCTCCTCTTGACTGATTAGCCATAGAAGCAATATTAATTCCTGCTGCGCCAAGAACTGTTGTTATCTTGCTGATAACAGCCGGAACATTCTTATGGCATACAGCAACTCTTCCTTCTGTTGCGCATACACCACAGTCACAGTTAGGATAGTTAACTGAATTAACAATATTACCATTCTCAATAAAGTTTCTAAGCTCATTAACTGCCATGACAGCACAGTTATCTTCTGCCTCTGCTGTTGAAGCACCAAGATGAGGAAGTACGATTGCTCCTTCCATCTTAGCTGTTGTAGGATTAGGGAAATCTGAAACATAGCATTTAACTCTTCCAGACTTAAGTGCCTCTCCGATAGCAGCTTCATCAACAAGCACATCTCTTGCACAGTTAATAATTACTGTTCCATCCTGCATAAGATCAAATGCTTCCTTATTAATCATGCCCTTAGTGCTGTCAAGTGCTGGAACATGAACTGTAATATAGTTACATTCCTTATAGATATCTTTAACATCTGAAATGTACTTAACTTCACTTGAAAGGTTCCATGCAGCCTTAACTGAAACATATGGATCATATCCATATACTTCCATTCCAAGTGCTATAGCTGCGTTGGCAACTAACTGTCCGATTGCTCCAAGACCGATAACTCCAAGCTTCTTGCCCTTTATTTCCTGTCCTGCAAATGCTTTCTTAGCCTTCTCTGTTGCCTTGGCAATATCAGGATCTTCTGCATTATCTGCAACCCACTTATTACCACCAATTAAATCTCTTGAAGCTAAAAGCATAGCTGCTATAACCTGTTCCTTAACTGCATTGGCATTAGCTCCTGGTGTGTTGAATACAACAATACCTTCCTCTGCACATTTGTCAAGAGGGATATTATTAACACCTGCACCAGCTCTTGCAATTGCAAGAAGATTATCACTAAGATCCATATCGTGCATCTTGGCACTTCTTACAAGTACAGCCTGTGCATCTTCAAATGAGCTCTCTGTATTATACTCATCAGTAAAAAGCTTTAATCCGCATGCTGCTATATTATTAAGACAATTAACATTAATCATTATGCATTCTCCTTCTCGAACTTCTTCATGAATTCAACAAGCTTCTCAACGCCTTCAATTGGCATAGCATTGTAGATAGATGCTCTCATACCGCCAACTGTTCTGTGTCCCTTAAGGTTAACAAATCCAGCCTCTGAAGCTTCCTTGATAAACTTAGCTTCCATAGCATCCTTAGCTTCCTTGTCTTCAATGTTGCATACGAAAGGTACGTTCATAAGTGAACGATCTTCCTTAACAACCGTTCCCATGAATAACTTGCTCTCATCAAGGAAATCATAAAGAATCTTAGCCTTTTTCTCATTGTGTTCCTTCATTGCTGAAAGACCACCCATCTTCTTAATCCACTTGAATACCTTGCCACAGATATAGATATTGTAGCATGGTGGTGTGTTATAAAGAGAATCTGCATCTGCCTGTGTCTTCCACTTAAGCATTGTAGGAGTTCCAGGAAGAACATCATCTGTTATAAGGTCTTCTCTGATAATTGCAATTACAACACCTGCCGGTCCGATGTTCTTCTGAACACCGCCGTATACAACGCCGTACTTAGTTACATCCATTGGCTCTGATAAGAAGCATGATGAAACATCCGATACAAGAATATGTCCCTTAGTATTAGGTAATGTCTTGAACTTTGTTCCATAAATTGTGTTATTCTCGCAGATATATACATAATCAAGATCTTCTGGAATATCAAGATCTGAGCAGTCTGGAATATATGTAAATGTCTTATCTGCTGAAGAAGCAAGTTCTACTGCCTCACCATATATCTTGGCTTCTGCAAATGCTTTCTTAGCCCACTGACCTGTTAATATATAACCAGCCTTTTTATTCTTCATAAGGTTCATAGGTACTTCAGCGAAGAACTGCGATGCACCACCCTGTAAAAATAACACCTTATAGTTATCTGGGATGTTAAGAAGGTCTCTTAAGTCCTTCTCTGCCTCTTTGATGATATTGTCATAGACCTTGGATCTGTGGCTCATTTCCATTACTGACTGTCCACTACCCTGATAGTCTAACATTTCATCTGCTGCTTCTTTGAGTACTTCCTCTGGTAAAACAGCTGGACCAGCGCTAAAGTTATAAACTCTACTCACCTTTTCTTCCTCCTCGAAAAATAATAAAATATTTAGGTTATATTGTATTCCTTTATCACACTAAAGTCAACAACAGCTTTTCTTATTGAGAATCTTAAGATTACTTTCCTTCATTCTGCTTTTTATTAAGATCTTCTCTGTCAAATGCGTCTGAAATAGCAGCTCCCGGTGAAACCATAGGGAATACCTTATCTTCTCTGTCTATATGACAGTCAATTACACATGGTATGTTAAGTTCAACAGCTTCTTTAAATGCCTTCTCAAACTCTTCAATTGTTGTAACACGATAAGCCTTGGCGCCCATTCCCTCAGATACCTTGACAAAATCAACCTGGTCATCAAGGACTGTAGCTGAATATCTCTTTCCATAGAAAAGATCCTGCCACTGTCTTACCATACCAAGTACATGGTTGTTAAATATCACTTCAATAACAGGAATATTATATCTTGTAGCTGTTGCAACTTCATTCATATTCATACGGAAGCAGCCGTCACCAGCAATATTGATAACAGTCTTATCCTTGCAACCAACCTTGGCACCGATACATGCACCAAGACCATATCCCATAGTTCCAAGTCCACCAGATGTAAGAAGTGTTCTTGGATTCTTGAACTTATAATGCTGTGCTGCCCACATCTGATGCTGACCTACATCTGTTGTTATAATTGCATCTCCATGAGTAAGCTCATATATCTTATTCATAATAAGTGGTCCATTAAGAGTATCTGTGTTATATCTCATTGGATACTGTTCCTTATACTCTTTGATATGTTTAATCCACTCTGAATGATCCTGCTTATCAATCTTTTTATTGATTCTCTTAAGGATTTCTAATGCATCTCCAACAACTGATGCATCTGTTTTGATATTTTTATTTATCTCTGCAGCATCAACATCAAACTGGAGAATCTTGGCATTTTTAGCAAATTTCTTAGCATTACCTGTAACTCGGTCTGAGAATCTTGCACCTACTACGATAAGAAGGTCGCACTCTGAAACACCATAATTAGAAGTCTTTGTTCCATGCATACCAAGCATTCCTGTATATCTGTCATCAGATCCATCAAATGCGCCTTTACCCATAAGAGAATCACATACTGGAGCGTCTACTTTTTCAACGAACTTCTTAAGCTCTGATGATGCCTCTGATATAACTGCTCCTCCACCAACAAATACATATGGTTTCTTAGCCTTATTAATAAGTGCAACAGCTTTTTCAATATCTTCATCATTAATACTTGCTGTTATTCTTTCAACCGGCTTAGGTACTTTAGCTGTATATTCGCACTCAGCTGCTGTAACATCCTTTGTAATATCAACAAGAACAGGACCAGGTCTTCCGCTCTTTGCAATCCTGAATGCATTTCTTATAGTCTTTGCAAGGTCTTTTACATTCTTAACAATATAACTGTGCTTTGTAATTGGCATTGTTATACCTGCAATATCTACTTCCTGGAAACTGTCTCTTCCAAGAAGAGGTACAGTAACATTACATGTAATTGCAACCATAGGAACTGAATCCATATAAGCTGTAGCAATACCTGTTACAAGATTAGTTGCTCCAGGACCTGATGTTGCGAAACAAACTCCTACTTTTCCTGTTGCTCTTGCATAACCATCAGCAGCATGTGATGCACCCTGCTCATGTGATGTAAGAATATGAGTTATCTCATCTGAATGCTTATAAAGAGCATCATATACATTAAGAATAGCTCCACCAGGGTATCCAAATATTGTGTCAACGCCCTGTTCTTTCAAGCATTCAACAATTATCTCTGAACCATTTAACTTCATATTATTTCTCCTGATTTCTCTACTGTCTATTATTCTGTAATTATCAATATATTTATAATTACTCCTCTACAGAACTCTTAAGGATAGCTCCTCTGTTTCCTGATGTTACAAGTGAAGCATATCTCTTTAAGTATCCTGTTGTTACCTTAGGTTCTCTTGGCTGCCACTTAGCCTTTCTTGCAGCAAGTTCTTCATCTGAAACCTTAAGTTCAAGCTTAAGTCCAGGTATATCAATGCTGATGATATCTCCTTCTTCAACTAAAGCGATAGGTCCGCCAACAGCAGCCTCTGGTGATACATGTCCGATAGAAGCTCCACGGCTTGCACCTGAGAAACGTCCGTCTGTTATAAGAGCAACTGATGAACCAAGTCCCATACCTGCAATAGCTGATGTAGGATTAAGCATTTCTCTCATACCAGGACCTCCCTTAGGTCCTTCATAACGGATAACAACTACATCGCCCTCAACAATCTTACCACCCTTAATTGCAGCGATTGCATCTTCTTCTGAATCAAATACTCTTGCCGGGCCTTCATGTACAAGCATCTCTGGAACAACTGCTGAACGCTTAACTACTGATCCGTCTGGTGCAAGATTTCCTGAAAGTACTGCAAGACCACCTGTCTTACTGTATGCATTGTCAACTGTTCTTATGACTTCAGGATCACGATTGTATGCTGTTGCAATACATTCACCAATTGTCTTTCCTGAAACTGTCATACAGTCTGTATTAAGAAGTCCGATATCTGCAAGCTCCTTCATAACTGCATATACACCACCTGCTTCATTAAGGTCTTCCATATATGTAGGACCTGCTGGTGCAAGATGGCAGAGGTTAGGAGTCTTCTCGCTTATTGGATTAGCGAACTTGATATCGAAATCAAATCCTATCTCATGTGCAATAGCAGGAAGGTGAAGCATTGAATTAGTAGAACAGCCAAGTGCCATATCTACTGTAAGGGCATTCATAATAGAATCCTTAGTGATGATATCTCTTGCTGTGATACCTTTATTAACCATATCCATAACAGCCATACCTGCATGCTTTGCAAGCTTGATTCTCTCTGAATATACGGCTGGGATTGTACCATTTCCTCTAAGTCCCATACCAAGTGCTTCTGTAAGGCAGTTCATTGAGTTAGCTGTGTACATACCTGAACATGAACCACATGTTGGGCATACCTTTTCCTCAAACTCAAGTACATCTTCTTCTGTCATTGTTCCTGCTGCATATGAACCAACAGCCTCGAACATAGAAGAAAGACTTCTCTTCTTACCCTTAACATGACCTGCAAGCATTGGACCACCTGATACGAATACAGTTGGAAGATCAAGTCTTGCTGCTGCCATTAAAAGTCCAGGAACATTCTTATCACAGTTAGGAACCATTACAAGTCCGTCAAACTGATGTGCAATTGCCATACACTCTGTTGAATCTGCGATCAGATCTCTTGTTACTAAAGAATACTTCATTCCGACATGTCCCATCGCAATACCATCACATACTGCAATAGCAGGGAATACTACAGGCACACCGCCTGCCTCAGCAACTCCTAATTTAACTGCATTTACAATCTTATCAATATTCATATGGCCTGGTACTATCTCATTGTATGAACTTACAATACCGATCATAGGTTTCTTCATTTCTTCTGCTGTAAAGCCCAGTGCATTAAAAAGGCTTCTTGCAGGTGCCTGCTGCATACCGCTTCTTGCGTTATCACTTATCATAACTTATCTCCTTCATAATATGTATTATTAATATACTAAACTCTCTCTGCTATTAAGTCGCCCATCTTGTCAGTTCCCACAAGTGTGCATCCTTCTGACATAATATCAGTTGTTCTGTAGCCTTCCTTTAATACAGCTGCAACTGCTGCTTCAATTGCATCAGCTTCCTTGTCAAGATCAAGTGAGTATCTTAACATCATGGCTGCACTAAGTATTGTTGCGATTGGGTTAGCAACATTCTTTCCTGCAATATCAG
>CAMDYG010000002.1 GCA_945910225.1 uncultured Eubacterium sp. | reverse complement strand
CACGTCCCATAGCAACTCTCTGTCTCTGACCACCTGAAAGAGCCTTTGGCTTACGATCAAGAAGGTGCTCGATATCAAGGATCTTAGCAGCTTCATGTACAGCCTTATCAATTTCAGCCTTAGGAACTTTTCTTAACTTAAGACCGAATGCCATGTTGTCATATACTGACATATGTGGATAAAGAGCGTAGTTCTGGAATACCATAGCGATATCTCTGTCCTTAGGCTCTACATCGTTAACCATCTTATCACCGATCCATAACTCACCTGAGCTGATTTCCTCAAGACCTGCGATCATACGAAGTGTAGTAGACTTACCACATCCTGAAGGTCCAACGAAGATGATGAACTCCTGATCAGCAATTTCAAGATTAAAATCCTTAACAGCTACGAAACCGTTAGGATATACTTTACAAACATTCTTAAGCGATAAACTTGCCATTATTAAATATCCTCCTAATATAAATAGCGCTTCTGCGCTTTTCTGATGTGATAATAATACACTAAATGATTTTTTTTTACCACATGACATTTTTACAAAACTTAACGCTCTTTTTTTTGCAAAATCACTATATGCCATGTGTATATGTGAAATATGTACAAATTTTGTGCCGGTTTATCTGCAAACATCACTAATGTCAGTTTATTCTTTTTTTATAATTAGCAGTTGAATAATACCTTCTTTCCGTATATAATCTAATTAACAGAGACGAAACAATATTATTCCATATATTATCGAGATGCATAACAGATAATATATATCAGATATTTTCACAGGGCAGGAATGGAGGTTAATATGACGATCGGTGGAATTACAACTAACATAAGTACTTCTAATATCAGTAATGATATTCAGGTAGCTATGCTTAAGAAAAGTCTTGACACTGTTGCCAATACAGGCTCTGAACTTACTAAGATGATGGAAGCTTCTGTAACTCCATCTATAGGTCAGAATATCGACATCAGTATATAATAGCTTTTAATGTAATATTAATATAATGAAAGGCTGCAGATAATGAGTCAACCAGAGGTTCTGCCTCTGCCTCATATCTGCAGCCTTTTACATTTCATATATCAATCATTATATTTCCAATATAACCATATATATAACGCATGCAGCAATTGTGATTACTGCCGGTATTGTTATATAAGCTTTAATTCCTGCCTTCTGCATTGTGCCAAAGCTTATCCGCTCAACTCTTCCATTTCTCTTTGCCATTGTTTTGATGCATAAAACTGTCAAAAACATAAATCCGGCCGCAAATATTGCAAGAATCAGCATCTGAACTGCTATCGTAACAGCTTCCGGCTGTGTTGAAACACTTTCTGCTTCTTCAAGTGCCTGACTCATCTGTCCATCTGCTGTATACATACCTGCTCTCTTTAATAAAGCAATAATTCCTATTGAATATGTATTAATCGCAAAATGTGCTATTACTGATGCCCATATTGATCCCGTTGCCTCAACCATAAATGCAAATACCACTCCAATAGCAAAAGCATATACAGCCTGATTAATATTGAGATGAAAGCATCCAAATATTATTCCGCTTAATATAGCAGCGCCAAACATCCCTGCTTTCCTGTATGTGCTGAAAAATATACCTCTGAATACAAGTTCTTCAACAAGCGGAGGTATAACAGCCATCAATATAACCTGCATTAGAAACGGATATGTAATCAGCGATGTTGTGCTTGATTCAAGATAGTTCGTTGAAAAAAGCATTGTAACATTACTTATAAAAAGAACCATTGGAACCATGCAATATCCTGCAACAAGTGAAAGTAACGCATCCACAATTCCTATTCTCTTATAAGGAAGGTCTTTTACCGGATCAATCCCCGCGATTATCATATACGCAATAGCAATAACAAGTATTATCCCTTCTGACAGCACATACTGTATCCAGTCTGGAACAGTACCGCCAGCGTGTGAAACAGTTGCCATAATTGCTGCTCCCAGTATAGATAACACAAGATATGCCGCAATAAATACAGGGAAGAAAACGTTAACCTTTTTTATTTCCATGCTATTGCTTCCACTTCAAGAAGAACATCCTTAGGAAGTCTTGCTACCTCTACACAAGAACGTGCTGGAAATGGCTCCTTAAAATATTTCTTATATATCTCATTAATCTTGCCAAAGTCATTCATTTCCTTAATGAACACAGTTGTCTTAACAATATTTTCTACCTTTGAGCCTGATGCCTCAACAAGGTTGCAAAGATTCTGGAATGCCTGCTCTGCCTGTGCTTCAACTCCGCCCTCTGCAATTTCTCCTGTAGCAGGTATAACAGGAATAACCCCTGATGTATATACCATATTGTTAATCTCAATTGCCTGTGAATATGGTCCAATTGCGCTTGGTGCCTTATCTGTACTAATAACTTTCTGCATTATTCTGCCTCCTTATTTTGCGGTTAAACCGCATTTGTTATATTGTACCGCATGATTGTAATCTGTTCAAGAATCTATTTCTTAACAACAATAGAATCCCGTGTTATCTCTATCTTTCCTTCTTTAAGAAGCCTTCCAACAGCACGTTTAAATGCATTCTTGCTCATGTTAAAGTTCTTTTTGATAAGTTCCGGATCTGCCTTATCTGTAAATCCGAGGCTGCCTCCTCTTTTCACGATAGCATCATATATCTGTACAGAATCCTCATCCATCTGGATATACGCTTTCTGTTTAAGGCTGATAACAAGTTTTCCATCTTCTCTCACCCTCGATACTCTTCCATGAATAACCTCTCCAACGCTCAATTCCTCAAACACTTCTGACATCGGAATAAATGCTTCATACTTATCATCAACAGCAACATATGCTCTGTAATCAGGAACTATACCTATTATTGTTCCTGTTACCGCACTATCCTTAACAAGATGCTCTGCCTTTTCAAGATATTTGTTTATTCTCATTGTGGCAGCAAGTCTGTCACTCTTATCTACATATAACGCAACAAGATATTCATTTCCTTCTGACACATGAGTTGTCTGCTCCTTATATGGCATAAGAAGATCCTTCTCCAGTCCCCAGTCCAGAAATGCTCCTATTCCTGTTACCTGTGAAACTTTCAAACGTTTTAATTCTCCAAGCTGGATCTTTGGTTTATTAGTTGTTGCAATAAGTCTGTCGCTTGAATCCCTGTACACAAATACAGTCAATGCATCTCCAACTTCTACATCTGAAGGTACTTGTTTCTTTGGCAGAAGCACCTTATCATCTTCAATTCCAAGGTAAACTCCAAAATCTGTTACCTTAACTATATTAAGGCACTGTGTTTTTCCTATCTCGATCATAATCAACACCCATGCTGGCAGCTTCACCAGCCCTTTCTTTAATAATAACCAAATTATTATATATCAAAAAACCTCCCGCATAAATGCGAGAGGCTGATAGCTGGGCTTGAGGGATTCGAACCCCCGAAGTGCTGGAATCAGAATCCAGTGCCTTACCACTTGGCGAAAGCCCAATGTCGTGACGACATGCTGTATTATACATGATACATTTCAGGAATGCAAGCACTTTTTAAAAATTTTTTAAACGTACTGTTCCATCGGCATCTGTTCCCAGATTAGGTGTTCCTTCAGATGTTGTTCCAACAAAGAACTTATACTGGTTAAGTACTGTGTCCTTCTTCATATCCATAACAGCTTTCTTGATATCAACATCCTCAACACTGCTCTGTGCCGCAACAAGATTAAACTTGTTAGCATATCCAAAATCAAATGTAAATTCTTTAGGAGAAGCATGCGCTGCCGACTTGTTTTCACGTTCCTTCTCGTCAGCCTGTCTGCTATCAGATGAATCAGCCTGAAGCTGTTCTTCCTTAACTGGTTCCTGTGCTGTTACAATTTTGTTATCATCAGGCATTCCCGCAACATATCTGTTATTATAACTATTGTAATATGAATTAATATTAATTCCACCTGCTGTCATAGCTGACTCCTTTCCAAGCTGTACGCTCATTATTAATAATATGTTCCAATTTCCGTGAATATTATCTGTGTATTTCTCTGTTTTGTTTATTATTTATCGGCTCATTCTTCGGATAATTTACCACCTTTTTAAATAAAAATCCACACGTCAGTACTAATTTCCCATAGTTTTGAACATTTACAGGTCAATTGTACACTTACTGTGAATTAAATTTTTATAAACACTTTCATTATCGTTGACCTCAATGTCTGATTACCTTAAAATATATATTACTTATAATTTAAGGAGAATATTTACATTATGAATAAGAAGAACACTTTACTTATTCTTGTTGGTATCTTTATGATATGCACAAGATTCTGGATTTCTTTTGGCATTGTACACATTGATATCAGTAACGATATTATTGGATACATACTCATTTTTCTGGGTATGAGAGAACTCGCTGGTCTTAATTCCAGATTCAAAAAAGGACTTATAATATCCATCATTGGTTTCGCCGGAGCTGTTTTATCACAATATCTGATTGCAAGAGACTGGCCAGCTTCTCCAGAAACCATGTATTCTATTGCAATAGGCATAAGCGTGGTATTTGCCATATACTTTACTTATTACTATACAGAGGCTCTTATTATGGAGGCTAAAGTTCAGGAAAAGACAGCAGTTACCAGAAATTATCAGGTTACATGGCTTCTGCTCTCAGCTGGAATTTTCATTCATTATTTTGCATTTAAATCATCAACAACAATGTTATCAATTCTTGTTGAAGCCTTTATAGCAATGATTTCGTTATATTACTGTTTTTCTGTTTTTTCTTCAAGCAGGCAGCTTTACGAAGACTAAATGCTTTATAATGTTTAACGGATTTATTTATCTGATTAAGATTATTCAATTGTGAATCCAATCCGTTGACTTTTGCTTTTAACAGTGTTTTAATGATGTCGTCAACACGAAAGGATGTTAATTATGAAGAAGTTAGAGATTATTATCAGACCAGAAAGACTTGATGATCTTAAGACAATTCTTAACAGCAATGGTGCACATGGACTTATGATATCCAATATTATGGGATATGGCAGCCAGCGTGGTCACAAGCAGGTATATAATGGTGTTGATTTTGGCGGCAATCTTCTGCCTAAAGTGAAGGTAGAATCCATTGTGTCTGATGAAACATATGAGACAATCATAGATCAGATAATTGAGCAGATTAATACTGGTGAATATGGCGATGGCAAAATATTTGTATATGATGTATATGATGCCATAAGAATCCGTACCGGCGAACGCGGAACGGATGCCCTGTAATTACATTTGCAATCAATTTATATTATTGTTATCAACGGAGATAACAGTCAGGCTTAGCGCCAGACTGCTGTCTCCTTTTTTGTATATTAATCTCGCTATCTGTATCCCATAACCGTACAGATATATAAAAGGGGGATCACAGGAAACTACCCAGCCTATGATCCCCGCCCCTTTTTAGGGCTATCATTTACATATATCTTTTAATTCCTGAACACGATCACTTGTCGATGTTATAGATATATTATTAACGAAAACAACATTTTCAATATTATTCTTATCAACCAGTTCGGACACACTATCCTTATAATATCTGTAATCAATCACATACACATTCTGGAAATTCTCAACAAGAAACGGAACCATTGCATTTCCAAATGATTCTTTTATAACAAGAACTGATGATCCATCTGTAACATTTGGATTATTGATTTCCGTATAAGCATTATCTCCACCTATAAATGCACTGTATTTACTTGTATTATTCCACTTAGATACATCAGTAACAATATTATAGTCTATGAACTGATTATCTTTATTAATCATCTTAAGAGAATTGGTTGAAAACGGCTCATATGCTATAAGATTATCCGGATTGTTGCTAAGAGAAGACACCCTGGTCTGCGTGTAATAGCTTCCGACAAATGCACCCATATCATGTTCCTTAAAACTATCCAGTGAATATGCATTCTTTCCAAGCTGTGTCATAAAGGCAGTGTATGCATAATATGCCCCCAGAGCCGTCCAATGATGGTCTGTCCTGAAATATATGTATTCATCTCTATGCTGGTGCATCAGATTATATATATAACATTTTCCGACATTGCTGTTCATATTGCTGTACATGTATAGTATAGCTTTTCTCTGGTTGCTGCTTGTTATACTGTTTCTTGTTGCATCATCCAGTGTTACATCTATTGATGTAGGCACAATCATATTATATACAGTAGCTTTGCCTTTAAGTTTATCAGCAAGATCATTTACAACTGATACATACTCATCCGAAACTGTTTTTGAAAATGAATAATAATTATATGCACTATCTCCAACAACAAATATAGAACCCAGCGACTCACCTGCTTTAGCTGATGTTCCTGTTCCAGACTCATCCGAATCGACATTATTGCCTATTTCATCTGCATTTATTGTTACAGTGTCATCATACGAATAATTAATTTCTCTGGTTTCTTCTTCAGGTTCTGTAGCCTTTTCACTATTAACATTATTAAGATAATCAAATTGTCTCTCATCTATATCAGTATCCGGTATATCATCGCCCTTTACAACTTCTCCATGAATGACATTCTTTCTTATACCATACAATCCCGTCATGAATTCATTACAGCTTATAAGTCCGTCCCTTCCTGGAAATGTGTCAGAAAACCATGTATCTATTCCCGCAAAGTATGTTCCATCCAAAAAATCGTCCACAGAAATCTCTGGGAAGCTGCTCAGCATTCTCTTCTCTGTAACGGAACGTTTTGGGCGCAAAGGTATCAGCAACGATATAACAGCCCCTGCAACAATAGCAGTCAGAAATGCCACTATCTTAATCAAAGCTGCTTTCTTAATAATATATTGTTTGTACTTTACACTTGTTTTATCAACATTTTTTATAAAGCTCATATCCGCTGATCCTTACATGTATATTATTAAAATCTGAAGTAAATAAATGGATTATAACTGTTTCCAATCAGTGCTATTGTTGAAAGGAACAACAATATAACTGGAAGTACTATATTAAGTGCATTGTAAATGTGTGTAATATTAATATTTCCTTCAACCGCCATTTTCTGCAATCTTACAGACATGTTCTTAACCAGAGGCGTTGCTGCGATCAGTGCAATAATAAGGAAAAATATATTATTAATAATCACAGTATTAGTTTCAACATTAGTAAACATATTGCCATTAGCGCCAAACATTGTCCTTATGCATGCCCTAAGCATAGCAAAATCCGAGAATCTGAACAATACCCAGCCCAAAAATACCACCAGCCCTGTGTATATCCTTGGTACTATTTTCCCTGCTGCTCCACGAATCTTTCCGAACAATTTCAGCAGCACGAATTTCTCCAATGCAAGAAACACAAAGAAATACATTCCCCATAAAATGAAGTTCAATGATGCACCATGCCATAATCCCGTAAGACTCCATACTACAAACATATTAAATATCTGTCTTGCAAGTCCCTTCCGGTTTCCTCCCAATGGTATATACAGGTAGTCCCTGAAAAATGTTCCTAAAGATATATGCCATCTTCTCCAGAAATCTGTTATTGAACATGCTGTATACGGATAATTAAAGTTCTCTTTATAATGGAATCCTATCATTTTGCCAAGTCCTATTGCCATGTCAGAATATGCAGAGAAGTCAAGATATATTTCCAAAGCATACAAAAGCATTGCAAACCAGCTTCCAAGAACTGTTGCCTGGCTTATCTGGGAAACACTCTCTGGCAGCACACTCTCGACTATAGATGCACATGTATTGGCAAGCAGGGTCTTCTTTGCAAGTCCCGTACAGAATCTTGATATGCCATCATTCATATCATCTATGCCGGTCTTTCTCTCTTTAAGATCGTCCGCTATATCTTTATATCTTACAATTGGTCCAGCTATGCACTGATGAAATAACGCAGCATATAAAAGAACTTTCCAATAGTGATGATCCGCTTCCACATCACCTCTGTATACATCAACAACATATGATATAAGCTGAAAAGTGTAGAATGATATACCAACCGGAAGCACAATCTCTGGTATAACCGATGGGACACCAGTTATAAAACGTGATAATTCACATACAAATCCCAGATACTTGAAAAAAGCCAGAATACAAAGACTGGCTGTTATGTCTGCTGCCAGAATATATCCTGACTTTCTCCTGCTCCTGAAATGTTCAACTCCAAGCGCACCAAGATAGTTAATCATTGCCATTGCCATCATTACCAGAAGATATTTAGGCGATGTCCACGCATAAAATATCAGCGAAAAGATAAGCAGGCATATATTCTTTTTTTTGATATCCGAAATAACTGCATAACACAGCAGATTAACCGGAAGAAAAATGTATATAAATAATAGGCTTGAAAAAACCATTGCTACTCTTCCTCTTCTTTAGTATCCTCTATCTCCTCTGTCTGATCTGGCTGCGAACCCTTTTCAAGATGTTTAAATATGCTCGAGAAGATAAAAGAATCCACATAAAGAATAAGCGGTATTGTAACTATAAATGCCGTAAAATAAATACACGAAAAATATATAAGTCCAACTGTAGCAATAAGCATTATTACTGTCTGTGGCAGATGATGTATGCTTATTATAAGTGCATTTTTTAATGTAACTGGTATTTTGTTATCATATCTTGACAGAAGTGCGAATGAATACATCATTACCGCAACCCACACTGCCATAACTCCAATAACAACAAATATAAATATAACGCCAACCTGTGATCCCTGTACAAGTCCCCACTGGACGCTTGCCCTTAAGTCTATGTAAAGCAGGAATCCTATAACAACATGAATAAGTTCTATTAATAATCCCTGCACGAAATTCATCTTAAATGACTTCCAGAAATCTTTATAAACATAACTTTCTTCATCACGCACAAGCTTAATTCCTGAATATACCGCTGCCGTAAGAGAAGCTCCTATAGTAATAACAGGCAGACAGAATACCGCAGTAATAATTGCAAGTATTATAAAATCTCCTGCCTTAGTAAGTCCTTTAAAAAATTTACCATCTAAACTAAATCCGTTCATAATTATATTCCCCTTTGCTTAAACATAATGATTATACAAAACCTTGCGTAAAAATCAAAGAATTTTTCATATATATTTCTTAAATGTTTCTAAAAGTTGTTTCTTTTAATCCCAATTGTGATAAACTGTTATTTATCCACGCATTTATAAGGAGCAGATATGGCTAAAGGAAACAATATTCATGACGAAATAAAAGAGCAGAGAAGGAAATTCAAGGATCTCACTTTTTCTGGCAAAATCCAGTATATATGGCAATATTACAAAGTTCCAATTATAGGAATAATTCTTGCAGTTCTGTTTGCCGTATCACTGACATACTCAATCATAAGAAATAATTACGATACAGTATGTTTCATAGCCGTTCTTGATGGAAAGATTGACGGAGGCGAAGACGATTCAGACGTTCTTTCTACAGACTTTACCAAATATCTTGGCATAGATGGCAGACGTAAGCAGATTGACCTTTCCTACACATTTTCTCTTAAAGAAAATGATTTAGACCAGGAAGCATATGTTACATCTAATAAAATATATACTTATGCATCTACTGGTTCGCTTGATGGTTATCTGTCTGAAAAAGAATACATTGATTATTTCTGCACAGATCGTAATATATTCTTTACAGATTTAAGAGATCTTTTTTCAGATGATGAGCTTGAAACCCTTAAGGATTATATAATATATTTTACTAACAGCAATGGGGAGTCATTTCCGATAGCTGTAGATCTTTCAGACTCTCCGGTAATCAAAAGCAGCGGACTTAGTATGAAACAGCCTTGCTACGGCATAGTATCTACTTCAAAATATCAGGATAATGCTGCTGATTTCATAAGATTTGTCTTTGAAATGGACCGCACATGATCCTATAATATTTTTCTATAAATATTCATCCCATTAATATCATCAGCATACTCGCTAAATCCAAGCCTGTGTGCCAGAGATATTGATGGGATATTTTTTGTATCCGTACATATAAACAACTCATCTATATAAAATCTGTCTTTTGCGACCTTCAGCAACTGGGTGCATACCTCAAGTGCAACATGTTTTCCCTGCCACTCTTTCCTTACCAGATAGCCAAGTTCCTGACAATTGTTTCCATCTATGCTGCGGTTCTCTATCCCTATTCTCCCAACAAGACTTCCTGTGGACTTATCCCAGACAAGCCATAATCCATATCCAAAGAATCCGTACATATTTTCAATATATTTTTCTGTAAATGCTTTTTCTTCTTCATATTCATATAAAGGTTCTATATATGGACACCCCTTTAACGAATCATACAGAGCATAACATTCTTGCAGATCTCCTACCGACATTTCTCTTATAATGAATCTGTCTGTTTCAAAAATAATAAGCGGTTCCTTCTTCTTCCTTGCAAGTACCTCTTCACATACACTTTCATCTATATCATCAATATCATACACAACATACTTTGCCTTACCCCTGTAATTCTCTCCGACTCCAATATCAGGTACATCTGATGTTCCATCTTCATTTATAATATCAGCATCACCTGCTGTAACACAGTCCTGCCCTACAAAAAACAACTTTCTCATATAGTTATCCTGCCATCAATTTTAAATTATTCTTTTCAAAGTTTTAATTTGACTTTTACTTTACTACTATTTAGAATATCATAATAACTCAGATATTGTATAATATCATAATATACAATATTTGAAATAATAAGAAATGGAGAAACAATATGTCAAATCCAATAGTTACATTTACAATGGAAAATGGTGACATCATGAAAGCTGAGCTTTATCCTGATGTTGCGCCTGTATCTGTTAATAATTTTATAAGCCTTGTTAAACAGGGATTCTACGATGGTCTTATCTTCCACAGAGTTATTGCTGGTTTCATGATCCAGGGTGGAGATCCTGAAGGAACAGGCATGGGTGGTCCTGGCTACTCTATAAAAGGTGAATTCGCATCTAATGGTTTTAAGAATGATCTCAAGCATACAAGAGGCGTTCTTTCTATGGCCCGCTCAATGAGACCTGACTCTGCCGGATCACAGTTCTTTATTATGCATGCCAATGCTCCTCATCTTGATGGAGATTACGCTGCTTTTGGAAAGCTCATTGAAGGAGAAGATGTTCTTGACAAGATTGCAGATGTTGACACTGACTACAGCGACAGACCTAGAAAGCCTCAGGTTATGAAAACTGTTACTGTTGAGACTTTTGGTGTGGATTATCCAGAACCTGAAAAGCTTTAATTTTATATTTTCAATAACAAAAGCCACTTTAACTCCGGTCATCCTCCTGGATCACCTGTTAAAGTGGCTTTTATTAATTCATATTTCTAAAAATGTCCGCCTGAGCCATGATTTCCACCACCGCTGCTGCTTCCGCCTGAACTGCTTCTTTCTATATGTCTTGTTGTAACTGTCTGGTTAATAAATATATCCCTTCTATCATTAACAGAGAAATTATGGTTCTTAGTATATTCTGTACTGCTTACAGTCATATGTGACTTGGCATTATGCATCATAACAAGTATTCCAACAACTGCAACAACCAGTGATATAAGAAGTTTTACCGGCATATTGTATGTAAGTTTTGTTGTAAAACTGTTAGTAAGACACATATCTATCTTACTGACGTATTTCTTGAATCCAGCATAATACTTTCCATCATGGAATTTGCCTTCGCACGCTTCTCTTATGTTATCGAGCTTAGATTGCGAAATGTCTGTCTGTGGAATTCCTCTTGTATAGATACGGTCAGCTCTTGATATCATATCAACACCATATATGATGGCATTACTTCCATAACCTTCCTTGTCAAGAAATTCTGCCATATAATTATCCATTGTTGAATAATCATGTCCTATCTGCGTTGTAATTATAACTATATCACAGCCGCTATTCTTAGATGCCTTCTCACACTTTGCCTGCAGCTGTTTTTCCTCATCAGCTGTTAATATATCTGCATAATCATACACATATGATTTATCTGATGCAGCATATGCATCCATTTTCATAAATCCGGCTGCGCCTGCACACATTACCAGAAGCATCAATATGCTCATTAATATATTCTTTAAATTCTTCTTCATCATATGAACAACAGCCCTCCAAACATAGTAATAATAAGTGTAACTGCAAATATTCCTATTCCAAAAGCAAATGCTTTTCCTTTACTTATAGGTCTGTCTGCCACTATCTTTCCTGTCTGTCCGTTAAGCATGAACTGGAAATTCTTATTCTTAAATCTGTAATTCAGCATCCATACTGGTAATAATGCATACTCACTACCCTTAGGGTTCATCCGTATGTTATTGCTTAATACTGTAACATTGGAATATCCCGTAATTGTAGATCTCGCAATCTCTGTAATATATTTATTGGCTCTATCGGTTGCCCTTTCCTGCATCTGGTCAGCCGTATAATTATATCTTTCTGAAAGATATCCAGACAAATATGGCATAGCAAACTGTGTCATATCTGCATAATTATATGGTTCCAGCTTATCCATTGCATCATCAGGCATTTTTTCAGAAGCATCAGCTGGTATTCTTTCAAATATAGCAGATACATCTCTATATACCTGGAAATGATCAGTATATGTATATTCCGTATCGCCTTTTCTTGTTGTCCTTACCTTCTCAGCATTAGCATGCATGCTTGTTCCTGCTGAATAATTATACAGCCAGAATGGCACATAAATTCCACTTATCTTTTCTATTGTAGACTGCTTTGACAATTCTCCCGGTGTAAGTGGTCCCTTCTTGCACCATGACTTATAAATATCAACAGCTTTATTCTTATCAATTTTGAATGGAATTATTGTTGATGGCTGAAAGCTGCCCTGTAATCTGTCCTGCATAAGCGTCGGATTACCACAGAACGAACAAAATGTTGCTGATGTATACTGATCTGCAACCAGCTCCGCTCCACATGTACTACAATGGTATATTTTCATTCCCTCTGTGTCAGTCTTAGAAGATTCCTGTGTTTCACTTTCTTCTGTTTCATAAGACTTATAATTCTTCTCATATTCCTCTACATCCAGCTGCATCCCACATGATGGGCATCCTATTTTTTGTGTCTGGCTGTTGAATTCCATTGCTGATCCACAACCCGGACATTTGTAAATAATTGGCATATTCCCCTCCCCGTTCATAAATTGTTCATATCTCATTCAATAAGATTTAACATTATGAACATTGTTTCTTCACTTTTCTTAAATATACTTTAATCATACAAACAAAGACATTTTCTACTATATGTTTTTCATAAATCGAGTTGTTAGAAATTAAACAGCTCTCCTCCCTCTTTCATCGTCTGCCTTCTCCGGGCAGACGATGTTTTTATTAAGGGATGTATTCTCGAAAAACAACAACCGCATTTATATTATGAAATTATAATATAAAAAATGATCCTATCATCATAACAACTCCAACTATTATGACAATCTTGCCTCTCTTCTTGTCTTTCTCAAGTTTCTCATTAGCAATTCTTGCTTTTTCATCATCTGTCATCTGCTGTTCCTGGTAAGTAATTTTTACGTCTCTCTGGTCATAGAATATATTGAAGTTATATTTTGCTGTAAGATACGTTGCCGCTCCTACTATAACCACAACAAGACCTATGAGAAATAACATAAAACCAAGAAATGGTACGATACTGTCCCCTGCGTAACTCTCACTATCATAAAAGTCAACAGTGTCAAGTCCTACCATATTGATAAAAAAAGTTAAGTATCTCATGTGCGTCTCCTCTCGTCTCATAAATTCTGAACGCCAATGTAATTATACATCATCTTTATTTGTATTAACAACAAAATATGACATAAATATTCCTTTTCATTTTTATGGATATGAGATATAATATCATCATGCAAAATCGTGTAATGGAGGTAAAAGAAATATGTTAGTTTCAGCTAAAGAAATGTTAGACAAGGCTCTGGCTGGCAAATATGCTGTCGGTCAGTTCAACATCAACAACCTTGAATGGACTAAGTCTATTCTCCTTACTGCACAGGAAATGAATGCTCCTGTAATTCTCGGTGTATCTGAGGGAGCTGGTAAGTATATGACAGGATTTGGTACTGTCGCAGCTATGGTAAAGGCTATGGACAAGGATCTCGGTATTACTGTACCTGTAGCACTTCATCTTGATCATGGAACATATGAAGGATGCTATAAGTGTATTAAAGCAGGATTCACATCTATAATGTTTGATGGATCACATTATCCTATTGATGAGAACATCAAGAAAACAACTGAACTTGTTAACGTAGCACATAACCTTGGTCTTTCTATTGAAGCAGAAGTTGGTTCAATAGGTGGTGAAGAAGATGGTGTTATCGGTATGGGAGAATGTGCAGATCCTAATGAATGCAAATCAATTGCAGACCTTGGAGTAGACATGCTTGCTGCCGGAATAGGTAATATCCACGGCAAGTATCCAGCTAACTGGCCAGGATTAAACTTTGACACTCTTGCAGCTGTCAAGGAAAAGATTGGTGATATGCCTCTCGTTCTTCATGGTGGTACAGGCATACCTGCTGATATGATCAAGAAAGCGATTTCTCTTGGCGTATCTAAGATTAATGTAAACACAGAGTGCCAGCTTGCTTTTGCTGCTGCAACAAGACAATATATTGAAGCAGGCAAGGATCTTGAGGGTAAAGGATTTGATCCAAGAAAACTTCTCGCTTCTGGATGCGAAGCAATTAAAGAGACTGTTCGTGAGAAGATTAATCTTTTCGGTTCAGCAGGAAAAGCATGATTTATTGATTGGAGAATTTTATGGGTAATATCAAGACAGAGGATGAAGATGATTTTATCGTGTCATCTTCTGAACTGGAACAGGATGAAGCAGATGCGGTTTTTGAAGCCCAGCAGAAAAAGAAAAAGCGTTCACGTATTATAAGCCGTATAATTCTTGTTATTTCTGCATGCGTATTCATATTTGCAGCATATAATCTTATATCTATTCTGCTTGAATACAAGAAGGGCAATGATATATACAATGGTATTGAGAATGATGTACTTGATGACACCCCTGTTAATATCACTATTGGAGATGATGATCAGGATGTAACTATTCCATTTACATACAATCATCAGGCATTACTTGATATTAACCCGGATGGACTTGGATTTTTGTATATTCCTTCTACTGATACAAGGCTTCCAATTGCCCAGACCACTGATAATGACTTCTATCTTACTCATACATTTGACAGAACATATAATAAGAACGGCTGTCTGTTTGTCGATTACAGAATTACTGACAAGCTTAATGCCAACCATGTTATTATTTATGGTCATAATATGAATTCAGGTGCTATGTTTGGCAGTTTATCCAAATATAAGTCCTCTGGTTTTTATAATACTTCAGGCAATGATGTTTTCTATATCTACACAGAAGATGTTATTCGTGAATATCGTATATTCACTACATATATAAGCGATCCTATAAGCGATACTTACACTTTCAACTTTGTTAGTCTTGATGGTCTGAGATCTTATGCTAACAGAATGAAAGCACAATCAATGTATGATACAGGTGTTAATGTTGATGACACAACACAAGTTGTAACATTTTCAACATGTACATATGACGGAAAGCAACGCTTTATAATCTCTGGAACATATGTAGGAGAATCCAAAATAAACGACGGAACATCTGATGAAACATCAGCCTCAGAATAACATACCAATTGCAATATAATCATATACTACTTTATTTTTTAAAATTTTTTTGAAAAATGCTTGCATTATTATATGATTTGAGTTATTTTATTTAAAGGCAGTAAGCTGTCACTAATTAAATAAGGTAGAACAAAGGCGTTCCATTTATATATTTGTAGAAGTATATACTTGGGCGCCCTTTTTTAGTTTTACTAATAAAAAGATAAGAAAAGGAAGGATGAGAAAGTTATGAGTGAAAGATTCAATGTAGCTGACATCTTCGGCGAGAATGTGTTTAACGACACAGTAATGAAAGAGCGTTTACCAAAGAACGTTTACAAAAACCTTAAATTAACAATGGAAGGTGTACAGGAGTTATCTTTAGCAGATGCTGATGTTATCGCTAATGCTATGAAAGACTGGGCTATCGAGAAAGGTGCTACTCATTACACACATTGGTTCCAGCCTTTAACAGGAACAACAGCTGAGAAGCATGATTCATTTATTTCAGCACCTAAGGCAGATGGAAAGGTGCTTATGGAATTCTCAGGCAAGGAATTAATTAAAGGTGAACCAGATGCTTCATCATTTCCTTCAGGTGGTCTTCGTGCAACATTCGAGGCCAGAGGATATACAGCATGGGATTGTACATCTCCTGCATTCGTACGCGAAGGTGCTCAGGGTGCTACTCTTTGTATCCCTACAGCATTCTGCTCTTACACAGGCGAAGCTCTTGACCAGAAGACACCTCTTCTTCGTTCAATGGATGCCATCAATGAGCAGGCTCTTCGTATTTTAAGACTTATGGGCAATACTACTTCTAAGAGAGTTACTCCTTCAGTTGGTGCTGAACAGGAATACTTCATCGTTGACAGAGAGAAATATTTACAGAGAAAGGATCTTATCTTCTCTGGCCGTACTTTATTCGGAGCTATGCCTCCTAAGGGTCAGGAACTTGATGATCACTACTTTGGTTCTATCCGTGAAAGAATCGCAGCTTTCATGAAGGATGTCAACGAAGAATTATGGAAGCTTGGTGTATCTGCCAAGACACAGCACAATGAAGTTGCTCCTGCACAGCATGAGTTAGCTCCTATCTATGCACAGTGCAATATTGCAACTGATAACAACCAGCTTATGATGGAAGTTATGAAGAAGGTTGCTTACAGACATGGTCTTGTATGCCTTCTCCATGAGAAGCCATTCGCAGGTGTTAATGGTTCTGGTAAGCATAATAACTGGTCTATCACAACTGATGATGGAATCAACATGCTTGACCCAGGTAAGACACCACATGAAAACTTCCAGTTCCTTCTTGTACTTGGTGCAATTATGAAGGCTGTTGATACACACGCTGACCTTCTCCGTGAATCTGCATCTGATGTTGGTAACGACCACAGACTTGGTGCTAATGAAGCTCCTCCAGCTATCATCTCTATGTTCCTTGGTGAGCAGCTTGAAGATGTAGTTATGCAGTTGATCGATAAGGGTGATGCAACAAGTTCTATCCAGAAAGGTAAGTTAAAGACTGGTGCTTCTACTCTTCCAGACCTTAACAAGGATGCTACAGATAGAAACAGAACATCTCCATTCGCATTCACTGGTAACAAGTTTGAGTTCCGTATGGTTGGTTCTTCAGATTCAATCGCTCCTGCAAATGTTGTTCTTAACACAATCGTTGCAGAAAGCTTTAAGGAAATTGCTGATGAATTAGAGGGTTCTGAGGATATGCAGATGGCTGTCCATGATATGATCAAGAAGCTCTTCACAGATCATCACAGAGTTGTATTCAACGGCAATGGTTACTCAGATGAATGGGTAGCAGAAGCTGAAAGAAGAGGTCTCCCTAACATCACATCTATGGTTGAGGCTGTTGGTTCACTTGTTAAGCCTGAAACAATTAAGATGTTTGAGCAGTTCGGAGTATTCACAGAAGCAGAATTAAAGTCAAGAGCTGAGATTAAATATGAAGCTTACTCAAAGGCAATCAACATTGAAGCTAAGACTATGATAGATATGGCTGGCAAGGAAATCATTCCCGCTGTTATCTCATACACAACAGAGCTTGCTAACTCTGTACTTTCAGTTAAGGAAGCTGGTGCAGACGCATCTGTTCAGGCAGACATCCTCACAGAAGTATCTGGCTACTTAAAGGAAATGAAAGCAGCTTCAGCTAAGCTTGCTGAAACAGTTGCTACAGCAGCTACACTTGAAGGCAAGGCTCAGGCTGAATACTTCAGAGATACAGTAAAGGTTGCAATGGACGAATTAAGAGCTCCAGTAGATAAAGCAGAGATGATAGTAGATAAGGAATTCTGGCCATTCCCAAGCTACAGCGAATTATTATTCGAGGTATAATACATAACTAATTGTTATAAATCACTCTCATAAAAATATAGCCGTAAACAGACAAGCGAAGCTGAATCTGTTTGCGGCTATATTTATGTCCAGACCAGACAGGCAAAGCCAAATCTTGCTAGTTCTACTATAATCGCGAAAAATCCCACTAATCAGACAGGCAATCCGAATCTGATTAGTGGGATTTTCACCCCGCCAGTTCTCCACTGTGTAGATTGCCAGTCTGGGGGTATCGGGCTGTGGCTTGATTTATTACGAGCTGTGCAGGAGTAATCATGAAAGCCACAGCCCGATTCTCCCAGACTGGCACCCCTACACACTACTGTGGATAATTAAGTCTTTCCGCAACCGGATTATCCAGAACCTCTTCCTTAAACTTCTTCATATATATCTTAGCAAGCTTAAGATTGTTATCAAGATAATTACCACAATCCCTTGGTGAATATCCAGGTATCGGTGTATTGTCATCGTAGTTAATTACATAATCAGCAGCTTCCCTGAGCACGCCAATAATATCCTCTGACTTTAAATCTCCTGCAAATATAACATAGAATCCTGTTCTGCAGCCCATTGGTCCGAAATATATTGTCTTCTCTGCCCATTCTGAATTATTCCTTAAAAATGTAGCAAGAAGATGTTCAATTGAATGAATTCCCGGAGTATCCATAGGTGGCTCTTCATTAGGTCTTGTAAATCTTAAATCAAATGTTGTAAGACATACATCTCCAATATAATCCTTTCTTGATACATAAATACCTGTGAGCAGATCAAGATGATTCACAGTAAAACTAGCTATCTTATTCATTATGCCTCCTTCTTTCTTATAAATACTATTCTTTTGTTATCTGTTGTTGTTTCTATCAGCAGTTCCTTTATGCCTGATACAAATTTTGTCAGGGTTGAATATCCATATTCCTTTGCCTTAAATTTCGGATACTGACTGTGTATTCTCTGTCCAAGTATTGCAAGTTCCAATCCAGCTGCCTTACTGGCTCTGACATTATCTATTGCATATTTAACAACCTGTTCTTTAATATTATCATCTTCTTTGAGTTTTACAAGTACCGCATTATTAACCTTATACGTCTTGAATCCGTCCATCTCATTAATAAATGTGGATAATGAGCTATACCCATAATTACGGACATCAAAGTCAGAATATTTTTTCTGCAGACGGCTTCCTATCTCTCCTAAATCTGTCTGCTTACCCTTATTATCATTTTCCTGGATAATCTCAATAATAGCATTTTCGATTTTGGAAATTCGTATGATATTATGCGATTTATTAGGCTTCTGCTTATTATTAGACGTAATTTCTTCGTCCTCCTGATCCTGCAAAAGTTCCAGATCAGTAAATACTGAACATGCTGCCCTGAATGATCTTGGTGTCTTATTCTCTCCCATGCCAATAACTTCCATTCCGGATTCTCGCAGTCTGCTTGCCAGTCTTGTAAAATCTCCATCACTTGATACAATACAGAATCCATCCACATTTTTCGTGTACAGAATATCCATCGCATCAATTATAAGTGTTGAATCAGTGGCATTCTTGCCTACTGTGTTGCGGAACTGCTGTATTGGTGTAATTGAATTCTCCATCAATTCTTTCTTCCATTTGCCTGCCTGTGGGCTTGTCCAGTCTCCATATATACGTTTGTACGTTATAACTCCATACTTAGTCATTTCATCTAGTATATTAGAAATATATTTTGATGAAATGTTGTCCGAATCAATAAGAACTGCATACCTCTTATCGTCCATAGATTCCCCCTTAATATAATATTACATCTGATGACGGACTATTTTGTACTCGTCATTGCTCTGATAATACGGACACTGTTTATATGAAGAACTTAAAAGTCTTGCATAATCATCCTCATCCATATCAACATCACATACATACCCTTCTATTTCCTCATCATATACAAGGTTGTTACAATAATCGCAATTATATTGTGATGACATATTTATTCCATCTCCTTATTATCTGCTGTCTGACTGCCTGATGCACCATTGTGTCTTCCCATTTCCTCATATCTTTCAAGGAAATTGTGTTTAACACCATACTGCTTATACGCAATAACTGTATCAAGATTAACATTTTCAACACTTCTAAAAATATTCTTCTCAATATAAGGACTTACTTTCGTGAGTTCTTTGATAAGCTGCTTAATTTCACCTCTCTTAGACCCCTTTTCTGTTCCACCACATGAAGCACAGCTCTCTGTAAGCCTGCATGCGCATTGTATGAATGCAAGATTATTGTATTCTCTCCAATGTATTATATCAGCCTCTCTTATAAGGTAAAGCGGTCTTATAAGTTCCATGCCCTCGAAATTAGTACTGTGAAGCTTTGGCATCATAGTCTGGATCTGCGCACCATACAACATTCCCATAAGAATTGTCTCGATAACGTCATCATAATGATGTCCTAGCGCAATCTTGTTACAGCCCAGCTCTTTTGCCTTGCTGTACAGATATCCTCTTCTCATTCGGGCACACAGATAACACGGAGACTCCTCTATATCTGCAACTGTATCAAATATCTCTGATTTAAAAACAGTTATTGGAATATCAAGTATTTTCGCATTATTAAGAATAACCTGATAATTAATATCATTGTATCCTGGATTCATAACTAAGAATACAAGTTCAAAATTATTCTTTCCATGTCTTTTAAGCTCCTGAAAAAGCTTCGCCATAAGCATAGAGTCCTTGCCGCCTGATATACAGACAGCTATTTTATCTCCATCCTGTATAAGGTCATACTCATTAAGTGCCTGCGTGAACTTTCTCCATATAGGCTTCCTGAACTTCTTTACTATGCTGCGTTCTATTTCCTTAACTCTTTCTTCACCTGTCAGCTCATTCTCTTCCTGTGCTTCCTTGACATAATTCTCGAACTTCCACTTCATATAAGCGCCCCAGCCGCCATACAGACTGTAGACCTCATAACCCATTTCTTCAAGAATATCTGCCAGATCATCACTGTGCAAACCTGTATAACACAGAAGATATATTGGGATACTCTTATCAAACTGCTGTGTGAATTCCTCAGGTGTATCTTCAAGCACCTTAATCAGTTCCTCCCAGTACCAGTTCTTAGCTCCTGGATATGTCTCTTTCCCGTATTCCTGTTTATCTCTTACATCAAGCAGAACCTTTTCTCTTTCATCATTCTGGTAATCAATTATTGTTTTCATTATTATCCTCTTCATCCTGCGAATCCTCAAGAATACGCAGTCCAGCTGTACTCGTAACAGGAAGTGAGAACACAATAGTTCCTGCCTTACTGTCAACGCCAGCTTTATCCATTATAGCACGCATAATTGCATTTTTCTGTTCTGATTTTGCAACAATAAGAATTATTTCCTTCTCAGAAACAAGCGAAACACCAAGGAACTGCTCTGCACGCTTCATTCCAACACCTTTGCCATGAAGCACTGTTCCACCTGTTGCTCCACCTTCTTCTGCTGCTCTCATCACCTGTGTATTATATCCATAATTAGCTATTGCAACAATAAGTTCATGTTTTGTATCCTTCAATGTGCTCTCATCTCCTTTCTTATATTCCTGCCCGTCAATTAAGAATCCCAGTTCTCTCTTACCGCCAATACTGCTTAGCGGTACAATAAATGCAATTCCTGTTCCAGGCACATCTATTCTTAACTTACTCTGAAGCCCCTTCTTAACATTTTTCCATGTCTCCTCTGTAATAAGCGACATATGGATACCTTTCTCATCATCCTCAAGTCCCAGAAGATCCAGCACATCACTTGACGCTGTTCCCCTGCCTAACGATATATTGGCTGCTTCAACATTATATTCCTTATAGCACGCAACAAAACGCGGCATATTCTTCCTGCTGCATATTGTTACCATTACATATACTTCGCTCATATCCGTCACCTCTATAATTCAATAATCGCATCATCAGAAAGCTCTGCAAACATATCCACAACAGGTGTAATAGTCTGTGGCACATCTGCTCTCCTGCTGTCCTTGATTCTGTATATAACACCAAGTATCTGCAAAGTTATAAGAGGTGTCATAGCAACCATTGCAACAACGCCAAATGCATCTGTTACAATATTGCCGCCCACTGCAAGACATGCCCCCTGTGCGAGTGGAAGTAAAAATGTAGCTGTCATGGGACCTGATGCTACTCCACCTGAGTCAAATGCTATAGCTGTAAATATCTTTGGAACAAAAAGCGTAAGTATCAACGCTATTCCATATCCCGGAATGAGAAAATACAATATTGATACACCTGTCAGCACTCTTATCATCGAAAGACCTACTGACACCGCAACGCCAAGTGAAAGACTTATCTGCATTGATTTGCCCGATATGCTTCCTGATGTCAGTTCTTCTACCTGATGCATAAGCACATATACTGCAGGCTCTGCCTTAACAATGAAATATCCTATTATCATGCCGATAGGAACAATAATCCATCTGAATGATAATGTGGCAAGCACTGAGCCAAGATAATTACCTGCCGGAATAAATCCAACATTAGCACCTGTAAGGAAAAGTACAAGTCCCACATATGTATATACAAGTCCTACGCATATTTTCATAAGTGATTTCTTATTCATCTTCGGCGCAAATATCTGGAATACTCCAAAAAATACAACTATTGGAAGCAGCGATAACGCTATCTCCTTCAGATATTCAGGTATCTCATATAAGAAAAGCTTACCAAGTTCCACAGAATCACTCACTTCAGTAATTGCAGTTGTTGTAAAATTCCCCTCTGTACTGTACAACATTCCAAGTATAAGAACTGCAAGTATAGGTCCGATTGAGCATAATGATACCAGACCAAAGCTATCATTGCCGGCATGTTTATCATTACGGATAGCAGATATACCTACACCAAGTGCCATTATAAATGGTACAGTCATCGGACCTGTTGTTACTCCTCCTGAATCGAATGCAACCGCAAGAAAATCCTTAGGTACAAACATTGCAAGCACAAAAACAATCGAATAAAATACCAACAGAAGAGGTGCAAGTGGTATTCCAAAAAGTATTCTTAAAAGTGCAACAACCAGAAATACGCCTACTCCGACTGCTACAGATAATATAAGCACCATATTAGGAACTGCTGCTACCTGACCCGCAAGCACCTGCAAATCCGGTTCTGAAACTGTAATTATAACTCCAAGAATAAATCCAATAGCTATAATCATCCATAATTTCTTAGTCCTCAACATGCTTCCACCAACTCTTTCGCCCATTGGTGTCATGGACAATTCTGCCCCTAAAGAAAAAAACACCATGCCAATAATAACCAGCACGGCTCCAATAATGAATTCAACCAGTATACTAGGTGAGAGAGGCGCTACTGTGAAGCCAAGAAGCAACACTATAAGCATTATCGGTACTACCGCACTAACAGACTCCTTTGTCTTCTCCTTCATCTTCTCTCTTACTACTGTATTCTGGTAACTAAATTGTGTCCTTAATAATCCAGCCTTCAATAAAATCTCCCTTCGCTCTTAAATATCAGTTTCGGCTTACATAGTAATATATTAACATCTAATAATTGTACTGGCTACTTAAAATTTTATAAAAAGTGCCCGTATCAGAACACTTTTTATAAATTAAAGTGCAATATTATAAATTGTCATTTTCTTTCTCTCTGAGGAGCTCCTCATACTTTAACTGGTATGCAATCAGCCGTGGAATATATTCTGGTGGAGTTCTTCTTGATGCCTCCCAGTCCTCCAATGTACGCACAGGAATACCTGTATTTTTCAAATTCAGTCTCATCATGAAGCTTTGCAATTTCAGCTGACACTTTCCCTGCCTCCATGTTTGATAATTACGATAATATATCTGTATGGCTTGTATTTCGGTATTCGCTTGGTGTAACTTTGTATCGTTCCTTAAATACCCGATTGAATGTTCTCTGACTTTCAAATCCGCTATCATAGCATATATTTGTAATGGCATCACTGGTATTTTCCAAACGATAGCAAGCATAATTTAGTCTTGCATCATTCAGATATTGATTGAAATTTCGATGGAATGTTTTGGAGAATGTTCGTGATAAAACATACTTGCTCACTCCCAAATCTCTTGCCATATCATCTAGCGAGAAATTCTTCCTAAAATTACCAGACACGTACGATACTGCCTGATAGACAAGATCTTTACTTCCCACATCTCCTTTCTCGACCAGTTTCAGCTTTCCAATGCATCTTGCAATCACAATCTGCAGATATGCCTGTATAACTGCTATATCCATGTGATCTGTATCTAAGATGGCATTAATTGCCCGGTATACTTCTGGCTCCACCATCTCTGCCTTTATAATAGGGTAATCCGGTGCCATCGTCTGTATAATTTCAGCATATTTTCCAATCGCAAACGGTGGAGAAATAATGTAAACTGCCTTATTCACTCCCGGCGAGAAAATCTGATAATGATGGATAATATCCGAAAATACAAAGCCGATATCTCCCTTTTCCATGTGATATAACTCTTGACCAACTCCAAGCTCCAGTGTTCCATTTGTCACACATACAATCTCCAATGCATTATGTAAATGCGGAGCGACATGCTTCGATTTTCTTTTTAAAGTTAATATTTCTTCTTTTGTATCAATAAATGATAAATGCATTGGTTACGCCCCCCTTTGCAAGATTTGTCTACTTTTTCTTTCGATTTGGCAAGCAATCTCATTGTATTCATTCTATAATCAGCTTGTAAATAAGGAAAGGAGAACTTCCAAATGAACAAGTTTAAGAATTATATGAACAACCTTTTAGTATTCTACGCTGATTACTTTGAACATGTATATCATGCATAAAATACTAAAAGGACTGCTTTGTTAAAACTGAATACCTAGTTTGCAGACCATTTCGCATAAATGAAATGATTCTTTTTATAAATCATCAATAAATCTATTGAATGCTGCAATTCCATCTGGTGTCCTTTTATAAACGCCTGCATCCTCTAAAACCTTTGTAAAGACAATTCCGATTTCCTTTTGCACGATAGAATGAATATTCTCCGATGTAATGTCATACTTAGGAATCCATTCCTCTGCCCAGTCTGCGTGAGAAGCCATAGCTTCATTCTGCCTTAGATCTTCTCCACTCAAGATTGCCCGCTCCAAGTCTGACATTTCTTTTTTCAATCTCGCTGGTAGCACCGCATGTCCCATAACCTCAATCAGACCAATATTTTCTTTCTTTATATGATGATACTGTGCGTGCGGATGATAAAGTCCCATCGGGCACTCCTCTGTGGTAATATTGTTTCTAAGCACAAGATCAAGCTCATACAGGTCTCCACGCTTTCTTGCTATTGGTGTGATGGTATTATGCGGAACGCCGTCTGTCTCGCTAAATATATATGCCTCCGGATCCGAATAGCCTCTCCACTTTTCTAAAATATGATTCGCCGCATCCACAAGCTCATTTATCTCTCTTCCTTGCAATCGTATCACAGACATCGGCCATTTCACGATTCCGGCATGAACATTGGGATATCCGTCCAAAACAACTTCAGATTCATATGGTGCCTTTGCCATTGCAAATACATAGCCACCACCCTGAAAATGATCATGGCTTAAAATTGATCCTCCTACAATCGGCAAATCTGCATTTGAACCTAATGTATAATGCGGAAACTGTCTTACGAAATCCAACAGCTTACCAAATGTTGCCTTGTTAATCACCATTGGTATATGATTATAATTAAAAATAATACAATGCTCATTGTAATAAACATACGGTGAATATTGCAGGTAATAATCTTCCTCACACAATGTAAGTGGAATAATTCTATGATTCTGTCTTGCAGGATGCATAATATGTCCTGCATAGCCCTCATTTTCCCGACAAAGCAAACATGCAGGATATCCAGACTTCTTTGTCATTCCCGCCTTTATAATATCTCTAGGATCTTTCTCCGGCTTTGACAGATTTATAGTTATATCCATCGTTCCAAAATCTGTTTCTGTCGTCCACTTTTCATCCTTCTCAATACGATCTACACGGATGTAATTTGTTATCTTGCTGAACTGATAATAAAACTGAGTTGCATGTTTAGGTGAATTTTCATATTTTTCAGCAAATTTTCTGCGAACAGTTGACGGAGCTGGTGTCAAAACTCCCATAACTTTTGTATCAAAGAGATCTCTCTGCGCATTCGTATCATCTTTCATGACTCCATTTGCAATAGCATATGCAATCATATCCTCTAAGATCAGGTGCAGTTTTCTCGGCTCTACATCTTCTTCTGATGCCACATAGTCATTTAATCCAAACAACTCCAACAATGAATTTGTTACATAGACCTCATCTGCAAGATCAATCAGACCGTTTTTCAATCCATAATTTACCAGTTCGTTAATCAAATGATTAATCATCACACATTTCTCCAATCCATCGTAATCCTAAATTACCTTAATGCCACCATACTTACGAATCTTCAACACATCGCAAGCTCCGCTTCCAAACACTTCTTCCATCCCAGTCTTGTAATGTTCCACAAGCTCGTTTGGAACAAACGCCTGAATTGTTCCTGCGAAACCCCCTCCGTGCACTCGGCATACGCCTTTATCTTCCAATAGGATTTCACTCACCGCCAGTGCTACCGATATATTCTGATGGCTGACATCATGACATGTAAATACGTTTTGAAGATACTTAAAGGATGAATCTCCCGATCTCTTTACCAATAAAAGGAACTCTGAAAAGTTGTCTTTCTTTAAAGCATCTACTTCCTTTTGTACCCGTTCATTCTCACATATAAAATGTAAAGCACGAAGTGCCGCCCTATCTCCTGCCTCTGCACGTATCTTAGATAAATTACTAAGGATTTCTTTCTTTGATACTTCTCCTAATACTTCTTTACCGAAACATGCTGCCGCCTGTTTCATCTCCATCGGTATTGCTGCATAGTCCGGTGTAAGATCTGCATGAGAACACTTGGTATCTGTAATACATAAACTATATCCATGTACATCAAGATCAAATTCAACACGCTCCACCTCTGGTTTTTGAGAATTCTCAAAATTGATATGCACCAGACTTCCAACCGAGCAAGCCATCTGATCCATCAATCCACATGGTTTTCCAAAGTACACATTCTCTGCGTACTGTCCAATCATAGCAATCTCAATCGCTGATATATTGCCTTGATTGTACATGTAGGATAAGATAGTTCCAATCAGAGTTTCAAATGCTGCCGAGGAAGATAACCCTGCTCCAATCAGCACATCGCTGGTAATATATGCCTGAAATCCACCGATTGTATGCCCATTCTCTTTTGTCTTTGCTAATACGCCACGAATCAATGCATGGGTGCTTCCTTCTTCTTTATCTTTCTTATCTAAGTCATCCAAATGAATCGCAATCAGATTATTATAACCATCCGATACAATACGGACTACTTGATCGTCTAATTTTTTTGCAACAGCGATAGCATCATGGTTAATAGATGCAGCCAAAACCTCCCCATGCTGATGATCCGTATGATTTCCTCCAATCTCACTTCTGCCCGGAGCACTATATATCCAAACATCATCATCGCCGAATCGTGTAATATACTGTTCAATGGCTTCTATATATCGTTTTCTTTCATATGGAAGTTTGTCTTTGTCCACATAAATATCAGTCAATACATCATCACACATTCTCCCGTTAATCATCTCTATTATTGTGTTCGCCTTCAAAATATACACCTCCTTCTTGCACAAAAAGCATTGCCTTTCTCGGATGTTCAATTAGACACTGCTTTTCATTACATATAAACCTTAATACTCTATTGCGTCTGTTACTTCATCAGACTTAATTCCCTTTTCAGCTTTTAATTTTTCATTTGCAGCTTCTACGTTCATTCTGGAAAGAACAATCATAATTAACACATCAAATATCAATGGCAACCATAAATACATAAACTGCATCATATCAAGTGCTGACTGCGGCTGTGTTGCATTTGTTCCGACATAACCACTAAGTTCTAATAACCAGCCACATACTGCAGTTCCAATTCCTCCACCAATCTTTACACCAAGTGATGTACAAGAATACATAGTTCCATCAATTCTCTTTCCCTGTGTCAGATAAGTATACTCTGAACAAGATGCAATCACTGCGTTCATATCTCCCTGCCATGGTCCCTGTCCAAGGGCTGCAAGGGCTGTAAATGCCAGCATAAGAGGAATACTTCCCATATATCCTGCTACAACAACCAACGCTCTACCAATAACGGCAATGATATATCCCCTAAGATTCAACTTGTACATACCCTTCCATTTACCAACGAGTGTCGGAGTAAAGATAAGAGCTATAATAAGTGGGATATTCACAGCCCAGGCGAACTGACCAAAGAGGTTTTTATTCTTCAGCACCCATGTCATATAGTAGATACCGGCACCAATCATAGCACTGTAGAGCTGCTGTAAAATATAAGTTCCACAGATCATCATATAATACTTGTTCTTTACAAGCAGCTTAAATGCCTGAACCAATCCATACTTTTCTTCATCGCCCTTAACTTCTCCCTCGTTAAGCTCCTCCTCTGGAAGTTCTTTTACAGAGAGTGCTGAGATTGTATTTACAATCAGACCGATAATTGCATAGATAATTGCTACAGTTCTCCATGCTGCCGCATCCCCACCACAATAATCAACAAATTTTACGGTTACAGATTGAATCAAGAGGCTTGTAGAAAATGCAAAAATGAAACGACAAGATCCCATCTGCACACGCTCTTTGCTGTTCTTTGTAATCAAAGAAGTCAATGCGGAATATGCAATATTATTTGCTGTATAGAACACTCCATTTAACAATGTGTATGCAATAAAGAACCATGCATATTTTGCTGTATTTCCCCAGCTTGTAGGAACAGCAAAACAACATACCAGCGTAATTGCACAACCAATGTAACCATAAAGCATCCATGGCTTTGCCTTGCCCAGCTTACTGTGCGTCTTATCTATCATCGAGCCAAAGAATATGTCTGTAAATCCATCAAACAGCTTAGAAAGTGCTATCAGCGTACCAACTATACCTGCTGCGAGTCCAACAGAATCTGTCAGATAAATCATCACAAATGATGTCAAAAATGCATATACTACATTTCCCGCTATATCGCCGGATCCGTATCCGACTTTGTTATACCATTTTAGATACTTTTTTTCTTCCATAGAATCACTCCTCATCTTAATTAGGTTTAGAATTTCATGTGTCGAACAGTCTGATGCCTATATTATTCTAAATGTTTTACTTTTGTTCTTTTGTATCCCAAGTATCACCATATGTCCGGACTTATATGGCAATATTTAGGGAAATGCTGTGTCAATGAGTTACATTATTATCCCTTCACATACGGAACCAGTGTAAACCGGAACCGGAATAATCTATCATCAAATCTGTACGCATCTAACACGTCTGGTCCGCAACTGTTAGAGCCTATTCCATTCTGTGCATAATCAAGACAGAGTACCGTACTGTCCGATTCTATAAGTTCATAATTATGTGCTTTTTTCTCCAACTCCTCCTGCGTATAGAAAGAGGCATTGAATGAAAATGCATCTTCTTCTGCTATAGCTGTTATACCATACTGGCTGTTGCCAAGCTCCACATAATCACAGTCATAGTGACTTCCGTTTTCCTGTGGACGAATATAATCTTCATGCATATCTGAAACCTTAAGACGATACAATCCATGGCTTGCTGCTCTATGCTTGTCCCGGTAGCTTTCCTGCGGTCCCATACCGAAGAACCCTGCATCTGTAAGTTTCTTATCTAAGAACATCCTCACACCAAATCTTGGAAGATCAGGGAATTCATCATTCTTTTTCACTGCGATATCAGCTCCAATTCTTCCGGCTGCGTCAATCGTCCATATGAGTGTCACATCAAGAATCTTCTGCACGGTTGGTGCTACAACCGAAGCCTGACTTACAACAGTCACTCCGTGCTTTCCTTGAATCACCTCTGACTTATATGCTCTTGTATATGCTTCATTGTAGTGTGCTTTCTTCCACTCCGCCTTGATATACATATCATTATCTGTCGGCGCTCTCCAGATATTCAGTTCCATCGGATTCTTCAGATATTCTCTGCCTGCAAATATTAAACTGTCAAAAAGTGCTGTCCGTTTGTTGATTATATAGGAAAACTCTCGTCCCTTTATGTTGATCTCTGTATCATTCTCCTGCACCTGAATACGGGTATTCGGTGCTTTCTTTGTAAGCCAGCTTAATGCCTGCTGATTCTTTGCACCCTTACTGCTTACATCTATCTCATCAAAACCTAATACATACGCCTTGGAAAGAAGCAGGATGTTCTTCTTCAGCTTATAGAATAGCTTCAAATATACCTTTCCATTCTCTGGGATTGAAAGCTTTAAGGTTGTGCTTCCATCACAATGCGGTAAAATGGATACTTCGGAAAGCTTCCCCTTACCTATTACAAGCCCATCCTGTGACAGCTCATAAGTAATCTCTGCATAATCCTTCAGATCATCAAAATCCATATAGTTGTGAAGCACTAATTCTCCACTTGCTACATCATACGATACTACTCTTGCCGGCCGGTATACATTCTTGTACTCCAAAAGTCCGGTGTGTATCCTTCTGTCCGGATATACCAGACCATCCATACAGAAGTTGCTGTCATGGATTACTTCGCCATGATCGCCACCATAGGCATATATCGTCTTGCCATTTTCGGCTACACCATGGACGATTGCATGATCGCACCACTCCCACACGAAACCACCGCACATCTTATCCTCTGCCTGTATCATCTGGAAATAATCTTCAAAATCTCCAGGACCATTTCCCATACTGTGGCAGTATTCCACCAGAAGGAATGGTTTGCTACCATCCTTTTCCAGGTATTCCTCTATCTCAGTAAGCGCCGGATACATACGGCTGTATAAGTCCAGATTCTCGTAATCATAGGTTACATCGTAATTGCGGTATCTGGCACTCTCATACTGCGTGATCCGCTCCGGATCAAATTTCTTTGTCCATGCCAGTGCCTTCTCAAAATTGCAGCCATAAGCGCTTTCATTTCCCATAGACCACACCACGATACAGAACCGGTTCTTGTCACGCTCCACCATCAGCTTCACACGGTCAACAATCGCAGCTTCCCATGCCGGATCATCTGCTATCTTCTCATTCCAACGCTTAAAGCGGTTGTAATCCGTATCCTCTTTTCGATACAGCATAAATGGTCCGTGTGCTTCAATATCAGCCTCGTCGATCACCATAAATCCATAGCGGTCGCACATTTCATAAAAAAATGGTGCATTTGGATAATGGCTGGAACGGATAGCATTGAAGTTATGCTGCTTCATCAAGGTAAGATCTATCTTGATTTGCTCCATGCTGATTGTAAAGCCAGTAACTGGATCGGAATCATGGCGGTTCACACCACGAAACTTGATCTTCTGTCCGTTTAAGTAGATTACCTGATCTTTGATTTCTATCTTGCGGAGTGCTATATGATCTACAATCACCTCCTGCTCTGTCTCAAAAATAATAGTGTAAAGATAAGGATTCTCTGTATTCCAGAGCTTATAGTCAACAATCTCAAAAGTAGCTTTACCGTTTTTGTCAATCACTCCCTCGGAAACAACTGCGCCATTCTTATCCTCGATCTTTACCCGAACCTCTACCGGTTCATGAAAGCTTACTGTAAGATCTATCTTTGCAATGTCTGCATCTAATTCTGTTGTAATATGATAATCTCGAATTGCCTTTTCCGGACGCTTTAAAAGATAAACATCACGAAAAATTCCACTCATACGGAACTTGTCCTGATCCTCAAGGTACGAACCGTCGCACCACTTCATCACAAGCACAGAAATCCGGTTCTCTCCTTCCCGCAATACGTCTGTCACATCAAACTCACTGGTCATGTGGCTCACCTGACTGTAGCCTACATAGGTGCCGTTTAACCATACATAAAAGCAGCTATCCACACCTTCAAAGTTAAGATATGCCTTTGGTGCTGCATCATCCCTTGCATAGTCAAAGGTATGCACATAAGCTCCACATGGAATATCCTGTGGCACATATGGCGGATCAAACGGAAATGGATAACGGATATCTGTGTATTGATGTGTATCATAACCTGCCATCTGCCATACACTCGGAACTGCAATCTCGTCAAAGCTCTCAACCGAATAACCATCCTCATAAAAGGCATCCTTCATATCATAAATACTGTCAAAATACTGAAACTTCCATGTACCATTCAAAAGCTGCATTCTGTCTGACAGCTCTCTGTGCTCTACCAAGTCATCCATCCGCTTTGAAGCCGGCATGTAATAGGCTCTTGCCAGCATCGTATTGTCATGTAATACGCTTAAGTCCTCATAATAACGTGGCACGATCATAAATAATCCTCCTTCATTCATACAGTTTATACACTTTTTTTGTTGCTTGTAACCCTGCTAACTATTTTCTCCTTACTGTATGCTTTTTTCCTTCTCGCTTTTGTTAAATTTATGTTACCTTAATCCAGTTCTTATGTCTATAAACTAGAATGGACAAAATATGCACAAAATGATACAATAATCCCATCAATCAGAAAAGGAGTGCTGCCCTATGTACATGAACACTGGTTATTTGAACCATTCACATATGGATTTTAAGGATAAAAGTCGGCCACTGATTGTGGGTAGCTGCGGAATCTATCGTTTGTCCGAGCCCACAAAGATGCCAACCTATCGTCCAAGAGGACGTGTTGATTTTCAGATTATATATATTGCAGCCGGATGCGGACATTTTCATTTTGATACTGTTGATAACGAAACAATTGTTCCCGCTGGTAACATTGTCATATTCCGCCCAAAAGAGCTTCAGAAATATGAATACTATGGGGAAGATAAGACAGAAGTCTACTGGATTCATTTTACTGGAAGTGATGTGAAAAATATCTTAAGAAAATATGGTTTCCCAGATAACGAGAGAATATTCCCAGTTGGCACATCCATGGAATATGAGCGTGTATTTAAGAGAATTATTATAGAATTACAACGTTGTCAGGATAACTACGAAGAAATGCTCACATTATTGCTCCGTCATCTTCTGATCATATTCCAACGTGAGCTTACCAAAGAGCATGTTTTAAAAAATGAATATCTCAACCACGAGATGGATACCGCCGTGACATATTTTAACGAAAATTATAACCGTGATATCAATATAGAAGAGTATGCGACATCCAAGGGGATGAGCGTCAGTTGGTTCATAAGAAACTTCAAGAAGTTCACAGGTTCTACTCCTATGCAGTTTATTGTTGCGCTCCGTGTCAACAACGCACAGGTTCTACTAGAAGCAACAAATTATTCTATTAATGAAATATCAAAAATTGTGGGATATGATAACCAGCTATATTTCAGCCGATTATTTCATAAGTTGAAGGGGAACTCTCCTAGAGATTATCGAAAAACCAGAAAGTCGGAAATATAAAACTCGTGTAGTGTCCACGTAGTAGTCATAGTACACGCACGAGAAGTAATTACAGTATTATGACTGTTTTTACAGGTATAAGAAAAAAGAATTTTTTTACGAACTTATACAATTGATCCATTCCAAACATCCTCTCACTCAAAAATCTTATGCCAGTTACTTTGCACTTAGCATAGGATATTTAAGTTTATCTTGTGTTAGAGAATTGTTTCTAAATTGTTAATTTTCTTCTTTTCGCTCTTTCCACACTGCGGATTTGGACGTTACAACAGCGCGTAGCACAGCAGACGTCCAAAAAGGAGCGTACCAACCCATCTATAAAACATTTCGGGCTGACACGCTCCATATATACTTCATATATACTCCATATAAGCTTATGAAATTATTCCATCCGAACCAAAAGACACACGCATTCGACATGCACCGTATGCGAGAACTGATCTACAGGCTGCACCTTCACAGTTCTGTAGCCCTTAGCTGCAAGGAGACCTAAGTCACGAGCGAGTGTAGCCGAATCACAGCTTACATACACGATACGCTCAGGCTTCATCCTGACAATAGTATCAAGAAGCGACTCTTCACAGCCTTTTCTTGGCGGATCAACGACCACAACATCAGGAGTAATGCTCTTTCCTGCCTCCTCACGCTGCGTTTCGGTTGCAGATGTGTCTGCTGCCAGACGTGCCATTTCCTCATAAAAATGTGGTACGACATCCTCAGCCTTTCCGACAAAGAATTCAGCATTATCAATTCCGTTAATTGCCGCATTGTTCCTGGCATCCTCTATAGCCTGTGGAACAATCTCAACACCATATACCTTTCTTGCATTCTTAGCAAGAAACAAAGATATTGTTCCTATTCCACAGTACAAGTCCCATACAGTCTCATTGCCTGTAAGTCCTGCGTATTCAAGGGCTTTTCCGTACAGCTTCTCAGTCTGTCTTGGATTAACCTGAAAGAACGAAAGCGGTGATATCTGATATTTAATGTCACCAATATAATCCTCTATATAGCTTTTTCCCCACAGAGTCTCGCACTGTCTGCCAAGAATGACATTAGTATTCTCCGTGTTGAAATTAAGCATAATTGATTTGATGCATTTGTCTGTACTTATATCTGAATCAAGTGACACTTCTGTAAGGCACTTTACAAGCGATTCCTTTAACTTGTCAGACAGCTTAGTGCCGTTAATAACAAGACAGACCATTATCTCATCAGTATGAAATCCTGTTCTTATAAGGACATGGCGCACAATCCCGCTTCCAGTCTGCTCATCATATGGTGCAACTCCATTATGCTCCATCCAGCTCTTTATTACAGCAAGAATATACTGGTTCTCGACAGCACCAATCTTGCAGTCTGTACATGAAATAATAGAGTGCGTTCTTCCTGCATAGAAGCCCATCACAATGCTTCCATCTTTAGCAGTTCCAACCGGATACTGCGCTTTGTTTCTGTATCTGAAAGGATCATCCATTCCAATAGCCGGAAAAAACTCATAGCCTTCTATCTTGCCGATACGCTTAAGATTATCATCAACCAGCTTTTCCTTGAATCTAAGCTGTGCCTCATAGCTCATCTGCTGAATCTGGCAGCCGCCACACTGTCTTGCAACAGGACATTCTGGCGTTATCCTGTCTTGAGAAGCCTCAATAATCTTCTCAAGTCTTGCATATCCGTAATTTTTCTTAGCTTTAATAATCTTAGCTTCAATCTTATCTCCGATTATTGCATCCTTAACAAAGAGGGTATATCCGTCAACCTTGCCTATACCCTCTCCTCCAGTTCCTATGTCATCAATTACCAGTGTTACTTTATCATCTTTCTTAAAACTCATTAGTTGTCCTTCTTATATTAGAATCAAGCCATCTGTTATAACCAAGCCAGTCGTTAGTATCCTTGGCTTCAAGTGCCTCCCTTAATGTCTCAAGCTTGGCATCCATATTATCAGCCATAGACAATGCAACAGCCTCTGCTATTGATGGTTTCTTTGGTGAGCCATACTCAAGCTCTCCGTGATGTGAAAGTATGCAGTGTCCAATCTGCATTGCAAGCATATCAGGAAATCCTTCTATCTGCTTTACCTTCTCCATAACCATCTCATATCCGATAACAATATGACCTAAGAAATTGCCTTCGTCAGTGTAATCATTCTTAGGAAATTCAGATAATTCCTTAACCTTTCCGACATCATGAAGCATTGCACATGTTATAAGCAGGTCTCTGTTAAGGAAATCATAATTGCTGCTCATCTTGTCACATAATCTTGTAACACTTAAACTATGCTCTAACAATCCGCCGGCAAAACCATGATGTACTGTCTTGGCTGCTGATACAGCTTTGAATTTCTTAGCAAATGTGTCATCTTTAAAGAAAGCATATAATAACTGCTTCATATATGTATTCTTAACGCTTTCAACATAAGTCATAAGCTCTGCAAACATATCGTCGATATTATATCTTGACGATGGAACATAATCTGACGCCGTATATTCATCCTCAGATGCCACCCTTACCCTCTCAATCTTAAACTGAAGGGCTCCATTATAGCTTGTCACCTGTCCTGTTACAGCAACGTAGTCATTAACATCAAAATCAGCAATTCCACCGGAATTAAGATCCCATATCTTAGAATCAATCTGACCTGTCTTATCTATGAGAATAACATTGCCATATTCCTTTCCTGTCTTGGTAAGTGCAATCGACTTAGACTTGCACAGATATACTTCTGATACTCTTTCGCCATCTTTAAGGCTCTCTATATAACGCATACTTCCTCCATCCTGGTACATATAATCTATAATGGCTTTAATTGTACATTTACACCAAATATTACATCTGAATAGCCATCTTTGCCCTGACGTTTCGCTGTTACCAGCATAGTTTCTCCATCAGAGCACTGATATAGTTTCTCACTAAACTGCTGAATTGTCAAAATACTTTGTCCATTAATTCCAACTATAACATCTCCAGCCTGCAGACCTGCATAATAAGCAGGTGAATCAATATCTACAGCAGCAACATATACTCCGCTTGGAAGGTTGTACTTTTCTGCCAGATCAGATGTTACATTCTGTGCTGTTATGCCACAATACATAATTCCATGATGATTGATCATTGTCTCTATAGGTGCTTTAAGATCTGATATTCCAATAAACTGCATTGTTGAAGAATCTGCACTCCTGGATATTCCAACCGCCCTTCCCTCTGAATTAAAGAGGAATCCAAAACCATCACTGGATACTGTAACATTAGTTTCAAATATCTCATATGCATTATCCTTTTCATACTGTGTAGTTATGCCTGCTATTGTTCCATAATCAATCGCATTATTAGATCCATAGATTCTTCCGGTTACTATTACAATATCGCCCTGATGTACCATATAAGAATTATCCAGTACAGCTATTGATAATGCATTCTTTTCATCCTGTGATAAACGTGCCTCACTTATACTCACAAGTCCTATCCCCATAGAATCATCTATACATACAACCTCAGCCTCAATCTGTTCATCATCACTTAGCTTCACAACAAGTCCCTGATTGTTCTTTAATATATCTGATTTCGTAAGAATAAGATACTTGGCATTAAGATTAGCTACAACAAGTCCCGCAACTTCTGTCTGGCTTTTTTCTACTGAAGGTATATCTGTTACCGGCTGTTCTATATCAACCGCAACGATACTCTTTTTAACTGACTCGACCTTCGTCCTTAATGTTGCCATCGCCGCTTCATAATTATCCTTAAGATCTTTCTCTGTCAGAATATCAGCATCAACTGTTTCCTCATCATCCGAAAAAACATAATTATCCTTCTTGATATAAACAACCTCTTTATCCTTATTCTTCTCTTCAATAGAAGACTGTATTCTTGGATATAAGAACACCATAAATGCGGTTGCAACAATAACAACAGACACAGCAAACAGCAGCACCTTTCCTATCCTTATGAGCCATCTGTACTTCTTGGCAGGATGCAGCACGACTTTTTCTGTATACAAAGCATACTTTTCTTTATCATCATCTTTAGTTCCCATAACGAACTCCTTTATCCTGTATCAAAATATTAACATTTCTCGTATCATCTAAATATAATCATACCATAGTTTATATTAGTATTATGAACATTTTATGACTTACTTGTAAATATTTATCCGCAAATTATAGTTTTTTTGCCTTAAATGCTGTAAAATTAAGTGAAATCTCAGATTTATTGTTGGAGGTCTATTGTGAATAAGAAATCTTTATCCACTTTGGAATATTATAAAATTACAGAGCAGATTGTTTCATTTGCATGCTGTGATAATGCTAAAGAAATTGTCAGAGGAATGACTCCTATGACTGATATTAACGATATCAATACCAGTCTTGATGAAACTGGTGATGCCCTTTCCAGAATATATCAGAAGGGAAGCATTGATTTTTCACGCATCAAGGATATCCGTGCTAGTGTTGCCAGACTTAATGTTGGAAGTTCATTAAATATTACTGAACTTCTTAATATAAGCTCTCTTCTATCATGTGCACACCACGCCAAGAACTATTATGAGCACAGAGAAGATTCATTGTCTGCAATGTTTGATAACTTACAGACTGTTGATTCACTGAACTCTCTTATTAAGAAATGTATCATATCTGAAGATGAAATAAGTGATGATGCAAGTTCTAACTTAAAAACTATCCGCCGAAACAAAGCGATAGCTAATGACCGCATTCATTCTGAACTTAATAAAGTTCTCAACTCACCAACCTATAGAACCTATCTTCAGGATTATGTAATCACAAGCAGACAGGGACGCTATTGCCTTCCTGTAAAAGCAGAGTACAAATCAGCTTTTCCTGGAATGGTCCATGACCAGTCAGCAACTGGTTCTACTCTTTTTATAGAGCCCGCTGCGGTAGTTAAGCTAAACAACGACATACGCGAGCTTGAACTTAAGGAAGCTGCCGAAATCGAAGTTATTCTTGCAGATCTCAGCGCCAAATCAGGTGAACACACTGATGAACTTCTGTCAGATTTTGAAATACTGGTACAGTTAGACTGCATATTTGCAAAAGCACAACTTGCAAGACAAATGCACGCAAGCCGCCCTGTCATGAACACATCAGGAATCATTAATATCAAGAAGGGAAGACACCCTCTTATTGAACCACACACTGTTGTTCCTATTGATATCTATCTTGGAACAGATTTTAAGCTGCTTATAATTACAGGTCCTAACACTGGTGGTAAAACTGTTTCATTAAAAACTGTAGGTCTGCTTACACTTATGGCGCAGTCCGGATTATATATTCCTGCTCTTGACCATTCAGATATTGCTGTGTTCAGGGATATTTATGCTGATATAGGAGATGAGCAGAGTATTGAACAGAGTCTGAGTACATTCTCATCTCATATGACTAACACTGTGCGGATTCTTAAAGAAGCTGATGAACATTGTCTTGTTCTGTTTGATGAAATAGGTGCCGGAACCGACCCGACAGAAGGTGCTGCGCTTGCTATTTCAATCCTTAATGATCTTAAGGAACGCGGCGTAACAACAATGGCAACTACACATTACAGTGAAATCAAGCTATATGCTCTTTCCACTGATGGAGTAGAGAATGCAAGCTGCGAGTTTGATGTTGAGTCTCTCCGTCCAACATATCGTTTACTTATTGGTATTCCTGGAAAGAGTAATGCATTTGCAATATCCAAGAAACTTGGGCTTCCTGAATATATCCTTAATGATGCATCCCAAAGGCTTGATTCTGAAGATGTACATTTTGAAGATATCGTTTCGGACCTTGAAAATGCAAGAATTTCTCTTGAAAAAGAACAGGCTGAAGTAGAAAGCTATAAGGCCGAAATTGCTTCTCTTAAAGAAAAGCTGAAAGCTAAAAATGAACGTCTTGATGAACGCACAGATAACATTATAAGAAAAGCTAATGAGCAGGCTGCCTCTATCTTAAAGGATGCAAAGGATTTTGCTGATGAAACAATTAAGGCCATGAACAAACATGGTATGACTGTTGCAGAGCTTGAGAAACATCGTAGTGCAGTCCGCGAAAAAATGAACAAAAACCAGGCTAAATTAAAAGTAACTCCTGCAAAGGTAACTGCACATAAGGCTCATGATATCTCTGAATTTAAAGTTGGCATGCATGTGCGTGTATTAACCATGAATGTAATAGGAACAGTATCAGCCATTCATCCTGCAAAGAAACAGGTTACTGTCCTTGTTGGTTCTCTTAACACCAAAATAGATATCAAAAATCTAGAGATTCTTTCAGGATACAAAGAGCCTAAAGACAACTCTTCCAAGGGAGTCGCAGGCTCTGGCAAAATCAAGATGTCCAAATCATCAGGAATATCAACTGAAATTAATCTTCTTGGATGTACTGTTGATGAGGCAATTGCCCGCCTTGACAAGTATCTGGATGATGCATATATTGCTAGAATCCCACAGGTACGAATTGTTCATGGTAAAGGAACTGGTGCTTTAAGAAATGGTGTAACTGCTTATCTTCGTGGTGTCCCTTATATTAAAAGTTTCCGTATTGGAGAGATAGGCGAAGGAGACGCCGGCGTGACTATTGTTGATTTCAAATAATTAATTTCTGGGGAGGTTTTTATGGCTGCAAAACAACGTATATTAATTGTAGATGATGATGAAAATATAGCTGAACTTATATCTTTATATCTTACTAAAGAATGTTATGAAACCAAAATCGTATATGACGGAGAAAGCGCTTTATCAGAGCTTCCAACATTTAAGCCTAATCTTATCCTGCTTGATCTGATGCTTCCTGGCATTGATGGATATCAGGTATGCCGTGAAATACGCAAGAATAATAACGTCCCTATAATAATGCTCTCTGCAAAGGGTGAGACATTTGACAAGGTTCTGGGGCTTGAGCTTGGCGCTGATGACTACATCATCAAGCCATTTGAAACAAAAGAAATGGTAGCAAGAGTCAAAGCTGTACTCAGACGCTACCATCTTCCACAGTCTATAGGAACAGATACTGCGAGTTCAAAATGTGTTAATTATCCTGATTTATCTATTAATCTTGATAATTATTCTGTTACCTATATGAACAACAACGTTGAAATGCCACCTAAAGAACTGGAGCTTTTATATTTTCTTGCTTCTGCTCCTAATCAGGTATTTACCAGAGAGCAGCTTCTTGATAATATCTGGGGATACGAATATATCGGAGATACAAGAACTGTAGATGTCCATATAAAACGTATAAGAGAGAAGATAAAAGATAATGCCCACTGGAACATAGAAACTGTCTGGGGAATAGGTTACAAGTTTGTAACTAAGTAATGGAGGGCATCAGGTGAAGGGATTGAATACTCTCGGAAAACACATTTTCTTATATATTGGCATATCCATTGTCAGTTTTATAATGGTTTCAACTATCTGTTACAGAGTCGATTATAATCATATCTATAAGTATTACTCTAATCGTTTGTATCTGCAGGCTAATGAAATTGCTAATGAATATGCGCTGGAATATTTCAGTCAGGCAAGGCTAAGAAGCATAGAACTAGAATTAAGCACATTGTCTGTTCTTAATGACACAAGAATACTTTTTATAACACCTGTTGGCAGCGTTATTCTTGACACTGATAATATTGCTAAAGACAATAGCAATAATGAAGATCGTGAACTTTATGCAATTGACGAATTTGACTATGGTGAATTAAAAGGTCAGCATGATATATTATGGGATTTCCATGGATTATTTGATGAACCTGTCTTAAGTGTATTTTCACCAATATCCAATTCATTTGAAATAAAGGGATATGTTGTTATTAACATACCTGAATCTGTAATTATCAAGCATGTCTATGACACATTTAACACTAATTACCTTACGCTGCTTATTGTGCTTTTATTGTCTACTTCTTTTCTTGGCTTATATTTCTTTCAGGTTCACAGACCTATCAAAGAAATTGCCAAAGCAACAGCTGAATATAGCAAAGGTAATCTTTCTTACAGAATAGGCACAATGCAAAACGATGAAATTGGCAAGCTTGGCATGTCACTTGATTATATGGCGTTACAGCTTAATGAGTCTGACAAGTTCCAGCAGAAGTTCCTGTCTAATATATCACACGACTTCAGATCTCCTCTTACATCTATAAAAGGTTATCTGGAAGCTATCCAGGATGGAACAATTCCTCCTGAAATGTTAGATAAATATATTGGGATTATGCTTTTTGAAACTGAACGTTTAACTAAGCTGACAAGTAATATCCTTACACTCAATGAGCTTGATCCGAAGTCTGTCCGTCTGGATATTACAACATTTGACCTTAATTCAATAATAAGACATACTGTTGAGACATTTGAAGGAAGCTGCAAGAAGAAAAATATTAAGTTCGATATAACTTATGCCAACAGTATTCAGAATGTCAAAGCAGATAAAGGCAAAATACAGCAGGTTATATATAATCTTATTGATAATGCCATCAAATTCAGTAAAGAAAATTCTTACATATACATAACTGTTAAGGAAAAAGGCGAAAAAGCCCAGATATCCATAAAAGACAGCGGTTGTGGCATTGCCAAAGAGGATATTGATAAAATCTGGGATCGTTTCTATAAGTCTGATTCGTCAAGAGGACGTGATAAGAAAGGTTCTGGTCTTGGCCTTTCAATAACTAAAGAAGTTATCCAGGCACATGGCGAGAATATAGATGTCATCAGTACTGTTGGTGTTGGAACTGAATTCATATTTACATTAGAGCTGGCAAAGTAAATTGCCAGCTCTTATTATTCACTTCCAATGAAGGCGGTGTAGATGTCCTTCACAATTCATCTGTGCAAAATCATGCTGTCTTAAAGCCTCATACAGCACAATAGCAACCGAATTAGAAAGATTCAGTGATCTTATATCACCAATCATCGGTATTCTTATACATGTATCTTCATTATCCACAAGAATCTCTTCAGGGATTCCAGCACTTTCTTTTCCAAACATTATATAGCAGTCATCTTCATACTTAACTTCTGCATATGTCTTATGTGCTTTAGTGGTTGCCATATATATCTTAGCACCCGGATTCTTTGCAAGAAAATCATTGTAATCATCATAAACTGTTACATCAAGCTTATCCCAGTAATCGAGACCTGCCCTCTTTAACTGTTTCTCATTAATCTGAAATCCTAAAGGCTCTATCAGATGAAGCCTTGCTCCGGCTGCCACACATGTTCTTCCAATGTTACCTGTATTAGCTGGCATCTCCGGTTCATGTAATACTATATTAAGCATATTTTTCTTCCTTACTAATCACCTTTTACTGCAATATCAAGTTCAAGTACAAGGTCATCCCCATTCTTCATAGGAATACATATATTCTTGGCATATGACTGTGAAATCTTCATTGCTCCTCTGCATACAGTTGGTGGAGTAATATCTATTCCAATTCCCTTAGTTGACAATATTGTTGCCGCATTGCCCATTATCATATTACCAAGCTCACTGATTGCACTCATTGCCATATCATCAAGTTCCGGCACTGGCATACCCATCATCATCTTAGATGCCACCTCGCATGCCTTATTGTTAGTCAGTGCAATAAGAACCTGACCTCTCATCTCTCCGGTAACTCCAATCATAATAATAACGGAATTACTCTCAAATTCTGTAGTTTTAACATACGGTTTGTCTATCTTCATCTCCATCTGACAGGCATCTCGCATGATTGAACTGGCCGCCATCAGGAAAGGATTAATATGGTCCACATTAATCTCTGCCATATATTTACCCTCCTTTTATTATTTCAATGTATTAATAAATTTCTCAATTCTTGCAAGTCCTTCTTTCAGATTGTCTATTGAATATGCATAAGATATTCTCAAAAATCCCTCACCACAATCGCCAAATGCAGTTCCTGGAACTACAGCCAGCTTCTGTTCTCTTAAGAGTCTGTTAGCAAACTCTTCAGATGTGAGTCCGAATTTCTTAATTGAAGGAAACACATAAAATGCGCCAAATGGTTCAAAGCAGTCAATTCCCATCTCTTTGAAAGAATGCATAAGAAATCTTCTTCTCTGGTCATATGCTGTCACCATTTTCTCAACCTCATGATCACAGTTCTTAAGCGCTTCTATAGCTGCAAACTGGCTATTAGTTGGTGCACACATAATAGCATACTGATGAAGCTTTGTCATCTCTTTGATAATTTCTTTAGGTCCGCATGCATATCCAAGTCTCCATCCTGTCATTGCAAATGCTTTTGAAAATCCATTAATAACAACTGTTCTTTCCTTCATTCCAGGAAGACTTCCTATAGAGCAGTGCTCTCCATTATATGTAAGCGCTGAATATATCTCATCTGATATAACAAATATATCCTTTTCAATTATTACAGGTACAAGCTCCTCTAACTCTTCTCTGGTCATTATAGCACCTGTAGGATTGTTAGGAAATGGCATAACAAGAACTTTTGTCTTATCTGTTATGCTTGCAAGAAGTTCTTCCTTGGTCAGCTTGAACTCATTCTCTTCCTTTAGCTCTATAATTACAGGCTTGGCATCTGCCATTACAGCACATGGAAGATATGAAACGTAGCTTGGCTGTGGTATTAGCACTTCATCACCCGGATCACACATGCATCTTAAAGCAACATCAATTGCTTCACTTCCGCCTACAGTTACAAGCACCTCTTTCATAGGATCATAATGAAGATCATTAGTCCTTGCAAGATAATTGCATATTTCTTCTCTTAATTCTTTCAGTCCTGCATTGGAAGTATAGAATGTTCTTCCTCTTTCAAGAGAATAGATTCCTTCCTCCCTTACATTCCATGGAGTATCAAAATCAGGTTCACCTACTCCGAGTGATATTGCATCCGGCATCTCACTTACTACATCAAAAAACTTTCTGATTCCTGATGGCTGTATGCCTGTTATTTTCTGTGATAAAGGGTTTCTCATGGTGTAATCAGCATCCTTTCGTCCTTAACCTCGTCCTCTATTATTGTTCCATAGTCCTTATACTTCTTAAGCACAAAATGTGTTGATGTACTAAGGACTGAATCTAATGGTGCGAGCTTCGCCGCGACGAACTGAGCCACTGACTTCATTGTTTTACCTTCAATAATAACAGTAAAATCGAATCCACCTGACATAAGATAAACTGATGTTACCTCATCATATTTGTAAAGGCGTTCTGCAATACTGTCGAAGCCTAACCCTCTCTGTGGAGTAACCTTAACTTCGATAAGCGCCGTTACTTTCTCTTCACTTGTCTTATCCCAGTTAATAACTGCATTATAACCACATATTATATGTTCCTTTTCCATATCGGCGATCTCATTGGCGACCTCCGCCTCTGAATAGCCAAGCATAATAGCCATCTCCTTAAGGTCTATTCGTCCGTTCTTCTCAAGAACATCAAGAATCTTCTCTCTCATAACGCCAATCCTCCCGATTAATCAATAAATCTATATATTTCATCCTGCTCTGGAAGTCCAAGATAGCGGTCTTCCTCAACATTATGGATAATCCTGTCATTACCTGCTGTAACCTTACCAATTACTGCAGCACTGATTCCATTTGCCTGCATTATATTAACTATATCACATCCATTTTCACATGTCATTAACAAACATCCCATAGAATCCAATATATACGGATTAATATTAAACAATTCACAGATCTCTATTATTTCCTGTCTGACTGGTATAGCCCTGAAATCTATATCAAGTCCTACTCCTGAATATTCTGCCATATCCCATAGTGCTGCAAATATACCACCTTCTGAAACATCATGCATTGCGCCTGCAATCTCCTGCTGCATAAATATATCTGCCTCAGGATATACCAGCATATCCAGCTCATTTCCAACTGCCTTGCTAACTATGTCCTCTGAAAATACTTTAAGTACTTCATCCTTTTTCTTATCTGCTATATACCTTATACCGCTTATGCCAATACACTTTGTCATAACAATATCCTGTCCAGGCTTTGCCTTGCAGGCTGTATGCCTGTTAAGTCCGATACCTGTAACACTGACAACCGGCTTTACCACATCCGGACTTACTGTTGTATGTCCAGAAGCAACCGGAATATTAACATTCATACACTGTCTGTCAAGCTCAGAGATTATCTCCTTAAGTCTTATCTCTCTTGACTTCTCATCAATAAGGACTGTGTCTGTAACCGTTACAATTCTGCCTCCTGCTGCGCTTATATTATTAGCAGCCCTATAAACCGGCCATAAGCCGCTTGCAGCCGATACCAGAACATTCTCCCCATTACAATCTATATGTGCTGCATCCTGTCCATATGCAGGACGTGAAACCTTAGTTGTTCCCCTCTTTCCAAGCAGCTTATATACTGATCTTCCAAGTATTGTATCAGACACTTTTCCTTTTTTCATAATCTCTGCCTCTCTAAAAAATGTTGCATTAAAATGACATTAATTCTATACTCTTCTTATGCGTATATCTATGGAAGCATATATACAACCATAGGTACCACCATTGCCAATATAAGAATCATGATGATTATGCCTGTCATCCATCTTCTTGTTTTCTTATTATTAAAATTAATCATAATTGCCTCCTTGTTATGTAAGACAGTGGAGCATACACGAAAAGGATACTATTCATGCATTTATTACTGCCATATTTTATTATATTTATTGTTATTCTTCACTATGTACTAAAAAAAGGAACACGCTCACACGCAGCAAGGAATGAAGCTTTTCTTGAACGTGAAGCCAAAGCCAATGAAGTACGGCGTAAAGACATCAGTAATCTTAATTATATATCAATAAGCGAGAATCTTCCAGTAATTAATTCAGGTAATGACACATTTGATACTCTTATTAGCTCTGTGCCTGAATTAAAACGTTCATATGAACAGCTTCAAGAATTACGTGATAAGAAGATTCTCAATCTTACAGGTATAAGTAATACAGATCTTAAGCTGGAATATGGAGTTGCCAATCTTACTGTATTATCAGAATATGATGACAATTTCACCTCACTTGTCAAATACATTGCCAAAATCGGACATATTCTATCAGATAACTCTGATTATGATGATGCAAAGGCTTATCTGGAATACGGCATAAGCATAGGGACTGACATAACCTCTAATTATATTGATCTTGCCAGAATATATGCTGCATGTGGCAACACGGATGCCATTTACGATTTAAAAGAAAAAGCATCCGTATTAAACTCCCTGAGCCGTGATGTTATCATACGTCAGCTGGAACAGTTCCTATAACATCCAGACTAATGAATACTGCACCTAAAAAAGCACAGCACGGATTACTTTCCATACTGTGCTATTATTGTATCTATCTGTCTTGATGCCATGCTTTTTGTCATCTCATCAATAGGTATCTCCAGTACAATATTGTGCTTTTCAACCAGTGCCTGAAGATATCTTCTCTGTGGTATAGTTACTGGTACATCCTTTTTAACATTATATACCAGCTGTATTGGTTCAGAAAATCCCGGATCATCAGGTTTGATCTTCCTTAATTCATCATATAATCTGCTTGCACTCACTGCATCGTCATATGCTCTGTGTGACCTTCCCGGATCAATATGAAAATATTCACACAGATAAGACAGATTCTTATGAGGTGTTTCTGGCAACAGCCTTCTTGCAATCTTTAACGTATCTATGCCTGCATTATTCACTGTGAGGCTGGCATTAACAGCGGCTTTCTTAATAAAACTATAATCGAATGTCACATTATGTCCAAGAATAGGATAATCTCCTATAAAATCCACAACACTCTCTATAACATCTGATATTCTCGGCATCCCTTCAAGCTCTTCGTTATGTATGCCTGTAAGTTCTGTTATTCTTTCACTTATACTTATTCCGGGATTAATAAGAGTCGCATACTGCTGTGTGATAACACCTTCCTCTATCCTTACCATTCCTATCTCAATTATTCTGTCTATTGATGGATTAAGTCCGGTAGTCTCTATATCCAGAGCTACATATCTGTCTATCATTGCTCTTTCTCCCTAAGATATATACTTCCTACATAATCACCAATGATTGCAAGGAAATTCATATCCATTTCTGCCCATTTCTTGTCCTGCTTAAATCTGCTGTATGATATAATCTCATTATTATCGCTGATTGCTCCACCGATTATATACTGTACAGCCTGTACAACGCCATACTTTGAAAATGTCTCATACATAGCCGGAGCCTTTGTCTCAAAGAAATTGACATTATCTATTGGCAATATGCCATCTTCTCTGAATCCCGGAAGATAATTATCTTTTCTGAAATAGCTGCCATCATCGGCTGCCATCTTCTCATCTCCGTATATTACATACTTAACCATCTTAGACTGGTCATATATCGTAATATTGTCAATATTAAATGCCAGAGCCACCATCTCAAGAAGTTCATGTCTTCTTGCCACATCAGCATCTTTATATTCTCTTATTATTATATTGACTATATTCATCTTACGATATTTGTAGAATACCTTTTCCTTGATATCTGCAATCCGACCCATACCATATACATATTCCTTATGTATGTCCTCGTGATATATTATGTATCTGTTCTTGCCCTTCTCTTTTGCAAGGTACAGCATCTTGTCTGCCACTTTAAACAGTTCATCATAATCCTTAGCATCATTAGGGTACGTTGCTGAACCTATTGAACATGTTATCTTATTAATATTACGTGGATCATCATGATACATCCATGTAACATTATTGCGTACTGTTCTTAATACATTTCGTATGCCTTCATCATCATTGAGACCTTCCATAACAATGAACATCTCATCTCCACCGATTCTTCCGCATAATCCCTTTCTTCCTACTGCATCCCTTAACACATCAGCAACTTTATAAAGGACCTCATCTCCAAACATATGCCCATATGTATCATTGATTGTCTTAAAATCATCCACATCAATAATAGCAATAGTAACATTATGTCCCGGTTTTGAATCGATAAGATTTCTTACATAATCAGTGATTGCACGCTTATTAAGAAGGTCAGTCCCCGGGTCCTTCATATCAGATATTACAGATAATTTTTCAATCGTATTACTGCTTGATGTTTCAAGAATAGTAATAATTCCCAGCGCTATCCTGCATCCATTATTATCTGTTATTGTCTTTCCTCTTATAAGACATTTGTCAAGATGTCCTGACCTGTCAAGTACATTAGCAGTGATTTCTCTTTTGAAGAAACTTTCCCCGTTAATAAGAGTGTTCTTTAGTGTATCAAGTTCCTGAACTGCTGTACCTTCAAGCCTGTCTGAAACAATTCTTAAATGCATCCAGTCATCCAGTGTTCCATCATAGAAATACATTGTCTGCTGACCATCAGTAACCATAAATATTCTTAACTGGTCTGCCCCAATATCATAAGAAAACATAATATTTTCTGATAGTCCCAGATAACATGCATACCTTGAGATATCCTTATTCAGCTTATCAATCTGCATAATTACAGATGCTGTATCCATGATATTAATCTTAAACACCCGTCCCCTGCCGTCCATTGATCCACCATATTCTATTTTCAACAGCATCCAGTGCGATGTCTTATCTGCATAATGCATCCTTATCACTATATACGGACTATTATTATTATCTATAAAATCCCTGAATCTGTTAATATCATCTGCATGTATATATCTGGTAAACACAAGATATGCATCATTTCCGCTTATCACTTCAAATCCTTCATCAGCGGCAACTATTCTCATCTTCTCATCAACCAGTATATCAGTATTTACAAATTCAATGCCTTTGAAATTATCCATAGCATTAACCTCGTTCTTCTCTTACTGTCTCTCCCAATGCCTAGAACCGGAATCGAACCAGTGACACGAGGATTTTCAGTCCTCTGCTCTACCGACTGAGCTATCTAGGCTTATGTAAAGTAAGTAATAAGCTTAACTTCCTTTAACTGATATTATCCTGACTCTATTCATCAGGATGATTTCTTATATACTCTTCATACAGATCTGGTCTGTACTTCTTAGTTCTCTCCAGAGACTTTTCATGTCTCCATTTCTCAATGTTCGCATGGTGTCCTGACAACAGAACATCCGGAACCTTCTGTCCATTATAATCTGCAGGTCTTGTATACTGCGGATACTCAAGCAGACCATCAGAAAAGCTCTCTGTTTCTGCTGACTCCTCATTATTAAGCACTCCTGGCACAAGCCTTGACACTGTATCAATAACTACCATTGCCGGCAATTCACCACCAGTAAGAACATAGTCTCCTATCGAAACATAATCAGTAACTATATTCTCCAGAGCCCGTTCATCGATGCCCTCATAATGTCCACATAGAATTACAAGATCATCTTCTTTTGCGAACTCTTCTGCCATAGATTGCGTAAATGTATACCCCTGTGGGGTCATATATACAACCCGCGGTCTGTGTCCCACTTCTTTAACAATGTCATCATAGCAGTCACACACAGGGCCAGCTCTCATAACCATTCCTGCTCCGCCACCATATGGGTAATCGTCAACCTTAAGATGCTTATCATTAGAATAATCTCTTATATCATGTGCGGTAACTGACATAATACCCGCCTTGATAGCACGTCCTGTTATGCTCGTATTAAGACCATCTGTTATCATATCTGGAAATAACGTCATTACATGAAAATTCATTACTTGATAACTCCTGCTATACCATTAAGCATGAATGCATAATATCCACTCTTAAGGTTGTATCCACTGTCTGTATAAGATGCTCCAAAATAACCTGTTCCATCTTTATATGGAGTTGCCACATCTATATAAGTAATTCCAAGTGAAGCGGCATTCTCTGAAAACATTGTATTAAGCGCATCAATATTAGTCTGTTTAACCTTACTTGATGATTCAAATCTCTTTGTAATAGGAAGTACTGACAGAACATAAATATTAGTTGTTGGCATTCTGCCCTTCAATTCCTCTATAAATTCTTTTTCATACTCATATATATTATCGACAGGTCTGCTTCCATAATTAAGGTCATTAATGCCAACCATTATATATACTGAATCTGGTGACTGTGCCACTATCTCATCTGTATGATTAGTAAGCTTATCACTTGTCATGGAATTAGAGGAAATAACCTGTGACTCAGATACAAATCCAAATCCTGATACACCACTTATAACAAAGTCTCCAATAAATACTGACTTACTGTACTGTTCTGAAGAAGTATAATCCTGAGTATCCGGCTCTCCTGATATTGAAAGACTTCTTCCAGCCGCAGCTGCCTGTGTTGTCTGTGCAGCTTCTGTAGTTACCGCCTCACTGCCAGGCTCTTTAGCTGTTGTCTCTTCTTGTGTTACGGCCGGTAATGCCGTAGTCTCTTTGTTATCCTTAGTATCTTTCTTAGAACTGCAGCTCTTTAATACAATTGCAAATACAGCGACAACAACTACTATAACCGCCAGTCCTATAATATAATTTCTATATCTATTCCACATCCTCATCTTTCGATTAAGGCTTATCCTTGGCTTATCATTATTAGAATTATTTGATTCCATAAAAATATTCCTTTCTGTTTTCGATGCAATTATTTGCATTATAACATCTGACGCCTTTTTGTGCAAATTTTGCATCGAAATTGTTAATTATTACCATCTCATCCGATGTAATACAACAGCAGAAGTCTTTCTAAGTCCTATATCAAGCCAGCCATTCTGAAGATGATATCCAAGATTATCTGTACTGAATCCACCCTCATAGGTTGCAATAAGCTGCTCAACATCATCATCAAATCCAAGTCCGATCTCCCATGCCGGTATTCTTGCCCTGACTTCATCATCGTTATTATTAACAATAATTACAGCCGCATCATCTGCTGTAAAACGCCCATATGCTATAACATTCTGCTTAGAATACAAAGATTTATATGAACCTTTCCGTAATACTTCATTCTCCTTATGAATCCGTATCATTTCCCTGTGGAATCTGATAAGTTCCTCATCCTCATTACCCCATGGATAACTTCTTCTATTGTCCGGGTCAGTAAAGCCACAAACACCGGCTTCATCCCCATAATATATTGTAGGCGCTCCCGGCCACGTCATCTGCATAACAACAGCCTCACGGAACACCGCTTTATTAATATTATTGTTAGCTGCCTCCGGACCAAGCGTATTAGTACGTCCTACTGTTCTGTTAGTCCTTGTAAGGAAACGTGAGTGGTCATGGTTAGACAGCTCATTCATTGAAATAGCGACACTCTGCCCGCCCATTCTTGCCATATTATGGTGCATAGCTCCAAAGAAATAATCAGGATTGCCATATGCATCAGTACGCGCTTCATCACTATGCTTTTCCATACCGGTAAGGAACCATGTTACAGGCTCCATAAAAGCATCATAATTCATAATTGTGTCCCACTGGTCACCCTGCAGCCAGTCATATGAATCCCCATAATGCTCAGCAAGTATTATAGCTTCAGGATTAGATTTCTTTACTTCCTCCCTGAATCTCCTCCAGAAATAATGATTATATTCCGGACTATATCCAAGATCAGCTGCAACATCAAGTCTCCAGCCATCAACATTATATGGTGGAGAAACCCATTTTCTTGCTATACCAAGAATATATTCCTCAAGCACCTTAGATCCTTCATAATTCAGCTTTGGAAGCGTATCATGTCCCCACCAGCCATCATAAGAATTATTATCTGGCCACTGATTAGAATAGAACTTAAAGAAATCATGGTAAGGGCTTTCATATTTTTCATATGCCCCTGCTTCATATGCATCATCACTGTCTCTGTAAATGTGTTCTTTATCAAGCCATTTATTAAATGAGCCGCAATGATTAAATACACCATCTATGATAACACGCATGCCTCTCTTGTGTATCTCATCGACCACTTCCGCAAAAAATGCATTACTTGCTTCAAGATTAGCTTTAGATGTAACTCTTTTGATATATCTTTTGGCATGAGTATTGTCATTATCTCCTTCTCCAAGAAGATTTCCCTCATCCTCAATAATCTTCCCAAAATGTGGATCTATATAATCATAATCCTGAATATCATATTTATGATTAGATGGTGATACAAATAACGGATTAAAATATATAACTTCAACTCCCAGATCCTGCAGGTAGTCAAGCTTATCAAGCACTCCCTGTAAATCACCACCATAAAACTCACGTATTCCCATCTGCGCCGGATACTTATTCCAGTCTTTTACCTGACAGACATGTTCCCCGATATAGCTGTATTCATCATCCAGAACATCATTAGACTTATCACCATTATAAAATCTGTCCACAAATATCTGGTACATAACAGCACCTTTTGCCCATTCAGGTGTCCTGAATCCTGGCATTATCTGAAAATTATAATATGGATTAAGATCCTTTATCGCCCCAATCTGGTTATAATAGCATACGGTACGTCCAAGGACAACCTTAAAATAGTAGAAAACTTTTTCTGTTCCTACTTTGATCTTAGCCTCATAATAATCAAATATACTTTCACTCCTCACACGGGTCATTGTATACTCATTATTATCTGCAATCAGATATGCTTTATCTACATTGTATCTACCTGTCCGCAGCCTGATTGTTACCTCATCCCCCGGCATGGGTTCAGAAGGACTTCTGTAACCTTCCGTAGCATCCGAAAATAATGCTCTCGGACGTAATGTCGGTCTTGCACTGCACATATAAAAAAGCTTCTTTTCCCAGGTAGCTAAGTTTCCCATTTCCTCGGTTATTCTCATTGAGAATCCTCCTTAGCCTATACTATTTTTATTCTATATCTAAAAGTACATTTTCGCAAGCAAAAAGCCGATTTCAGCGTAGCAAAAAAGGCAGTCATGGGGTGACTGCCTTTTTCAGAGAAGGTATTTCTTTTCGATAAGCATTACTGCTTAATCTATAATGTATTGGGGGTTTTTACGTTAATTATAATATCGCATTTCCCTCCATAAGTGTTCACAAACTTAACAATATTTATCAAAAATATTTGTGCATTTTAACTAAAGCATTGTTGAATCTGTAATACCATTGTCCTCTGACACCTTATTATCATCAAATAATGCTTCAAATTCTTCTCTTGTAATCTTTTCTTTTTCAAGAAGCAGCTCAGAACTCTTCTCAAGGACATCCATGTGTTCAGAAATTATCTTCTTAGCCTTGGCATAACACTCATCAATAATTCCTTTAACCTCTTCATCAATAGCTGTTGCTATATCCTCTCCATATGGTCTTGTATGTGCAAGATCTCTTCCGATAAAGACTTCATCTTCGTCACTGCTTGCATAATTAATAAGACCCAGTCTGTCTGAGAAGCCATATTTAGTAACCATATCTCTCGCTGTAGCTGTTGCCTGTTTAATATCCTGTGAAGCTCCAGTTGTAATATCATCAAATATAAGCTCCTCAGCAACTCTTCCACCAAGACTTACAATAATATTCTGCAGCATCTTACCCTTAGTATTAAACATCTCATCCTTCTCAGGAAGTGGCATAGTGTATCCAGCTGCACCCATTCCGGTAGGAATTATAGAAATAGTATGCACAGGTCCGACATCTGGAAGCATATGGAAAAGTATGGCATGTCCTGATTCATGATATGCTGTAATCTTCTTTTCTTTCTCAGATATAATCTTGCTTCTCTTCTCAACACCTATGCCAATCTTAATAAATGCATAATTAACATCTGCATTTGTAATAAACTTTCTCTTGCTCTTGGCAGCATTAATAGCAGCCTCATTAAGGATATTTTCAAGGTCTGCTCCTGTAAATCCTGCTGTAGTTCTCGCAAGACTTTCAAGGTCAACATCATCGCCTAATGGTTTCTTAGCAGCATGTACGTTAAGTATTTCAAGACGGCCTCTTACATCCGGTCTTCCAACAACTACCTTTCTATCGAAACGTCCCGGTCTTAATATAGCCGGATCAAGTATATCAACTCTGTTGGTAGCCGCCATAACTATAATTCCTTCATTAACACCAAAACCATCCATCTCTACAAGCATCTGGTTAAGTGTCTGCTCTCTTTCGTCATGTCCGCCACCCATACCGGTTCCTCTTCGTCTTGCAACCGCATCAATCTCATCAATAAATATAATACAAGGTGCGTTCTTTTTTGCTTCCTCAAACATATCTCTTACTCTTGATGCACCAACACCAACAAACATCTCAACAAAATCTGAGCCTGATATGCTAAAGAAAGGAACACCTGCCTCTCCTGCTACTGCTTTTGCAAGAAGAGTCTTACCTGTTCCCGGAGGGCCTGTAAGAATAACTCCCTTAGGAATTCTAGCTCCTAGATTAGTATATTTGACTGGATCTTTAAGGAAATCAACTATTTCCTCAAGTTCCTCTTTCTCTTCATTAAGTCCTGCAACATCTTTAAATGTAACTTTATTATCGTCACCACTTATCATTCTTGCGCGGCTCTTTCCGAAATTCATCATCTTTGCATTGCCACCGCCACCTGTCTGTCTTGTCATAAGCATCATAAGTGCCACAACAACTATCAGGCACAATCCAAACGGAAGCAGAGTTGTAAGCCAGACGCTTTCTCTCTTTACATCCTTCAATGAATATTCAATATTTCTGTTATCTAACAGTTCCTCAACAGACACAACGTCAGATACATTAAGTGATTCCTTACTTCCATCTGTAAATGTTATAGTAAGTGTTCCTGTTGGAACCTCAGAATTCTGGCTTATTATAACATTCTGTATCTTCTCATCCTTAATATCGGATACGAAATCTTTATACTTATAATCACTTGTCTTCTGGCTCATCTGAGCAAATACAGCCCAGATAATACCAATTATTATCAGCATGAAGAATATACTTCCCCATCCTGTACTTTTCCTTTTCTTAGTTTCCATCACTTCCTCCTTAAACTTTATGCCTCTTCCTCAAGATGCAGAACTCCGACAAACGGAAGATTTCTGTAGCTCTGATCATAATCAAGACCATAGCCGACAACGAATTCATCAGGAATATTAAATCCGTTATACTTTACATCCACCTCGACTTCTCGTCTTTCCGGCTTGTCAAGAAGCGTACATATGCATATATCCGCTGGCTTTCTTTCCTCAAGCATTGGCATAAGCCTTGCAAGTGTATTGCCTGAATCAATAATATCCTCAATTACAATTACATGCTCTCCTTCTATACTCTCATCAAGGTCCTTCTTAATCTTAATCTGTCCGCTTGATGAAGTACCACTTCCATAACTTGACACCTGCATGAAATCAAACTTAACAGGAACTGTAATTCTCTTGGCCAGCTCGCATGTAAATATGATGCTTCCTTTAAGAATACAGATAAGCTTTACTTCTTTACCTTCATAATCCCTGCTTATCTGTTCTCCAAGCTGTGCGATTCTCTCATTCAACTTCTCCTCTGATATAAGCACACTGATTACTGGTTCTTTCATAATTTCTCTCCTTTGTCCTGATTGTCAGATATATTTATTATTACCTCAAGTACATTCTTTGTAGAATCATCTATCAATGCATTCTCTGCTCTTCTGATGCCCAATGCCCACAGGACACTTTCATCATCGCATAACAGAAGTACATTATTTCTCATATTCTCTGGCACTTTACGGTCAATAAACTCTTTCTTAAGTTTCCGGCTCTTTCCCGACTCATTAATTATAATTCTGTCACCTTCCAGCCTGTGCCTTAAGCATAACTTTCCTTGTATTTTATCATAATCGAAAGATTTCGCATAGCAGCTGTTAACGTAATTTCTATTTTTTTCATAATTAGAATACAGTGTTAATGTGATTGTAACATTCTCATTCTTTCCAGTCACATGCATATATAATTTTCTGTCAAGTGTGATCGTCTCTCCTGGTTTCAGATTATCAAAAGAAAAGCCATCACATAATGGGATATGCTCATTATCCGTCCTGTGCTGAAGTATAATTTCATTATACCCTCTTTCAGCCTGCAATCCGTAACATATATCAACCCTGCTTCCAACACTGTTAAGCGCAAGAGCATCCACACCATTTACATGAATCCTGTATATGTCCCTGGCAGTTCCTGTCAGCTTTAATATTATCCTGTATATGACACGTTTTCTAAGCACCTCGTGAAGCTGTGCAAATCCATTTTCCAGATTTCTTATTCTGATGCAGCCTTTATTATCTTCGCTTACATATTTTTCATATGCCTTGTCTGCTTCCTCTTCTATAAAATCAAAATTCTTCTGAAGTTCATCAGCTGCATTTGCAAAATTCTTAACTGCATTACTGTTAACATTATTCTCAATATACGGAATAAGCACATTTCTTATACAGTTTCTCGTATAATCATTACTCAGATTCGTTGCATCCGTAACATATGATTCCCCAAATTCCTGTATAAGCTGCTCCACCTCATGTCTTGTTATGCATAACAATGGTCTTATCACATTGTCCCTGACAGCTCTGATTCCTCCAAGTCCCTTTAATGAAGCGCCTCTTGACATATTCATTATAACCGTCTCAGCCTGGTCATTCATGTGATGTGCAACCGCAATTCTGCTTTTACTGTCTGTACACATTTCATTAAATATTCTGTAACGCTCATATCTGCCAGCCTCTTCTACTGACATGCCGAGTTCTCTGGCAGCATTTACAGCATCAATGTGCACAGCCGTAAATTGTATCTTCCTGCGTTCGCATAAGGCTCTGGCAAATTCTTCATCCTCTCCTGCCTCCTGCCTGATTCCATGATTCACATGTACAGCATTAATAGTTATATTCATATTATGCCTGTTAATATACTCCTTAATCACTATAAGAAGGCATACTGAATCTGCTCCACCTGAAAGTCCAACCACAACATGGTCGCAATCATCAAGCATTCTATTCTGTTCTATATATTGGTCAATTCTATCAATAATCTCACTCATGCGAGAATTATATTATACGTTAACATATGTGTCAAACACTCCCAGAACCATTACAGTACAGTCATCAAATGCTTCCATATTATGATTCTGCAGAGAAGCATCAAGAATTTTTTTTGCAATTGCAGCGGGTTTTTTAACATTTATATTGTTAATTATTTCCACCATCTGTTCTTCTTTATTAACTCCCGACAGATTATCAAGCACTCCGTCACTTATCATTATCACATAATTGCCATCATAAAGTTTTTTAGTTGTACAGTCATAATCTACCTGCTCAAGCACTCCCATAGGCAATGTGGTAGATTTTATGATCTCAACCCAGTTGTCCCTTTTTATAAATGTTGACACAGCTCCCAGTTTTATGCAGTTAATTACCCCCGCCTGGCAATCAAGGACGCTCATGTCCATTGTAACCGGATTATTAAAATTCGTTCCCGCAATATATGCAGAGTTAATAAGATCAATTGCTGTCCTTTCCTCGAACCCAGCTTCTATACAGCTCTCCATAAGTTCAATAACCATACGGCTCTCTGCAAATGCTCTCTTACCGCTTCCACACCCATCTGCTATGGCTGCCACCATTTTCCCACATCCAAGTCTTTTTAAAAGGAAGTTATCCCCACTGGTATTTTCCGATTCCTTACATTTTCTTGCCATTCCGGAAAGTATCCTGAATCTGTCTTCCTGATAGAAAACATACTGGTCAGGTTCCTCATTAATAATTACTCTGTTATTCTGATTAGAAAAGAATCTGATGCCAAACACATCTGATACTATTCCTCTTAAAATCCGCTCTGATACACAGCCCTTCATAAATGTTTTCGCTGTTATAAGAACTTCTCTCCGTTTCCCATCTAATATCTTTATGTCTTTTACAGCTATCCCCATCGCCATACATCTGCGTTCCAGAATCCTGCTTTTAGGTCTTTCAGGAACCCTGGCATTAAGATTCATTGCCACACATTCCTCAAGAATATCGGCTACAAGAATAAGCTGTCTTCTAAATCCATTTTCTTTCTGATTAGTTTCACCATACACATCTCCAAGATTTCTGAATGTCTTTGCTGTTTCCTGAAGGCGGTTAATAGTATAAGTATATCCGGCATCCTTATATGTACTTTTCATTCATACCACTTCCTTTCCGGCACTACACCAATGTGAAGTATATATGACTGCATACAAATAAATTGTCGAAGCATGTACGACTTTAATTAAAATCAACATACTCCGACATCTTTACTTATTATTAGGTTTGAATACCAGTTCATCAGGATATATAAGTCCAAACTTATTCTTGGCAATTTCCTCAACAAACTTCTTTGTCTTAACGTACTTTTCATATTCAGAAAGTTCTTTACTCCTGTCATTCTCATCATCAATCTGTGACTGTAATTCCGTTATCTGATTCTGATAATCCTTATTCTTCTCTGCGAGACCAGCTTTGCCCTTCCACAGAACAACTCCAAGTGCAATAACCACAACAACAGCGATTGCCATACCTGCCAGTGCAGATCTCCTCTGCCGCTTCAGTCTTGCAGCTCTCTCTCTTCTTGTCTCTAACCTCATATATTCCTCACTCCTGCGAATGTTTACCATGCATACTCATTCTGCGTGTGAACACAGTTTTCAAGCTTCTAACAGGTATTGTAATGATACTGAATATTTTTTTCAATACAAAAAGGACTGGTTTTAACAAAAAGTTAATAATTCTCACCGACCATTTTATATAAATACAGCTGAGGAACTTAAAATAAAGAAACATCCCTACTGCAATTCCAGTTACTACAAATCCTCTAATAATTCCATCTGTAACCCTGAAACACATTATAAATACATTGATTCCAGCATATATCCCATATGCTATATCCTCAATGCTCATAAATATAACCGTCTTATGTCTTATAATTCTGCGATAAACCCTGATATTATCATATATCCACGCCAGATAAACTCCTTTAAAGAAACTGATTGCAATTGCATTAAGCTCCCATATTATTATATCGTTGATCATCTAAGGAGCCTGCTTATAAAGGAGTCCTGCTTATTCTTGCTGCCTGTTTCAGAATAGCAGATGGAATCGACTCTTCCATCAACATCCAGCTCTCCCTTTTCAACTGAAAGCCTGTTAACGTGAAGTCCTTCACCCTTAATTGTTATATTACCATAATCCGATTCCAGTACAACCTTTACCGGATCAAAAGAAACAACATCTGTTATCCCTGTAAAGTCTATCCTTTTCCTATCTTCCATATTAAGTCTGTGTGGTCTCTTAATTCTGGTCTTATCTTCCATATATCCCCCTTTTTCTGACATTCATCTCAATGAAAATATATGCATGACCACACAACATAATTACAGATATTCAAACATCTCTTTTGCTTCTTCCTTTTTGACTGTGTCTTTAACATCTGTAACTTTAGCGCGTACATTCTTATTGCCAAACTGTATCTCTATTATATCTCCTACTTTGACATCATATGACGCTTTCACAACCTTATCATTAACCATAACTCTTCCCGCATCGCAGGCATCATTAGCTACAGTTCTTCTTTTTATCAGTCTGGATACTTTTAAATATTTATCTAATCTCATGTTCTTCTCCTTAATATCATATGGTATTGATGCAGTGCTTACACCCCAGTGTGCTTTACGACTCCATGTGTTTTCCAAGAAAATCCGCTGCTGTCTTTACCATTCTTCTCTCATTATCTGTAAACTTCGGTTTTATGTCAATAGACATCATAAGCACGGTTCCAAGGACATCCCCCTGACATATTATAGGATGGATTGCCTCCTGCTTAAAATGTGCCTCATCCGTAACCTTAATAAACCCATCTTCTCCATCGTTGGCAAGAATCGGATATCTGCCTTCCATTGCCTGATTAAGTTCCTTGGTTACAGGCTTATTAATAAGATTCTTTCTGTCTTCCCCTGATGATGCAATTACACGTTCCCGGTCTGTTATACACACAGTCATACCTGTAGCTTCTGATAAAGATTCTGCATACTTGGATGCGAGACCACTTATATCCCCTATAGGAGAATATTTCTTGAGTATAATCTGCCCTTCCGTATCCGTATATATCTCCATAGGATCTGTCTCCCTTATATGAAGCGTTCTCCTTATCTCTTTGGGAATGACAATTCTTCCAAGGTCGTCTATTCTTCTTACAATTCCCGTCGCTTTCACCAGTATTTTCCTCCAATTCCATATTTTAGCATGAGCCACTTTGCTCTTTTGCTATATATTAGTTTTGGAGTTAGTATGTGGAAATTATCAGAAAAATATTCCTTTTTACTGTTCCATCATAACATTTACTAGAGTCATATATCTGTTGGTCTTTTCAATAATATCATCCTGCATTACCCCATAGAATATATATATATCACGCATAATATTATTAAATTCTTTAAGTGCCTGGCCTTTCCCTGTCACACCACCTGTTATATATCCACTGTTTATCTCTATCTCTACATCCATATGCGCACCATTCTTGTCCCGGACATACATATACATATTAATGTCTCCCGGAACTTCTTTCCTTATCTGGTTATACATGCATCTGTATTCGGCAGAGTTCTTGTCAGTAATATGAAACCCCCATCGTTCCTGTACATATTGACACACCTCTTCAATTGCATGATTTTCATAGAATGATATCTTTCTTTCAATATCTGCCCTCTTTTTTTCATAAGCCATCTTCTTGAACTTATCAATCAGATTCGACAGTCTTTTTCTTTTGATGTATACCGACGTCGGCCCATCAAAATTATCATATATATTAGCCCCACCCATATAAAAAACCTCCAATAAAATCATTCATTACAATAATAAATGTATCTTAATCAAATCTCAATATTTTAAGATAAAATATTTTAACTCATGTTATAATTATTTCAAAAAATAAAAGGAGTATCCCTTTATGTATAATAATTTCTCATACACAGACACATTTCCCGACAAAACACCTGTTGACAAATGGTTCACCAATGACTCTCTGCCATGTGCTGCTGATCTGGGAAAACAATATAATATATCTGATTATGGTATATATGATGACGGCAATATATACACAGACAGACTCCAGCAGCTCATAGACACCATATATGATAATGGCGGCGGAGTCCTTGTTATTCCATCTGGAACATATCTTTCCGGAGCATTATTTTTCAGACAGGGCGTTAATCTGTATATTGAAGACGGCGGCATCCTTAAAGGAAGCGATAATATTAATGATTATCCCGTCTGCCAGACACGTATTGAAGGAGAAACCTGCATGTACTTTCCTGCCCTTATCAATGCATATGGCATTAATGGATTTACAATGTGCGGTAATGGCACTATTGATGGCAATGGCATACGCAGCTGGATGTCTTTCTGGAAGAGGCGCTGCTGGAATCCTTCGTGCACTAACAAAGATGAACAGCGTGCAAGGCTTGTATACATTTCCAACTGCACTAATGTTACAGTTTCTGGTCTTCATCTGTGTAATTCGCAGTTCTGGACTAATCATCTTTACAAATGTTCTCATGTAAGATACCTCAACTGCCGGATAACCAGTCCCTCTTCGCCCGTTAAAGCGCCAAGTACCGATGCAATAGACATAGATGCCTGCACTGATATACTTATTAAAGGCTGCACAATCAATGTTAATGATGACGCAATCGCCTTAAAAGGTGGCAAAGGTCCATTTGCTGACAGTGACCCGGATAATGGTGCTAATGAGCGTATAATTATTGAGGACTGCACATTTGAATTCTGCCACGGCTGCCTTACATGCGGCTCAGAGTCCATACATAATAAGAATATAATAATGCGGCACATTAAGGTAGAGTCCGGCTACAACCTTCTCTGGCTGAAAATGCGTCCCGACACACCACAGCATTACGAATACATCATTGTTGAAGATGTACAGGGTAAAATATTTAATTTCATTAACATTAATCCATGGACACAGTTTTTCGACCTGAAAGGAAGAACTGATATTCCACCATCTCTGGCAGAACATATTATAATAAGGAAGAGTACGTGTACATGCAATGTGTTCCGCAACATAAAGGAAGCCCCAGAACAATATACACTCACAGATATCCAGATTGACGACAATATAATAGAAGAAACCGGCAGACATTCGATTTATTCGTGAGCCATGTGGAAGTTAATGCCGCTATATACAAAAGTTCAGGGCTTGAAATCTCGTTCAAGCGAAGTGCATTTGATTTCAAGCCCTGTAAAAAACTCTGTATATAGCGGCATTTACTACCACCAGGCAAGCGAATCATGAGAATATCTGCCTAAGACACGCTCTATGATAAGCCTGCTACATTATTAAATTTACTAATTAAGCTGCTGTCTTCTCAGAGTTCTTCTCGCTCTTTGCATAGCTCTTTACTGAGTTAACTACGATGATTACACCAAGTACAATAAGGAGTATAGCAATTATAAGCTGAAGTCCGTTAGCGATGAATACGCTTCCCCAAGATGTCTGTCCAGCAGGAATTGTAACAGAAGCTGCTAACTTGATAGCCTTAACCATTGCAATTGTTCTCTGTACAAGTGCTGTAAATGTTACACAAAGCATGATGATAAGAGGAGGGAAAAGCATTTTGTTGCTTCGTCCTGTAACCTTTAAGAATACGCAGAGTGTAAGAATTACAAGAGCGCTTAATAACTGGTTAGCTGAACCAAATAATGGCCAGATATTAGCATATCCAATCTTAGTAAGGATGAATCCACATACTAATGTTACGATTGTTGAGAAGTATGTATTGCACAATAACTTTCTCCATCCTTCTGCATGTTCCATATCATCTACGCTGAAGAGTTCCTGGAAACTCATACGACCGATACGGGCAACTGCATCAAGTGATGTAAGAGCAAGAGCGGATACACACATTGTCATGAATACTGTTGCAAAATGTACTGGAACACCAAACATTTCAAAGAATCCTGCTACACCACTACTGAAGATTGCGAATGGTGTCTTAGCTGGAAGCGCTCCGTTAGTGGCAGCTGCACCAGCAACACAAAGGGCAAGTACTGCAAGTAAACTCTCAAGTACCATTGCGCCGTAACCAACCTTAAGCATATCCTTCTCGTTCTCAACTGTCTTAGAAGATGTACCAGAAGATACAAGGCTGTGGAAACCAGAAACGGCACCGCAGGCAACAGTTACGAAAAGAATTGGGAACATTGTTCCAAGCTTTGCATTATTGAATCCTGTATATACAGGAAGATTCATTGAAGGATGTGCAACTACAAGACCAACTGCTGCACCTACGATCATGCAGATGAACATGAATGTTGTCATATAGTCACGAGGCTGCTTCATTAACCACATTGGCATAACTGCAGCGAAGAAGATATATACAAATGTGATATAACTCCATACATCTTTGTTGAACTCAAGTGGGAAGAACATACCAACAGCAAATGCTGCGATAATAAACACAATACCAAGTACTGCTTCTTTCCAGCCTGAAAGATTTAACTTCTTCTGGATAAGACCGAATACTACGGCAAATACCATAAACATGATAGATACCATACCAGCTGAACCGTTTGTCTTAGCTGCTGCTGATAAAACAGTAGCACCATCAGCATTTACTGTGTAAGCATTAAATGTACCTGCAACCATATCTGCAAATGCTGCAATAACGATAAGTGTGAATAACCAGCAGAAAAGTAAGAAAATCTTACGGCCAAACTTACCGATGTACTTCTCAATGATCATACCCATTGACTTACCTTCATTCTTAACTGAAGCATAAAGTGCACCAAAGTCTGTAACTGCTCCGAAGAATACTCCACCGATGAGGATCCAGAGTAAAACTGGTAACCATCCAAATGCTGCTGCCTGAATAGCACCTGTTACAGGACCTGCTCCTGCGATTGATGAGAACTGATGACTGAAAACTGTCCAGCCATTAGTTGGAACGAAATCCTTACCGTCGTTATATTTAACGGCTGGTGTCTCTGCCTTAGGGTCGATACCCCATTTCTTTGCTAACCAACGGCCATAAACCATGTATGCACCAAAAAGTACAACTGCCGCGATAAGCACGATTACTAATGTGTTCATAATGTCACTCTCCTATAAAAATATATTTCACCAGTCAAACGCAGTGGAAGCGGTGCTATGATTCTCATCGCTTACATAGCTCGTAGCTCATATGTCAGAACTGCGTTCTGACATTGTCGCGGTGCTCCTCGGATGTTCCAACATGAATCTGATTGTATGCAAGCATACATCAAATTCCCGTTGTTCCATCCTCATCGCTACTCGCACAAAAAAACCTTCGTCGATGCACTAATCCATTACTGGATTATGTGCAAAGACGAAGGTATATTATTTCTACTTCCGCGTTACCACTTTGCTTGCCGGATACTCCGACCACTCTACTGCCACTCGGTATATTCAACTCTTATGGCATGCCCTTTTAACGATGGGTACCGGTTCCAACTACTAGACATCTGCCTGTCTTTCACCAGAACTGCTCGCAGGTGAGGGCTTAATCATTCCTTGCTGCCGTCTCTCATCAACTGACGGCTTTCTGTGAGCGGTGATATGAAGAAGTCATTTCCTGTTCTTCGCATTTGACTGTTGATTTGTACATTAAAATATTCCTTTGTTGATAATTTGTCAATAAGAAAATTAAATATTTCTTAAGAATTCTTAAATTTCTTAATAAAATTAACATCTTTCACGCTGTTTCTGTTTACATATAGCCAGATTGTTTTAATATTATTAAGCAAATCTACTCTTTTGGTTATTTACCTGAATATTATTATGCTTTGATAGGTTAATTCTCATTCTAACATTGTAGTCATATCTATTTTCTACCTATAAGATGCTTCAAAATGCGACTACCTATCGGTATCACATTCTCCCTATATTTTTCTCCCCATATTTAAGATATTCTTGTTGAAAATAGTAAATATTTGCTATAAAATAGAGATAGTTTATTTTCGTGATAAAATACTTCACTAACTTAACAATTTTATATTTTATAGGAGATTATTCTATGAACTACGATGCTAATGTTTTTAAAGCCAAAGCTAATATTAAAGCCCGTCGGATATGGCTTGTTTTCTCACTCCTTTTGACCGCCAATTATGGTACTGATGCAGCTAATGGAATCTATCCAAAAAGCAGCTACATAATATTTGTTGCACTTTGCTGGATACCTTTCTTTATTGGAGAATTATTTTTCAGAATCAAAGGAAAAGCAACTGATGCGTACAGATTATGTCTTGTTATTGGTTATGGTATTTTATATACATTTGTAATATGCACAACTGATTCTCCGATTTCATTTACTTATATTCTTCCGGTCATGAGCCTTCTTGTTCTTTATAAAGACAGGAAATTCATGATTAACTGCGGTATTGCAAATGTACTTTCTGTTATAGTCAGTGATGTTTACAGATATGTTGCTCTTGGCTGTAATTCTGAAACAGATATGAAGAATTACCAGTTACAGGTTGCATGCCTTCTTTTATGTTATATCTGCTATGTTATGTCTATCAAGCACCTTAATGAATCAGATGGCGCATTGAATGACAGTATCAAGGCTGACCTTGACAGAGTTGTTTCTACTGTTGAAAAGGTTAAGACTTCCAGCAATTCAATTATGAGCGGAATCACTGTTGTACGCGAGCTTGCTTCAGAAAACAAGCATGGTTCTGATGTTATCATGCTTGGCATGAATGAACTTTCAAACAACAATGATGTTTTGAGAAATCATACAGCATCTTCTACTGATATGACAACTGACATAAGCTCACAGGTAGAACATGTTGCCCAGCTTATTGACGATATGGTAAGCCTTACTTCTGAGTCACAGGAGCATGCATACACAAGCTCAAGCGACCTTGAAAACCTTATTACAACAGCAACTACAATGTCTGAGCTTTCTTCAGAGGTTGAGCATATCCTGCATGATTTTGAATCAGAATTCAAGACTGTTAAAGACCAGACAAGTGCTATTGACAATATATCCAGCCAGACCAATCTTCTTGCCCTCAATGCTTCTATTGAAGCTGCAAGAGCCGGGGATGCAGGTAAAGGCTTTGCTGTTGTAGCTGAACAGATTCGTGCATTAAGCACAGAAACCAAGACTTCTTCCAGTGAAATACAGAGTGCATTAGACCGTCTTGCCGTAATCTCCGATAAAATGCTTTCTTCTATTGGAGAGACTTTATCACTTATACAGGTTACTCTTGACAAGATTAAACAGACAAGCGAAAGCATCAATCTCATCACATCTGATTCTACTCAGATTGAAGACCATATACATATAATTGATACAGCCATTAAAGATGTTGAATCCGCTAACAAGCAACTTGTAAGCAACATGTCCCAGGTATCAGATATAGTCGATACCATGACAGAGTGCATAACTAATTCAAGAGATATCAGCAGCCGTATTGTAAGTAAATATGACGAAAGTGCTACTAATATCAATACCATGGAAAACACAATACAGGCTCTTATGTGTGAACTTGGTGTTGGCGGTTTCATGGGTATTGAAGATATTAAGACAGGCATGAAGGCATCCGCAATCCTTAAAGGTACTCATGGTGAAAATGTTGAATATCACGGAACCATTAAGACTCATAATGACAACTGTATAACTCTTGAACTTGAGAAGGCACTGCCTGCAGTTAATTCAGCCATTGAATGTGACATGTTAGTAACAGTTGGCAATGTAATATACCGTTGGGAAAGCGCTAAGATTGCAGCTGACAAAAAAGCATCTGCAACAACGGGCATTGTTACAATCACAACAAGACCGCAGATTCTTAACCGTCGTAAATATCCTAGAATTTATATGAACAATCACTGTACAATTACAGTAAAGGGTACAGACGAAACATTTGAAGGAAAACTTGATAATCTGAGTGCCAATGGTTTTGCATTCCTCTCAAAAGACAGATTTTTCTCAAATAACAAAGGCAAAATCGTTACTGTTTCAATTGATAATTTTGATTTGCCTGCACATTCTGTATTAGAGGGTCAGATTATAAGATGCTCTGATAATGACGGCGTCTACATAGTAGGCTGCCAGATGCCAGAGGATAACTACTATATAATGGAATATGTTGAACATCTGCTTCGTACACAGAAGAAGAAATAAATCATGACCACCAGCTCAGCTGGTGGTTTGCTCTGCGGCTATAAGCCTGTGGTACTAGCCAGCTCTAAAGAGCCATTGAAGATTCGCCACATGCATAGCTACCACAGGCAAGCCCTAAAGGGCTTTAGCTTATGCATTATTTACCGGCTCACCCGTAAACGGGTCGATATATTCCTTCAGTGACATCTGATCATATTCCAGATCTTCCTGCATCTGATTTTTTACATACTCTTCAATTTTCTTTGCATTCTTACCTACTGTGTCGACATAATATCCTCTGCACCAGAAATGTCTATTGCCATACTTATACTTCAAATTTGCATGTCCATTTTGTGTGTGATAAACTGTTGTTATCCATTCGGATACCTCCTTGTTGTATTGAATTTGGTTGGCGAACCTTAAACTCATCATAACATAGAGGTTTTTTCTTGAAGCTAAAGCTTTCTGGGAACACACCTGCATAGCAGGTGGTTTATTTTTATTGCCGATACAAGAAAAAGGGAGAAAAGCAAAACCGCTTTTCTCCCTTTTTTCAGATAACCATCCAGTCTTCGAACTTATTTGCATTTTCAACAATGTTGACAATTCCATCTGCGCCGTAAGTAAATGCCCTGTGAATAAATACATTTACTTCCTCGCCCTTCTGTATGGGTGCTTCTTCTACATTTCTTGTGCCAACAACCTCTATGCCGTTGACATTGACTGTGATTTCAACCTCCTTGCCCATGAAAAGCTTATTAACAACCACGCCTCTCTCAACAGATGCGGCTGAATCAACCTTCTCATCAAGCTTGGTAATATTGACATTCTCAGGGCGGAGCACAGCTTTAACTGAATCGCCAAGCTGATCGAAACCTTTTATCTTATTAATCCGGTCAACATGTACCGGATGTCCCATGAATTCCGCCATAAATGCTGTCTCAGGCTCTCTGTATATCTGTCTTGGCGTTCCAATCTGCTCTATATGTCCCTTGTTAGTGACAATAATTTCATCAGCAACCTCAATTGCCTCATCCTGGTCATGTGTTACAAATATACTTGTGATTCCAACCTTTGTAATCATGTCACGAAGCCAGCTTCTTAATTCCTGTCTTACCTTCGCATCAATTGCTGCAAATGGTTCATCAAGAAGCAGAAGCTCCGGATTAGGTGCTAATGCCCTTGCAAATGCTACTCTCTGTCTCTGTCCACCTGATAACTGGCTAGGGTATCTTTTCGCCATGCCTGAAAGTCCGACAAGCTCAATAAGCTCATCAACACGTTTCTTAATGTCCGATTTTTTCCATTTGTTGACCTTCAATCCAAATGCAATATTATCATACACTGTCATGTATCTGAAAAGTGCGTAGTTCTGGAAAACAAAGCCTATTCCACGCTTACTTGCCGGCACATCATTAACAACCTTGCCGTCAATAATAATATCACCTGAATCCGCAGTCTCAAGACCCGCTATCATTCTTAAGATTGTAGTTTTGCCGCTTCCACTAGGTCCGAGCAGTGCAATAAGTTTGCCCTTCCCAATTCCAAGATTAATATTATTCGAAGCTTTAAATGTGCCATATGTCTTATTGATATTACGAAGCTCTACATATTTTTCTGTGTCCTGCTGTAATTCTGCCATAATCTGTTCCGCCTTTCTGTTGTAGTGCGTTTCTATCCTTCCTGCTGCTCTTTCTCTGCCTTAGCTGACTGCTGCTCCTTGTATTCAAGTACACTACGAAGCACCAGTATAATAACCGTCATCAGCACAAGAATTGCTGACACTGCAAATGCTCCCGTAAAATCATATCCCTGATACAGAAGTTCAATATACAACGGCATCGTGTTAGTTCTTCCGCGCAAATGTCCTGAAAGAACGGATACCGCACCGAACTCGCCCATTGCTCTCGCTGTACACAGTACAATACCGTAGAGAAGCGGCCATTTGATATGCGGGAATGTAACCTTCCAGAATATAGTCCAGCCATTGGCACCCATAAGCGCTGCAGCTTCCTCCTCGTCAGTTCCCTGCGAAGTAAGAACCGGTATCAGCTCCCTTGATATGAATGGAAATGTTACAAATATAGTCGCAAGCACGATTCCCGGAACTGCGAATATAATTCTTATTCCCATAGCCTTAAGATATGGATATATAAAACTCTGTCTTCCGAATGTAAGCACATATATAAGACCTGCTATGATCGGCGAAACAGTGAGCGGTAAGTCTATTAAAGTAGATATAACTTTCTTGCCCTTGAACTGAAATTTCGTAATAAGCCATGAAGCAAATATTCCGAAAAATGTGTTGCACACAACTGCGATAAGTGAAACTTCTATTGTCAGCTTAATTGAATGAAGTGCGTATTTGTCAGTAACTGCCGCCAGAAATACCTTTATGCCCTTAGAAAATGCTGTATACATTACATAGCTGAGGGGCAAAATTAACATCACAAATAAAAACAACACACTTATACCTATTAGAATCCATTTTAACGGACCTGAATCTTTTCTGATGTTCATACACTAACCCCTTTCTATGAAATTCCACTTACAATCTTCGATGTCCTGCTCTGTAACACTGCATTTATAAAGAGAATAATAAATGCGATGAAAAGCATTACAAGCGCTATTGATGTTGCACTTGCGTAGTCATATTCCTGAAGCTTTGACATAATCATAAGCGGTGCTATCTCTGTCTCATATGGTGTATTTCCTGCTATGAATACGACACTTCCATATTCTCCAAGTCCTCTTGCGAATGACATTGTGAATCCGCCGATAAGTGCCGGAAGTATCTCTGGAAGTATTACCCTGAATACTGTCTGCCTGTTGGTTGCTCCAAGCATGTTGGCTGCCTCCTCGTACTGGATATCCACCTTTTCTAGCACTGGCTGGACAGCCCTCACTACGAATGGTATTCCAACGAATATAAGTGAGAATATAATTCCCAGCCTTGTATATGCAATCCGGATTCCAAATTTGCCAAAAAATGCTCCAAGCCAGCCATTAGTTGTTGTCAGATGTGTAAGTGCTATACCCGCAACAGCTGTCGGCAGTGCAAATGGAAGTTCAATTATTCCATTCATAATCTGCTTACCCGGAAAATTATATCTTACAAGAACCCATGCAAGAATTGTTCCCATAACTGCGTCTATAAGTGCCGCGATTAACGCAGTCTCAAGACTTACTCTGTAGCTTGAAAGCACCCTCGGCCTTGTAACTGTCGTTATGAATTCCGTAAACGACAGCTTTGCCGAGAATATCACAAGGGTACATAAAGGGATAACAACAATGAATCCTAACATTGCAATTGTTATTCCAAATGAAAGACCAAAGCCCGGTATTACTCTTTTTTTCTTTCTTTTCTTCTCTTTCATTCTGTCGTTTCCCCTTCCCTTAATTACTTTTATATATTTTATAATTACTTCTTTTCATATATCTTATCGAATACTCCACCATCTTTAAAATGTTTATTAATTCCTACTAATTTTATATGTTACTATGTTGCAGATTATATACCTACTATGTTTATATGTCAATAGAATTTTTAGGATTTCTAGTCGTTTTCTAATGCCTGTTCTCTTGACTTATTGTCTTGTCTGTATTACTATATATAATACAAACAAGACAGAAATCACCTCTTTTTACAGAAAGGAGCTTCACATGGTTATAGAACTTGATTTTGCGAGCGACACGCCCATATATGTACAGTTAAGAAATCAGATTGTTAAAGGAATCGGCAAGGGAGAACTCAAGGCTGGTGAGAAACTGCCGACTGTCAGACAGCTTGCTTCTGACGCAGGCGTCAATACAATGACTGTCAATAAAACTTACCAGATTCTTAAGGCGGAAGGTTTTATTAAAACCGACAGAAGGCTTGGAGCATTTGTCGCCGAGAATATTAATATGGATATTGAATTCAGGGAAAAGCTTGAATCAGAGCTTGAGCTGCTATCCGCAGAAGCAAGCATTACAGGAATGGATAAGGCAGAATTCTTAAAAATGTGCGAAAACATTTATTCCAAGATGAATCCCTGCACAATGTAATATACCTGTATTCACACATGCATTAATACAAACAGACCAACTATACAAGGAGGTTTCCTTATGAAAATCGCAATGTTTATGCTATTCTTTGTATGCAACATGTTCACAGTCCTGATCATGAGATTTGCATATGAATCTAACTACCGATACAACAACGGCATGCTTATCGGAGTCCACATTCCAGGCGACCATGTTAACGATGACGATGTCACCCGACTTATGACACGTTTTAAGAAAAGCATGAAATATTTCCAGAATATCAATGCAGTACTCTCAATAGCCATATGCTTTCTTAATTTTGTAAACATAATCATTTTCGTTATTATGTATACAATCTGGATTCTCGTGTTCATTTTCGGAATTATGTATATCCAGCTTTCAGCGCATCGGAAAATGTATCTGTTAAAGATACAGAATGGCTGGTTTGTGGAATCCCAGAAACAGAAGGTCTTTATTGATACGCGTGCTTGTGCAAATGCAGATGCAACTCCAATCAGCTTCAAATACCACATCATCATAATTGCCGCAGAACTGCTGGCTTTGATTCCATTCTATTCATGGACGGACAGAGCATATTTTTCAATGATTATTGTATTTGCAATATGTACTGTCATAGTTTCTGTATTCGGGTTTGTGTTCCACATTTATATGAACAGACGACAAAATCAGGCATACAGCCTTAATTCAGACATTAACAACATTGTTAATCTGACTATGAAGAAATACATTGCTTCAGCAATGCTTGTAATGTCACTTCTTAACTTCGTGGCATGGATAACATTTGTCTTAATGTGTATTATTCAGGATACTGTTGGAGACTTAAGTTTCTGGATGTACATTATTCTGCAGTTGTTAAGCGGCTGCACGCTCACTGTCATTCTTATTCTTGCACGCAACAGAAAAAATGAAATGCTTAAGGCTGACACACAGCCGGTATTTGTTGATGATGATGACTACTGGAAGACTGGATTTTACTACAATCCTAATGACCCGCACCTTTTCGTACCCGACAGGCTGTGTTCGACCAACTACTCGCTTAACTACGCCCGCACCGGTGCTAAGATATTCACCGGAAGCATAACGGCTGTTACTCTTGGATTACTAATATGGACAACTATTGTATTAATTCCATACATTCATGTTACTATCGACATCAGGACTACTGATAGCACTGTAAATGTATCTTCATGCGGTTACACAAGCAGAATTAACATTGACGACATTACCGAAATTACTCTGATGGATTCTCTGCCTGATGACCATTTTTTCAAATATAACGGCGGCGCAACCGACAGTTACCTTGTCGGCAAATTCAAAGGAAATACTTATGGCAAATGTAATCTCTACATTTTTAATGATGTGTCTCCTGTACTTATGATAAAAACTGCTGACCAGACAGTGTTCATCAATTCCAAGAAAGATGGCGAGATTGTCAATCTGTATAATATGCTCAAAAACAATTAGAACAATACATTTGACAATCCCGCAACAAAGTATTATAAATATCAAAGGGAATGAAGTACTCCCATGGGAAACCTAAACTGCTTATTCAAGCTGATGACTTCTACGATTTTATGTCGCAGGAAGCATCAGCTTTTTTTGCGTTCATAAATACCATTACTACATTTTAAGGAGGCTTATTATGCTGACATCTTTATCACTTATCTTTCTGGTTGGACTCGTTATGGCCGCAATCTGCCAGAAGATGAAACTTCCGAGAATCATCGGAATGCTCGTTACCGGTATTGTTCTCGGACCATATGTCCTTGATTTTCTTGACCCGTCAATCCTTTCAATATCGGCTGACCTGCGAAAAATGGCACTTATCATTATTCTTATCAAAGCTGGTCTGTCGCTTGACCTAAAGGATCTGAAAAAAGCTGGACGAAGTGCAATCCTTATGTCCTTCGTTCCAGCTTCCTGCGAAATCATCGGTTATGTTCTTCTTGCGCCTGCAATCCTTGGTATTAACCATGCCGAAGCTGCTGTGATGGGCGCAGTTCTCGCCGCCGTTTCTCCTGCGGTTGTCGTTCCCCGGATGGTAATGCTCATTGAGAAACGCTACGGAACTGACAAGGCAATTCCACAGATGATACTGTCTGGTGCTTCGTGCGATGACATATTTGTAATAGTGTTATTCACAACATTTTTAAATGTGGCACAGGGTGGCAAGGCAAATGCTATGGATTTCGTAAATATTCCTGTATCTATTATACTCGGCATAATTCTTGGCATAGTAACCGGATTGGGACTGTATCTGTTCTTTGAAACATCATACGCCCGTAAGCATACCGTAAGAAACAGCATGAAGGTTATCATCGTACTTGGCTTCTCTTTCCTTCTTATTGCAATTGAGGGCTGGCTTGAAGGAAAAGTGTCTGTTTCAGGGCTGCTTGCTGTTGTCGCTATGGCATGTACTCTTAAGTTTAAATGTGTTCCCGACGTATCAGCCCGTTTGTCCGAAAAATTCGGCAAACTATGGCTTGCTGCTGAAGTAATACTGTTTGTGCTTGTCGGCGCAGCTGTCGATATCCGCTACACACTCAAAGCCGGACTTCCAGCCTTGCTTATGATTCTTGCAGCACTTGTTTTCAGGGCAGCCGGAGTGCTTCTTTGCACCGTAAAGACAAATCTTACATGGAAGGAACGGCTTTTCTGCATAATTGCCTATCTTCCTAAAGCAACCGTACAGGCAGCCATCGGTTCTGTTCCTCTAGCTTCCGGACTTGCCTGTGGACAGATAGTGCTTTCCGTAGCTGTACTCGCAATCATTGTTACCGCTCCACTTGGTGCACTTGGCATTGACTGTACTTATAAGAGACTGCTGACGGAGGACAAAACCCACTAAAAGCCATTATACACTCAATATAGTAGGTCATTTCCATAGTTTATGCATATACTTTCTGGCTCATAACCTACTATATTGTTAAATTAACATATTTTCGTAGGTCTTTTTCCACATTTTACTAAGAACTGTAAGCAATTTGCGAGTGAAAGACCTACTAATCATATCTTCCCTGATTGATTAGTAGGTCTTCTCACTTAAACAACTTATAATATTCTCCGCAGAAACCTACTAAACCAACAACTTGCTCTATATTAGTAGGCTTCATGTACCTGTGCATAGTCAGATTCGCGCAGCATATTCAACAAAACATTTTAATTAATCATATATCTTATCAAATATTCCGCCATCAGAGAAAAACTTCTGTGTAGCCGCTTCCCAGCCGCCAAAATACCCGATATCCACCATGTCAATGTCTTTGACAATATATTTACCATTGGAAGGGATTTCCTTAATATTCCTTGAATCACTGGAAGACTCATATTCCTTCTGAATGTCCTTGTTTACAGGGCGGTAGAAATTCTGCGCCTCAAGCCTTTGTGCGTCATCAGTGTACAGGAAAGAAAGATAGGCGTCTGCCAGTTCCGCAGTTTCATTCATCTGTGTGACCTCGTCAACCTTCGCAACCGTTGGCTGGCACAATACAGATGCGGACGGAACGACAATCTCATACTCGCCCGGATATTCCTGTAATGCGAAAAATGCTTCATTTTCCCATGCAATCAGAACATCCCCCTGTCCGTTCTCTGCAAATGTTGTAGAAGAACCTCTTGCGCCTGAATCAAGCACTGCCACATTCTTGTAAAGCTTGGTAACACTTGCCTGAACCTGTTCATCAGTCTGTCCCTGCTTCTTAAAATAATACCATGCCGCAAGGAAATTCCATCTGGCTCCTCCGGAAGTCTTAGGATTAGGGGTAATAACCTTAACCCCGTCATTAAGAAGATCGTCCCAGTCCTTAATATTCTTAGGATTACCCTTTCTTACAAGAAAGACAATCGTAGAAGTGTAAGGTGAGCTGTCATCAGAATAATCATTGATATACCCATCATCAATCAGACCTTCGTCCCTTATAACATTAACATCTCCCTCAAGAGCAAGCGTGACAACATCAGCACCAAGACCGTTAGCAACCTCTAGCGCCTGCTTTCCAGAACCGCCATGAGACTGGATAACCTCAACCTTCTCACCAGTCTTATCATACCAGTAGTCCTCAAAAAGCCTGTTATACTCCTTATAAAACTCTCTGGTAGCATCATATGAAACATTAACAAGTTCCGTCTTCTTCCGTCCACAGCCAGAAAGTCCAATAAAAGTCAGGCTGAAAATCATACCTAAACATATTAACTTTTTAAAAAATCCATATTTTTTCATCTATACCTGACTCCCACATAAATATATTCCTAAACTAGGCAAAGCAGCGAAGCAAGCTTTGCCAAACCCAAGGTAAAGCAGCGAAGCGCCCTTTACCGCACATCTGCCAACACTTCCACCCCACGCAGCGGGAAAGAACCCCAGCAGCACTAAACTTATAAAGCAACGCAGGTGCTTTGGAGCCGCCGGCACTTAGCTCGTCAGGACAGCCTCACAAAGTGAGGCAAATCCTGACAAGCTTAGTACCGCTGCGAGCGACAAGCAGCGAAAGCGTGCCTGCGTTGCTTTATAAGTTCTAGTGCAGCGTCCGTTCTTCCCCCAGCCTACGCATTCTTCTTAATAAACGCAGCCACATCTACAGTAGTTGCGTCAACCTCAGACTCCCAGCCTGCAAGCACTTCTGCGCCGTCAATCTTAATATCAGCTGCCTTACTAAGTGCAAGAATAACAACAATACCTGCATTTACAAGGTGAGTCACAACATTTGTATAATCCTCGCCCTCTGCTGGAACATACAGATATACATGCTTGCTGTCAAGAAGAAGCTCCTTCTCAACCTTCTTTAAGAAATCAACATTAATCTTGTCTGAAAGAACTGCCTCTACAACAACTGGCTTCTGGTTGTTAAGCTCTGCTCTGAAAGCTGCGTCAACTTCCTTAACATCATTAGCTGACTCATTAACTTCACGGACAACACCGCAAGCACTAGTCATATTAGTAACTCGGTCTATGAGGATAAGCTCGCCCATAGTCTTGTGAAGATCAAATTCGTCAACAACAATTACATCAGCAAGAGAAATCTTGCATACTGCGATTTCATTTTTCTTAAGGAGAG
>CAMDYG010000001.1 GCA_945910225.1 uncultured Eubacterium sp. | reverse complement strand
ACCGCGGCGACTTGTATATAATATCAAAGTCATTATCTCTTGTCAACAACTTTTTCCAAAAAGCTTCAAAAAAATCCAATTTTTATTATTAATGTTCTTTAGCTGTCCATTCTTTCACACATAATTTTATTACAGCAGTCGAATTTACCGCCTTTTCATCAAATTTCCAGTTCCTGTTATCAGAATAATGATTCATGATAATTTCAAGCGCATGTATCTTTTCATCATATTCTTCAACAAATCCTATCTCGCCCTTTCCCATAACACTTTGATACAGATAACTATAGCCACACGCCCTGTCAGCTTCTACCAGTTCATGTTTTGTATCCATCTCAAATGACACTCTTCCATTCAGCTTTATAAGTCCTGCTTTCTTTCCTTCTTTAGCGCCATGACAATATATTATCATCTGCCCATCTTTATTTTCACAGCCAAAATTCAATGGCACAATATATGCATCCTCCCCATCTACAAATCCAAGCCTTATGCAATCGCATTTATCTACTATTGTAAGCATTGTATTATAATCACTGATTTCACGTTCTTTTCTTCTCATGTCTTCCTCCATTGAAATAAGGAGGCATATACCGCCTCCTTTAAAAATTCTTTAACTATCCTGATTATATTCTGCAAAACGCACTATTACTTAAGAGCATTCTTAGCCTCATCCGTTATTTCTCTCTGATAAGCTATCTCATTCTCTATATTTCTTGCAACCTCATTAGCTGCATATGCCGCATCGATTACTTTTTTAAGTACATTTCCGACCCCATCTGCTTTTTCTTTCTGCTTGGCAGAATTATCATAAATGTCATTCATTGCGGTAACTGTTTCGTTAACTGATGTCTGAACTTTATTGATTGTATCTGTTATTTCTTTAGATGATTTGGCTGATTGGGCAGCAAGACTCCTTACCTCACTTGCAACAACCGCAAATCCCCTTCCATGTTCACCTGCCCGTGCAGCTTCTATAGATGCATTAAGGGATAAAATATTAGTCCTGTTAGATATAGAACCTATTACAGCAGCAAACTCTTCAATTTTCTTAGACAGCTGCTCCAGTTCCTTAATCTTAGCTGATGATTCTTCAACAACCTTATTCATTGATTCAATCATCCCAAGTATCTCTTCAACACTTGACATACTCTCCTTAACAAGATTAAGGGAAGTATCTGATGAATTAATAACATCAAATGCATCTTTTTCAAGCTTTTCCTGTGAATCGTCAAGTCCATTAAGTATATTAGTCAGGTTATTAACCATTGCTTCATTGCTCATACATAGTCCCCCATCATCTGTGCTTATATTAATTTAATTACTTCCTGCACATTATTAACACCTATTATTTCAATTTTATCATTCTTCTTAATGTTTTTCAAGCACACTCCAGGTAATATGCACGTTTCAAATCCAAGTTTAACTGCTTCATTAACTCTCTGCTGAACCTGACTCACAGCACGAACCTCTCCTGCAAGTCCAACCTCACCAAATATAACTGTCTTTTCATCAATTGCCCTGTTTTTAAAACTGCTTACCAGTGCCATAACAATTCCCAGATCAAGCGCAGGCTCATTAACTTTAATTCCTCCGGCCACATTTACATAAGCATCACTACCTGACAAATGTATACCAGCCCTTTTTTCAAGAACAGCCATAAGAAGATTTACCCTGTTATAATCCGTTCCAGCTGCAGTCCTCCTCGCCATTCCAAAATTAGAATCGCATACAAGTGCCTGAATCTCAACCATTATAGGGCGTGTTCCCTCAAGCAGACATACTACAGCAGAACCAGACGCATTCTCTGGTCTTCCATTAAGCATATACTCTGAAGGATTCTCCACCTCTGCAAGCCCATTCTGTTGCATTTCAAACACTCCGATTTCATTCGTAGAACCAAATCTGTTCTTGACTCCTCTTAATATCCTGTACGATGCATACCTGTCGCCCTCAAAATACAACACAGTATCAACCATATGTTCAAGCATTCTCGGTCCTGCTACTGTTCCCTCCTTAGTAACATGTCCAACTATGAATATTGTTATATTAAGTCCCTTTGCAAGCTGCATCAGCACAGATGTTGTCTCTCTTACCTGTGATACACTTCCCGGAGCTGCCGCAACATCTTCCTTGTACATAGTCTGTATTGAATCAATTATTACAATCTGCGGCTTTTCATCAGCTAATACACCCTCAATGTTATCAAGATTAGTCTCACATAATAATTTCATCTGTCCACTGCATTTGCCAATCCTGTCTGCACGAAGCTTGATCTGTTTAAGCGACTCCTCACCTGAAATATATAATACATCTTTTCCATTCTGGGCAAGATTAAAGCACATCTGCAATAGCAGCGTTGACTTTCCAATTCCCGGGTCACCACCTACCAGCACCAGAGATCCCGCAACTATGCCTCCTCCAAGCACCCTGTCCAGTTCTGCTATTCCCGTTGTTATCCTGTCATTTTCTTCAAATGTTATATTTCCTATATCCACTGGAACGCAGTCAGCATTTTTAACTGCTTTCTGATTAACCGATGCAATCCCCCTGGCTGATTTGTTCTTAGCCACAGGTTCCTCGACAAATGTATTCCACTCTTTACACGCTGGGCACTGTCCAAACCATTTGGCTGACTCATAACCACATTCCTTACAAAAAAACGCTGTTGTCTTTGCTTTTGCCATGTATCCCCCTGAATAAAAAATTTTAAATATCATAAAGGGTTGCCACAGCCTGTGCAGCAACCCAATAATACACCATTATAATCTTTAAATATTATGCTTTCTTAACATCAACCTTAACTGGCTTATCTCCATCAAACTCAACTGAAAGAACAAGCTTTCCACCCATGTTGGTAGCCATTGTACCCGCATCATTGTTATTAATTCTGATATCATATGATGCACCTTCCTCAAGTCCTAAAGTAATCTGTGCATCCTGATTTCCTTCAACATTAAATGATACACTTGTGTCTGTCGCCTTAAAATCGTTAACAGCTGTACCTGGCACAGATTCATATACAAAAGATCCATTCTTTTCAAGCTTGGTGATTTCATTAAATGTCTTAACCTTGTATGTATCTCCACAATGCTCAAAATCAGACAGCTTTGACTTAGTATCTAACTTGTAATTACCAAAGCTGATTGCTCCATCCCCTTCTGAACGAATCAATTCATTTACCACTGGCATATAATTATCCTCCTGTATGTTACGAAATGTATATATAGATTATACAATAAACTGACAAAAAGCGCTAGCAGTTTGTCAGTTGTTTATTGTTAATTTATGTTTTTACTTGTTAATTCCTCTTTTCAGTGTGAAATTAAGCTTGTTATCTTTAACCGATATCTTAACTCTGTTGCCATTATGGACTTTGCCCATGAGAATTTTCTCTGCAAGAACATCTTCTATCTCATTCTGAATAGTTCTTCTCAGTGGCCTTGCACCATATTTTGAATCATATCCTTTATTGACAACCCATTGTCTTGCTTCATCATCAAGCTCTATCGACAACTTCATCTGTTCCATGATTCGTTTATTGACATCAGCTATCATGATATCAACTATCTGCGCTATCTGTTCCTTGCCAAGGACATGGAATACAACAATATCATCAATTCTGTTGATAAATTCAGGTTTGAATATTCTCTTTACCTCATCCATAACTTTGCTTTTCATTTCTTCATGATTCTGCTGTGGTGTTGAACCCGAAGAGAATCCAAGTGATTTAGGCGCAACTATATTCTCCGCTCCGGCATTACTTGTCATAATAATAATAGTATTCTTAAAATCCACAACTCTTCCAGTTGAATCAGTTATATGACCATCATCAAGCACCTGAAGAAGAACATTAAATACATCTGGATGAGCCTTTTCCACCTCATCAAACAAAATTACAGAATATGGATTGCGTCTTACTTTCTCACTTAACTGTCCACCCTCATCATATCCTACATATCCTGGAGGTGAACCGATAAGTTTTGAAACTGTGTGCTTCTCCATAAATTCAGACATATCAACTCTTATGAGCGAATTCTCTGTTCCAAACATTGCATCTGCCAGCGCTTTAGACAATTCTGTTTTTCCTACACCTGTAGGTCCCAGGAATAAAAATGATCCAATCGGTCTTTTAGGATCCTTAAGACCAACTCTTCCTCTTCTTATTGCCTTAGCAACAGCAGTCACAGCCTCGTCCTGTCCAATAACCCTGTCATGAAGGGTACTCTCAAGCTTCATAAGCTTGTCTGACTCTGCCTGTGCAATCCTCTGAACTGGAATTTTAGTCCATATAGAAACAACATCAGCGATCTCATCTTCATCTACAATAGTGTTCGATTCCTTTATATCATCCTGCCATTGCTTTGTAATCTTTTCAAGCTGTTCTTTTTTCTTAATCTGCTTTTTCTTAATATCCCCAGCCTGCTCATATGCTTCATTTCTGATAGCTTCCTCTTTATCTCTTACAAGCTGTTCTATTTCTGCTTCAAGTTTCTTGACAGAATCAGGCATAACATATGCATCAAGTCTTGTCTTTGATGATGCTTCATCTATAAGATCTATTGCCTTATCTGGAAGAAATCTGTCGTTAATGTATCTTTTTGACAGTTTAACTGCCGCAACAACCGCACCATCAGTAATAGTTACATGATGATGTTCTTCGTATTTACCTTTTAATCCCTGAAGAATCTGTATTGCCTCCTCTACTGTAGGTTCTTCAACTTTAACTGGCTGAAATCTTCTTTCAAGTGCAGCATCTTTTTCAATATGCTTTCTGTATTCTTCAAGTGTAGTTGCCCCTATAAGCTGAATCTCGCCTCTTGCCAGTGATGGCTTTAATATATTAGACGCATCAATCGCGCCTTCTGCTCCACCAGCACCAATTATCGTGTGTATTTCATCAAGAAACAGGAGTACATTTCCCGCATTTCTTACCTCTGCAATTACCTTCTTAATTCTTTCTTCAAACTCTCCACGATACTTTGAACCTGCAACCATGCCAGAAAGATCAAGTGTCAAAAGTCTCTTATCTTTAATTGTTTCCGGGACATTTCCTTCAACAATTCTTGCGGCAAGTCCTTCTGCTATCGCTGTTTTTCCTACTCCCGGTTCTCCAATCAGGCATGGATTATTCTTAGTTCTTCTGCTAAGTATCTGGATAACTCTCTGGATCTCCTGTTCTCTTCCTATGACAGGATCAAGTTTTCCCTCTCTTGCCATCTGTGTAAGATCCCTGCTGTACTGATCAAGAGTTGCAGTATTTCTTTTATCACTACCCTTAGGTCTGCCATTCTGAAAATCATCTTTTACCTTTCCAGCATCCTCTCCCATTGCCATAAGAAGATCCACATAAACCTTTTTAACAGGCACACCTATTGTGTTTAATAACCTTGATGCTACACTGTCTGTCTCCTTAATCATTGCAATAAGTATATGTTCTGTACCTATGAGTTCTGATTTAAATCTCGCTGCCTCTCTTGCAGCGTTATCGAGTATGTGTCTTACTCTCGGAGTATAACCGGATGGCTCTTTAACACTAACCACACTATCTGGTGCAATAAGCTGGCACACCAGATTAATTATTTTCTCATCTGTAACATCATTATTAATGAGTACCGATGAAGCCAGTCCTCCTTCTGCTTTAATCAGTCCAATAAGTAAATGTTCTGAACCTATATAACCATGTCCTAACATAGCCGCAGTATCTGCAGCATAATTAAGTGCTTCCTGCGCTTTACTGGTAAATCTACTCTGCATTTTGTAATCCTTTCTCTAATTACATATTAATGTATTGTTGGTAAATGTTCTCTGATAAAATCAGCCCTTGCGACCTCCAGATCTTCTTCATCCATATCCTTATTGGATATCATAAGAAGATTAGCCGGATGTATTCCTATCATCAGCTGGTATACATTGCTCTCATCAAATCCATCTGCTTTAATCAGACCTGATGCAAGACCGAATCTTATCTGTGACAACAATAGTTCTCCATCATTAAGTGTAACCTTTCTGGCATATTTTAACACACCATATGACCTGTAAACCATATCAAGAGCTGTCATTTTTCTCTTAGATATATACTGATTCCTGTAATTACGTTCCTGATCCACTATCTGTTCTGCAATATTATCAAGATTATCTATTATCTCCTTCTCGCTCTTCCCAAGTGTGACCAGATTAGTCAGTTGGTATATATCTCCCATAGCTCTGCTATTATCGCCTTCCATAGCTCTTAATACCAGTCCAAATCTTCCAACTTCCGGTATAAGACCTGCTATTTTATCATTACCTGCAAGTGCTGGCAAATGCAGCATATAACTTGCTCTCATGCCTGTCCCTGCATTAGATGGAAGTGTCGTAAGATATCCAAATTGCGAATCATACGAATACTCTACAGCCTCTCCAATAACATCATCCATTTTATCTGCCAGCGTATATGCCTTATCCATATTCATGCCAGATGCGAATGCCTGTATTCTTATATGATCTTCCTCATTAATCATTATTGATATATCTTCATCTGGCGCAACAAATCCTGCTGCCACATCCTGTTTTTCAAGATACCTGCTTATCACATGACGCTCTTTCATTCCCATTTTCTGATATTCATCAAGATAATCAAAATTATATGAATTATACCCATTAACAGGTGATATATCCTTTAACCTTTTGTAGACATCATTTACAAGACGTTTCTCATCTTCCGGTGTCATCTTATATGAGAAGTTATATCCTTTAATATTCCTTGCAAGTCTTACCCTGCTTGAAATAACAACATCCCCATTATTTCCCCCATCTTCAAACCATCTAAGCATCCTGACCGCCTCCCTGTTTTTTATCTGCGTCTTTAATGCCGTCAGCCTTTAATTGTTTAATAACATCTCTCAATCTTGCTGCCTCTTCATAATTCTCTATTTCAACAGCTTCCTGAAGTCTCTTATTAAGTTCATTGATATCTGTGTCCTCTTTTTTGTTTTCGTATTCCATTACAGGCAGCGAATTATCATTTTCAGATTCACAGCTATCAGTATGTTCTATATATTTCTTATACTTCTTGCCTCTGTGTTTTGAATCACCATGTATACGTTTCATATTATCTTCTATAAGTGGTCCAAATACACCATAACACTCGGCACATCCAAATTTACCAACTGTCGTAAATTCATCAAAGCTCATACCACATCCCGGACAGCACACATGCATCATAGGACTGTCCTCAAGGTTCTTTCCATTGCCTCCAGCCGATAAAAGTCCGGTAAGAAGCCTTACAAAAGGAAACTCCCCATCTGCTCCGTCCTGCCAGCCTGTAAACTTCAACTTTCTGGCACACTCCATACATATGTGATGCTCCGTCCTGACACCATTAATTATCTCTGTATAATGTATTGATGCTTCATTCTGATGGCAATTCTCACATAACATATTAATCATCTCCTATCGGTTATTGCTATATTTAGTAAGTACATAATATGGTCCAAAATAAGTAACAAGTGCAACCGCAAAAGCAATTATCAGTGAAATAGCATTTGCAGAAGTAAGAGCATACATTCCTTTATATGAAAGCCATGTAAACACTCCCATTATAAGTGATGAAAGCACCGGCTTGGCAAATACCTTAACGTATGGCATCCTGTATCCCGCTTCAATATATAAAGTTCTTAGGTTAAGTATAAATATTATTATAGGGAATGTAGCATTGCCTATTACAACTGAATATATTCCAAGACTCGAAAACTTAAGTATTATAAACACCATGATAACATGAACAACAAGCGATATAAATGAATGTATCATAGGAACCTTCATTCTGTCTATTCCCTGAAGTGCCGAACTTGTTACAGTAGACAAAGTGTAGAAAACTACTGCTATTGCGCCAATCTTAAGCATCATACCGCCCTGCGCACTGTTGTATCTTGAGAATAACAATTTTATTATTGGCTGTCCAATCACAAAAAGTCCGACAAACGATGGCACTGCTATAAGCATATTAGTCTTAAGAGTTTTGGTAATCTTATCATATATAGTATCATAATCCCGTTCTGTATATGAAGCAACCACGCTTGGAAGCATTGAAGCCGACATTGCAGATGCAACTCCCTGAGGTATTCCTATCAAAAGACTGTAACTTGAACTAAAATTACCCAGATCCATTGATATGTTAGCTGAAATATTTCTTCCAACCATAATATTGCTAAACATAACATCATCTATAAGAGCACTTATCTGATAAAATGTCTGTCCAAGAATTATAGGTATCATTGTAAATATAATAACTTTACATATCTGTCCATTATTCTCATTATCATTATGACGATCTTTTCTTTTGAGTTTGTTAAATGTTGGTGTATAGACAGCATACAAAAATCCCATAAATAAAACAGCTGTTAATGCTCCCATTGCTGTTCCCATAGTACTTCCTGCTGCGCCATATGCAGATACATTTTCTGATGATGCATATGCTTTCATCATACCATATCCTGCTGCAATACTTACAATCGCATTGACTATCTGCTCCAGTATCTGCGAAACAGCTGTTGGAATCATTGTGCTCTGTCCCTGAAAGAATCCCCTTACCACACCAAGGATTGCCACCAGAAAAATTGTTGGTGCTAATATTCTTAAAGGTATAGCAAGTCCAGGCAGTCCGCCTCCATATATAACATTCTCTATAAAGCCGGCGCCAAAGAATACCAGAAGTGCTGCAATTCCTCCTGTGCAAACTGCAACAAGCAGAGAACATCTGAACACTCTCGCCGCACTCTTATATCTTCTTTTGGTAAATCTTGCTGATATAAGCTTTGAAACCGCCATAGGCAGACCATAAGACGATAGTACCAGCATTATATTATATATATTAAATGCAACTCCATATATACCATTGCCCTCACTGCCAATAATATTAACCATAGGTATTCTGTACAGCATACCTATAATTCTTACTATAATACCTGCCATTGCAAGTATACTTCCATGGACAATGAAATTGCGCTTATTAGACTCTGACATAATAATCTCCATATCGACTGTAATTAGCTTTATGTTTAAGATTTTACATCTTATGCACTATAAATGCTATAAACATTTTGTAAAAAATGCTGCTGCACAAAAATGCAGCAGCAAAACACATTCATATTATGGCTTTACTTAAAGACCCATCTTTTCTGTATCTGATAACTTATCAGGAAGAGAACAAGATCCACAATTATCTTAGCTACTCCTGACATAACTACACCAAGTGCCATTGATTTTGTTGCAAGATATACAAGTCCATAAGAACATAGAAGCTGACAAAGCCATAAAATGTAATATCTTACAATAGTTCTGCCAAGACCTGATTCTGATTTAAATACGGCATTTCTATTAAGTGTAAAATTAAATATTGATGACATAACTCTGGCTGCCGCCGTACTTATCAATATTCTTGTGCTGACTGCCATACCAATCAGCAGGAATTCCAATATGTTAAATATTCCGTTATCAATAACCCATGAAGCTATTGAACTTCCAACATATTTCATCCCTGTACTTTTAAATATGTATTTAAATATCACCTTATATATCTTTAACGAATCCTTTATTGGATTAAAATGAGATGAAGAATTATCATCAATATATACTGTTTCAATAGGTTCTTCTTCAAAACCGATCTTGTACTTTTTCAACGCAAGAAGCATATTGGTTTCATATTCAAACCGCTCACCTTCCACCTTATCAAACACTTCTAGATATTCAAAAGGAATTGCCCTTAATCCTGTCTGTGTATCAGATATATTAAGTCCACAAAAAACTTTAAACACACCACTTGTCATGTTATTGCCAAAACAGCTTCTGGCCGGAACATCCTTTCCAGAAAAATTACGCACTCCAAGTACAACATTTCCCGTCCTTACCATTGTCTCACTACAGGTTCTTATATCTTTCGCTCTGTGCTGGTTATCACCATCTACAGTGACTACTCCATCTATATCAGTCCGGTGTGAAAGGCAATACTCAAATGCTGTTTTTAACCCTCTTCCCTTTCCCTTATTAACCTCATGTGTAAGGATTGTACATTCTTTGTGTTCTGCAATTGTTTTAAAAGGCTCCATATGATTCTCATCACTGCCATCATTAACAACAATTATATCCTGAAACCCTTCTTCAAGCAGTGCATCAACAACCGCTATAAGCTTATTATCAGGATTTAATGATGGTATTATAACCGATACTTTCATAATATACATTCCACTCTTTGTCTCGTAATATGGCATATTACATAAATATCTATAACACGATAACATACCACGTTTAGGATATAATAATTCCTCCAATATTGCAATAAAAATTTAAATACTGTGTAACAGGGTCAGGCAGTATCCCATAATATTGTATTGTAGATAATTTTTGGAGGACTTTTAAATGAGTGATTTAGCAGCAACAAACTGCGGAGGATGCAACGGATGCAACAGCTGTAATTCTATTGTGTGGATTATTATCCTTCTCCTTCTTTTTGATGGAAACAATGGATGTGGATGCAATAACGGCTGTGGCTGTGATAATGGTTGCAATTCTCTCTGGATAATAATTCTCCTTTGCTTATGCTGTGGATGTGGCAACGGCAACGCAGGATTCTTTAACGGATTCGGATGCGGATGCAATAACAGCTGTGGCTGCAACAGTGGCTGCGGATGCCAGTAATATACATTTTGATGGGCTGCCATTATGGCAGCCCTTTACCTTAGCTTTTTTTCTTCCTTTGTGTCATACATTTCCCATCTATTTCATAAATAGTGTTTTCTTCTTCAACTAATATATTACCATTTTCCAGAATCTCCATATTAATAACCATATCAAAATTCCTTTTTTTATATTATATGGTCATATTATATAAATGCTGATTCAAAGAGTAATAAATAACATACAGAATGTAATATATATAAAACAAAATATTAATATGTGAGTTCATATGAAAGAACTGCCAATACCGGAATTCGATATGATGACGCTGCCGGAATACATTCATCTTATGAAAGCCATTATCCCATTTATGGAATTTGGGACGCAGCAGACACTGTCCACAATGCTTAGGGCTTATGAATTTTCATGTACCATCAACTATTACAACAGACCCGAAAGCCTCCGACTCGCCGCATGTTCTGCCAAGCCTCATCTTTCACTTAATAGTTCTATTCAGGATATTATTGGCGACGACAGTATTATGAAAGTTATTCTTCTATACTGTCCGGATAACATAAAATCGATCATAAACAATCTAAAAAACTATAGCAAAATGTCCGATTTGTTCAATTTCATGAATCATGAACCAGGAAACATACTTAATCCGGCTCAGCAAAAAATGTATGAAGCTTATTCTGAGCAATTAAATAATCTAAATATATAAATCAGGGGGGTCTATGTCCGAATTAGATTTCAGAAAGCAGCTATTACTGAATGAATTTAAAACACTTTCACAAGGCAAAAAAAATGAAGAAATAATCCCACTTCTTCTGGCAATCAATGATAAGGCAAAAAAATCAGGCATTGTATTCACTAAAGAAGACTGTCAGCTTGTAATAAACAGTCTGTCCAGCCAGCTCAATGAAAAAGAGCTCAGGCTTCTGCCTGAGCTCCTGTCTCTTCTTAATATGAACTGAATTACTTAGCAACAATGTTAACAATTCTTCCTGGTACATATATTTCCTTAATAATGTTACCTGTAAGCTTGTTTCCAAGTGCTTCCTTAGCCGATGCAAGAACAGTATCTTTATCAGCATCCTTGGCTATATTAATTGTAGCCTTAGTCTTTCCATTAATCTGGACTGCTATCTCAACTGTTGTTTCAACAGTCTTAGCTTCATCATATTCAGGCCATGTCTGCTGATATACTCTTCCGCTCTCGCCGATTGCTTCCCACATCTCTTCTGTAATGTGTGGAGCAACCGGATTAAGTAAGATAAGGAATGTCTTAAGTTCTCCCTTAGTAATCTTACCAGCCTTGCTGAAATCATTAAGCATAGTCATAAGCTGTGCGATAGCTGTATTATACTTAAGATTCTCATAATCAAATGAAACCTTCTTGATTGTCTGATGCATCTTAGTCTCGAATTCTTTAGAGAATCCTTCCTCATCAGTCATTATATCCTGAAGCTTCCATACTCTGTCTAAGAATCTGCGGCAGCCCTTAACGCCATCCTCTGACCATGATGCCGCTGCGTCAAACGCACCGATAAACATCTCATATGTTCTTAATGTATCTGCGCCATAATCTCTTACAATATCATCAGGATTAACAACATTTCCTCTTGACTTACTCATCTTCTCGCCGTTCTCGCCAAGAATCATACCATGTGATGTTCTCTTCTGATATGGCTCTGGGCAAGGTACAACCTTCTGGTCATAAAGGAATCTGTGCCAGAATCTTGAATAGAGCAGATGCAATGTTGTATGCTCCATTCCGCCATTATACCAGTCTACTGGAAGCCAGTACTTAAGTGCTTCCTGACTAGCAAGCGTCTCTGTGTTATGTGGATCTGTATATCTTAAGAAATACCATGATGATCCGGCCCACTGAGGCATTGTATCTGTTTCTCTCTTAGCTGGTCCGCCACAGCAAGGGCATGTTGTATTAACCCAGTCTGTCATGGCTGCAAGAGGAGATTCTCCATTATCTGTTGGCATATAGCTCTCTACTTCTGGAAGAAGTAATGGAAGTTCGCTCTCATCAAGAGGAACATAACCACATTTGTCACAATGAACAATTGGAATAGGCTCGCCCCAGTATCTCTGACGAGAGAATACCCAGTCACGAAGCTTATAATTAACCTTGGCATTACCAATTCCTTTTTCTGTAAGGAATTCAATCATCTTTTCTTTAGCATCTTTTACTTCAAGTCCGTTAAGGAAATCAGAATTAATAAGAACACCTGTTGCTACATCTGTAAATGCAGCTTCATTAACATCAACTTCTTCACCATTCTTAGCCACAACCTGGATAATAGGAAGATTGAACTTCTTGGCAAATTCCCAGTCTCTTTCATCATGTGCAGGAACAGCCATAATAGCACCTGTACCATAGCTCATAAGTACATAATCTGAAACCCAGATAGGAACTTCCTTGCCATTAACAGGGTTAACTGCCTTAAGTCCATTAATTTCTACACCTGTCTTATCCTTCGCAAGTTCTGCTCTCTCGAAATCTGACTTTCTTGAAGCCTGCTCTCTATAGCTTTCAATTTCATCCCAGTTCTTAATCTCATCCTTATACTTATCAAGATATGGATGCTCTGGTGATACAACCATATAAGTAACACCGAAAAGTGTATCACATCTTGTTGTATATATTCTTAACTTATCTTCCTTACCAGCAATTGCAAAATCAACTTCTGCACCTGTAGAACGTCCGATCCAGTTCTTCTGCTGAGTCTTAACTCTCTCAATGTAATCTACATGATCAAGTCCTTCAATAAGCTTGTCTGCATAATCTGTAATCTTAAGCATCCATTCACTCTTAACCTTACGGACAACCGGTGAACCACATCTTTCACATACACCATTAACTACTTCCTCATTAGCAAGACCTACCTTGCATGATGTACACCAGTTAATTGGCATCTCCTGCTTATAAGCAAGTCCAGCCTTGAAAAGTTTAAGGAAAATCCACTGTGTCCACTTATAATAATCCGGATCTGTAGTATTGATTTCCCTGTCCCAGTCAAATGAGTAACCAATTGACTGAAGCTGGTTCTTAAAATGATCTATATTATTCTTAGTAACTATCTTAGGGTGAATCTTGTTCTTAATAGCATAGTTCTCTGTTGGAAGACCAAATGCGTCCCAGCCCATTGGATATAAAACATTGTATCCCTGCATTCTTCTCTTTCTTGCAACGATATCAAGAGCTGTATATGGTCTTGGATGACCTACATGAAGTCCCTGTCCTGATGGATATGGAAACTCTACAAGTGCATAATACTTTGGTTTTGAATAATCATTAGTTGCAGCAAAGGCCTTCTCATCCTGCCATACCTTCTGCCACTTCTTTTCAACTGTCTTGTGGTTATATACTGCTGACATAACATTCCTCTTTTCATAAGAAAATATCACGTATCTCTTTAAGCAAAACGCCTTAGAACACGCATAAAAATATTCTACACACATGAAACACATTTGTCAATTAACACGCGCTTTACATTATCACTTTAAAGTGTTAAAATACACCTGTTCTAATTATTACACGGAGGTTTTGATATATGAAGACTAATGTTGGATTCATAGGATTCGGACTTATCGCCGGTGCCTTAGCCCATGCTATTAAGGAGAGTAGAAAGGATTATCATATAATTGCAACAAGCAGACACCTTGCCCCTGTTAACAAAGCTGTATCAGATGGCATTGTTGATGTAGCTGTCCCATCAGTTGATAACACATTTGCAGATTGTGACATAATATTATTATGCACCCCTGTAATTACAATTACGGAATACCTTATAAAATTAAAAAATATTGCAAAGCCTGACTGTATAATCACCGATGTCGGAAGTGTCAAGACTATAATACATGATGCTGCAAGTTCCCTTGGACTTGATAGCAGATTCATTGGCGGCCACCCTATGGCAGGCTCAGAAAAGACAGGTTATAAAAATTCAAGTTCTTCAATAATACGTGGAGCCAAATATATAATAACCCCTACTAAAGAAAGTACGCCAGAAAAAATTGAATTCATGAAGCAATTCGCTATAGATGTTGGAATGCAGCCAGTAGTTATGGACTACCATGTACACGATAAATCTGTTGCAGCAATAAGCCATGTCCCTCATCTTTTGTCAACTGCACTTGTTCATGTAGTGTCTGATAATGATGATGAAGAAAAACACATGCAGTTACTAGCCGCCGGATGCTTTCGTGATATGTCAAGAGTTGCTGCATCATCCCCTGAAATGTGGGAACAGATATGCCTGACCAATAGTTCCGCAATAAGCAACATTCTTGAACAATACATAGAAATGCTTGAAACAATCAAAGATAACATCGATAAAAAGACGCCAGGCTATGTCGCCAGTCTTTTTGAGATGTCACGTGAATATAGAAATTCATTAGAAAGCAAACACCCAGAGCACTGAGCTCTGGGTGTTTCTTATTTATAATCATTTTCCCGTTGTACATTCTGGCAGCTCTATCTGCCTGTATTGTCCACTTGAATATGATGAGCTGTGTAGGAGTTAATGCTGCTATATACATAGGTTCAGCGTGCGAAAGCTCGTTCAAACGAAGTGCGTTTGCTTTCACACGCTGTAATAAACTTTGTAGATAGCAGCATTTACTCCTACTAAGCGCAAGAATCCTGAAAGTGGACAATATAGGCAGATAGAGCTGCCAGAATATTCATCTGGTAAATGATTATAAACATCACACTTTAAAACATCCTCCACCAACGAATTCTCTTAATATCGAATCTATTGGAACATTTTCATATCCACATGGAAGGAAATAATTCATGAATTTTAAAAGTCTGTTAGCTTCCTGATATTCCGGATCTTCTTCCGTTATCCGGAAAAGTATTGGTTCAACAAAAGGCTTTAAAACACATGGTTCATATGGCATTGCTGAGTTAAACATAACGTCTGCCTGCTCCTGGAATGGAAAAATATTTTTCTCTTCTCCTCTTCTTACAGACTCCCACATTGATAACGTCTGCTTGGCTGATGCACCTCTTGTCCTATAATCCCTTACAAGCCTTCTTAACAGTCTTCCGTCAGTTGTTGACACACGATTATGCTCATCTACATTAAGCTGTGTTAACGCACTAATATAGATTTTGAACTTACTATCATTAGGGAGAGAATATGATAACTCATCATTAAGGCAATGAATACCTTCTATTACCAGAATATCATCATTTCCCAGCTGAAGGAAATTGCCATTATATTCTTTTCTTCCAAACTTAAAATTAAATTCCGGTAATTCCACACGTTCCCCATTAAGAAGCTGTGTCATATGTTTGTTAAACAGTTCTATATCTACAGCATGAAGATCCTCATAATTATAATCTCCATTTTCATCAACAGGAGTCTGTTCTCTTTCTACAAAATAATTATCTACTGCTATAGGATGAGGTTTATATCCATTAGCCATAAGCTGTATAGATAATCTATGTGAAAATGTAGTCTTTCCAGATGATGATGGTCCTGCTATCATGATAAACTTTGTGTGAGGTCTTAACTTTATCTCATTAACTATCTCCACAATCTTCTGTTCCTGAAGTGCCTCCTGTGTAAGCATCAGAGATGTCATATCCCCATTGGTAATATGGTTATTGAGTTCGCCTACTGTTGACATTCCTAACATTCTCGCCCAGCTTGTGCTTTCTTTTAATACATTGAATAACTTCTCCTGTGGCTTAAATTCCGGCACAACCAGTGGCTGACTTTTAACAGGAAGCTGAAGTACAATTCCCTCATCATACAAGTATATGTCAAACACCCCAAGGATCCCTGTAGATGGTGCCATATATCCATAAAAATAATCCTTGTATCCATCAAGATCATATACATTGACAAATGAGCTTCTTCTATATTTGAACAATGACGTCTTGTCCGTCATTCCTCTTTCTTTAAAAAGCTGTATTGCATCTGACAGCTTCATAAGTTCTTTCTTAATTGGAAGATCTTTCTCTACCATCTCATGCATTGCAGACTTAACTTTTGATATAAATTCCTGTGTTGGTTTGAATTTGCCTTCAAATGTACAATATAATCCCTTGCTTAAAGAATATTCAACAACTACCCTGTCAATTTTACCAGAACTGTCAACTTTATTAATAGCTGCAAGCATCAGAAGCACTACGCTTCTTCTATACGTTTCATTACCAATAGATGTTGCAGTCGTAATAAATTCAATCTTCTTGTCAGCATCATAATCTTCATTTAATTCTTTTAATTTGCCATTAACACTTGCCAGAATTATAGCATCTTTATAAGAGTCCTTTGACTCCTCTGCAACTTGTGCAAGAACTTTTCCCATAATGCACCCCTTCCTGCATTAATCATAATAAGATAATGCATCATCAATTACTTTTTCTTTAACCGAAAGTTCAGATAACCTGTTCTTAATTACCGGATTATCTGAATTATTTATCAGATGGTTTATGATAGACTTATTGGCATCTTTCTCTTTAATCAAATACTCTTTAAGCACTTCATCTTTTGACTCCAGCAGCTTCCACCCATATTCATACTGTGCCTGGGAATATTGAGTCTTGTCCCTCACTGACTTCTGATAACGGCACTCTATAATAAAATAGAATTTACCCTCATCTTTTATCATTTTTTCTTTAATAACCGCATAGTTATTATCTATAAGGAAATGTCTGAAATCTCCAACTTCTGACTGTGGTGACACTATTATTTGTGTTTCTGGGGTTATAGCTTCTTTTCCTTTGGTAAGAATCTTTGCTATTAGCCTTCCTCCCATTCCGCATATAGTAACAGTATCTGCCTCTCCGCAGCCAAGACAAGCTAGTCCATCTGACAAACGTATCTGTATTCTGTCACTCAGATTATTGTCCTTTATGTGCTTTTTAGCTTTTTCAAGCGGACCGGTTCTTAAATCCATAGCTATTGCAGACTCTGCTATTTTCTCGCTTACCAGATATATTGGCAGGTAGGCATGATCTGTTCCAATATCAGCAACCACGCCGCCACTATGGCACATATCTGCAACTGTTTTTAATCTGTCTGATATCTTTACCATAATTCTTATCAATCCTAGTCAAGGTAATCTCTTAACTTGCGGCTGCGGCTTGGATGTCTTAACTTTCTTAAGGCTTTAGCCTCAATCTGTCTTATACGTTCTCTTGTTACATTGAACTCCTTACCAACTTCCTCAAGAGTTCTTGCTCTTCCATCATCCATACCAAATCTTAATCTTAATACTTTCTGCTCTCTTTCTGTAAGAGTTCCAAGTACTTCAACAAGCTGCTCCTTAAGAAGTGTAGAAGCTGCTGCCTCTGCTGGAACAGGCACATTATCATCCTGAATGAAATCTCCTAAATGACTGTCTTCCTCTTCTCCGATAGGTGTTTCAAGTGATACAGGCTCCTGTGATATCTTCTGGATTTCTCTTACTCTTTCTACAGGAATATCCATATTTTCTGCAATTTCTTCAGGTGATGGTTCTCTTCCAAGTTCCTGAAGGAGCTGTCTCTGGACTCTTACAAGCTTGTTAATAGTCTCAACCATATGAACAGGAATTCTGATAGTACGGGCCTGGTCAGCAATAGCTCTTGTAATAGCCTGTCTGATCCACCATGTAGCATATGTACTGAACTTAAATCCCTTTCTGTAATCATACTTCTCTACAGCCTTTATAAGACCAAGGTTACCTTCCTGGATAAGATCAAGGAACTGCATTCCACGTCCAACATAACGCTTAGCAATGCTGACAACAAGTCTTAAGTTAGCCTCTGCAAGTCTCTTCTTAGCTTCCTCATCTCCATTTTCCATTCTCTTGGCATACTCTATTTCTTCTTCTGCACTAAGAAGTGGAACTTTTCCTATTTCTTTAAGATACATTCTTACCGGATCATCAAGACCAATTCCATCCGGAACAGAAAGATCTATCTTCTCAATATCGATTTCCTCTTCGTCATCAAGAATTATATCTTCATCTTCCTCAACATCATCATTCATCTTAACATCAACTTTATTAGACTCAAGGAATTCAAATACTTTCTCCATTCTGTCAGCTTCAAAATCTGTATCCTGGAAATAATTCATTATCTCCTGATAATCAAGAACATTTTTCTTTTTCTTTGCAATAGCAAGAATTCCTTCACATTTTTCTTTAAATCTTGCTTCAATGCTCTCTGCTGCATCTGTTTCTTCATCTGTAGCTGCTGTCTGTCCCTGTACTGCTTCATCTGTTTCTTTTTTAGTTGTCTTTTTAGCAGCAGCCTTCTTTGTTGAAGTCTTTTTTTCTACTACAGCCTCTTCCATTGTATCCTTAACATTTTCTTCAATTGTTTCTACACTCTTCTTAGCCATTTTATTCTCCATTCTTCTTAGCGTGGTCGCTTTTATTATATTTATATACTAATATGAATCTGATTCAGCTTCTGCTGTTCTAATATAATTTCCTGCATCCGCCGTGGATCAGTCGTTTTATTAAGTTCATTATTAAGACTATTACTCTTAATTCTTATGACAATATCGTTGAGAGTCTTTTCCCTTTCCTGTGAATTAAGGCTGTCATCCAGATCTGCTGAAAACATCGCAGCAACTTCATTATGTTCTTCAGAGGTTTCATAATCACCAATTATTGAAGCAGGACTTATACTTCCAGTCTCATACTGGTGATACACCTTCATTGCAACACCCTGAAATAGTGGATCAACAAAATCTTCCGGAGTTATATAATGTCCGATTTTTTCAAAGATATCCCTGTCACTTATTATCCACGTCAACAGCATTTTTTCAGCCTGCCGGACACCATCTTCACGTTTCTTTTTAGGAACTGTCTCCTGTCTGATCTGATTACCTGCTGCCCTTGCCATTATTCCTTCCTTATTGCCAAGCTTTGATACCATCTGTCTCATTCCATCCTCAGGTATCATAAACTGCCGGCACACAGCACGAAGATAATTATCACGCTCCAGTTTCTCTTTAAATGTTACCAGCTTTGATGCAGTTTCTCTTTCAAATGCTGTTTCGCTCTCTGGATCTTTGCGATCATATTTCTTTTCTAATATGCCTATTTCATACATGAAGCTGTTCTGGGCATTGTCGATTCGTTCCTGAAAAGCTTCCGCTCCCATAGCCTTGATGAATTCATCTGGGTCCTTATATGGTTTTAAGTTAATTACCTTAGTTGACAATCCCGCTTCTTTCAGTAATGGTATTGCTCTAAGCGCAGCCTTTACTCCAGCCTCATCACTATCATAGGTTATAAGGACATTATCTGTATATCTCTTCAGCAGTCTTGCATGTCCCGGTGTCAGTGCCGTTCCTAATGATGCAACAGCCTGATTAAATCCAGCCTGATGCATAGATATAACATCCATATATCCCTCACATATTATCATGTTAGGTTTCCTTGATGTTCTTGCTATATTAAGACCATATAGGTTCCGGCTTTTATCAAACAATCTTGTTTCTGGTGAATTGAGATATTTCGGTTTTGCATCTCCCATAACTCGTCCACCAAAACCAATTACCTTATTATTAATATCCATTATTGGAAATATTACTCTGTTCCAGAACTTTTCATGTATGCCTCTTTCATACGTGAACAATCCGGATTCTTTCAGTATATCATCCTCATAGCCTTTGTCCTTTAACAGCTTGTACAGTTCACCTGTTGACTGCGAGGCAAATCCCAGTCCGAAACTGTTAATTGTGCTGTCAGACAGTTCTCTCCTTTTAAGATAATCAAGTCCCGGTCTGCCCCGCTCCTGTCTTAGCTGTCTGTAATAATAAGTTGCAGCTATTTTATTAATCTCAAGCAGCCGGTCCCTTATTCCCCTCTCCTTCTTGTCCTGTTCTGACATAGAAGTTTCAGGCAGAGCCACCCCCGCTCTTTCTCCTAACATCTTAACTGCTTCCAGAAATGTCATATTCTCATATTCCATAACAAATGTAATAACATTTCCACCTACGCCACATCCAAAGCAGTGATACAACTGCCGCTGCCCCGATACTGAAAATGATGGTGACTTCTCATTATGAAATGGACACAGTCCGGTATATGAGCTTCCATTCTTTTTCAACTTTATATATCCGGATATAACATCAACTATGTCATTCCGGGATATTACTTCATCAATTACTTCTCTTGAATACATTACTTTATCCCTTCCAGGCTTTTGGTACAAAAATCTCCTGAAACTTACTTATTGAATACTGATCACTCATTCCTGCTATATAATCACACACTACCTGTTCTGGTCTTTCTCCAAGCTCTGTTATAAAACGCTTGTATGTATCAGGGAGTTTATCAGTATTATCAACATAGTATCTATATAATTCTGTTATAAGCTTATCTGCTTTAGCTTCTTCACTCTTGGCAGTAGGATTAAGATAAAGACTATCAAACATAAACTGCCTTAATCTTGTCATCGCATCATGTATTGGTTCTGACATTATAATATCATCCTTGCCAATACTATTAATAACAATGTCATTAATCATTGTATTAAGTCTTTCCTTAGTAGAATGTCCTAATACGCTTGTGAATTCTTCTGGTATATCACTTTCCTTAAATATACTGGCTCTTATTGCATCATCAATATCATGATTAATATAAGCTATCTTATCTGATAACCTTACAGCCTTTCCTTCTAATGTTGCCGGATTTCCTGATGTTCTGTGATTAATAATGCCATCTCTTACTTCCCATGTAAGATTAAGTCCTGCTCCATCCTTTTCAAGAAATTCCACAACGCGTATACTCTGCTTATAATGTGCAAATCCAACAGGACACAATGAATTAAGCGTTCTCTCTCCCGCATGTCCAAATGGTGTATGTCCAAGATCATGTCCCAGAGCTATAGCCTCAGTAAGATCTTCATTAAGACATAACGCTCTTGCTATACTCCTTGCAATCTGGGCAACCTCCAGAGTATGTGTCAGTCTTGTTCTGTAATGATCTCCTTCCGGTGCAAGAAAAACCTGTGTTTTATGCTTCAGTCTCCTGAATGCTTTACAGTGTATTATCCTGTCCCTGTCTCTCTGATAAATCGTTCTCATAGGACATTGTGGCTCTTCTCTGTCACGTCCCCTTGATTCATCACTAAAACTGGCATATTGACTTAATATCAGATGTTCCCTGTGTTCCTGCTGTTCACGGATATTCATCAGATCGTGCCTCCACACTTATAACAAACTCTAAATTTAACGCTTACAATTTTATTATTCAACGTAAACTGTTATTTTCCTTTTTATTTTTCAAAAAATTTATGGACTAAAAAATCCACCTGCTGCGCCTGATATTGCACCACACAAAATAATCCCGGCCAGTTCGTAAGATTTATATGCTGTCCCTCTGCTTATTAATGATGCTGCTGCCACAAGTATAGTAATGTATAACATTCCATATAATGCGCCCCACACAACTCTTCTGCTCCCAGTCATCCAGCCTTCATACATTCCACCAAGGAATCCACCCACTGCATATATTCCGATAATAATTATATTTATCATTTTTTCTTCCCATGTAAATTTCTTCATTAAATATGTAAGAACAAGCAGCATAATTAATGTAAACAGGTACCCCGATGCCAGAGCTTTTATCATCTTCTTTAAATTAATCATTATTATGTTTTGTCCTTTTTTTACTATAATATGAGGCATCTTCATATCTTATTCCTGTCTTCCAACTTAATACTTGACGATTAACATTGTCTACTGTAGAATTGAAAGCAATATTTTAATTTATGACTGGAGGGATTTTTTTGGATACGGATAGTATCATCCAACTTATTTCTATTATTATTTTACTTGGTTTATCAGCTTTTTTTTCGTCTGCAGAAACATCATTTATAACTGTAAGCCGGATTAAACTGCTTTCACTAGCACAGGAGGGTAATAAACGTGCTGACATGGTTATCAGTATAATCGATCAGCCTGCCAAGATGCTCTCTGCTGTCCTTATTGGCAATAACATTGTCAATATCAGTTGTTCTGCCTTAACTACATCATTCACAATAAGTGTATGGGGCAATAAGGCCACTGGAATTGTTACCGGTGTTCTTACACTCCTTGTTCTTATATTTGGCGAGATTACTCCTAAGAATACTGCTAATATCCACGCAACTAAAATGGCAATGGCATACGCACCCATAATTAAGTTTCTTATGATAATTCTTACACCTGTAATATTTATTGTTGACCATCTTGCTGGTTTCTTCTTATGGCTGCTCAGAATTGACAGTAATAAGAAAAAAGACATATTTACCGAAGATGAAATCCGTACAATCGTTAATGTAAGTCAGGAAGAGGGCGTTATTGAATCTAATGAAAAGAAAATAATCAATAATCTTTTTGATTTTGGAGATTCTACCGCCAAGGATGTTATGATTCCAAGAATTGATATGACTCTTGCCGATGTCAATTCATCCTATGATGAAATAATTGAACTATTCAGACAGACAATGTACACACGAATTCCTATTTATGAGAATTCACCAGATAATGTAATCGGTATTCTTAACATCAAAGATTTAATTGTCAGCAAGTCAGACAGCAAAACATTTGATATAAGAAAGATTATGAGAAAACCATTCTTTACTTTTGAACAAAAAAACACATCTGACCTGTTTAAAGATATGCAGTTAAGTTCAACAAGTATAGCGATTGTGTTAAGCGAATATGGAACAACATCAGGTATGATTACAACTGAAGATCTTCTTGAAGAAATTGTTGGTGAAATCAGAGATGAATATGACACTGATGAGAATGATGCCCTTATAAAAATCAATGATACTACATACAGAGTTGATGGTTCATTCAAACTTGATGATCTCAATGATGAACTTGGTACAACATTAGAATCTGAAGATAACGATTCAATTGGGGGTCTCATTGTTGAAAAACTTGACAGACTTCCAAAAGCTGGCGATAAGCTCACAGTTGATAATGTATGGATGTTTGTAGAAAAGGTGTCTTCTAATCGTGCAGAATCAGTTATAATCAAGCTTTTACCAGAGAAAAATGAAAAAGAAGATAAATCATCCAGATAATCAATTAAAGTGGATGTCGCACTAAGAAATTAGCGCGGTGTCCCTTTCTTCTATATTAAGACGATATATAAGCTCATGTCGTTCAGGCACGCTTTCGCTGCTTTCGCCTCGCAACGGATACTAAATTCGTGCTTTGCACTCATTAAGTACCGGCGGGCTCAAAGCACCTGAAACTACATGGACTTATATATCGTCTCATTTAGTTTATGAGGACACCGCAATCTACATTACATAATGCTAACAGAATAAGCACTGATAAAATCACATATATATTCAAAAATAGTAACTTAAAAATCGTATTTAATAGAAAAAAAGAAGCTGACGCCTCAACGATTTTCATCGTTAAAGCGTCAGCACCTTTTTATTATTTAATATCGAGTTTTAATATTAAAGTGCCTTAATTCTCTCAAGTGCCTTAACTGTATTCTCATATGAGCCGAATGCAGTCAGTCTGAAATATCCTTCACCGCTTGGTCCGAATCCTGAACCAGGTGTACCAACAACATTAGCTTTCTCAAGAAGATAATCAAAGAATTCCCAGCTTGTCATCTTATCTGGTGTCTTTAACCAGATGTATGGTGCATTGACTCCACCTGATACTGTATATCCGGCTGACTTAAGTCCCTCAAGAATAGTCTTGGCATTATTCATATAGTATGCAATCTGCTCGCCTGTCTGCTTCTGTCCTGCTTCTGAATAAACAGCCTCTCCTGCTCTCTGAACAATATATGGAGCACCATTAAACTTAGTTCCATGTCTTCTTGCCCAGAGGCTGTGAAGTGTTACATCTCCACATTTAAGTTCTTTAGGAATAACAGTAAATCCGAGTCTTACACCTGTAAATCCTGCATTCTTAGAGAATGATCTAAGTTCAATAGCACATGTTCTTGCGCCTTCACACTCATAAATTGTATGAGGAACATCAGGTTCTGAAATATATGCCTCATAAGCTGCATCATATATAATGACTGCTCCAACCTTATTAGCATAATCAACCCATTTCTGAAGTTCATCCTTAGTGATTGTTGAACCTGTTGGATTGTTAGGGAAACAAAGATATATGATATCTGGTGTTTCCTTAGGAAGCTCTGGGGCAAAATTAGTTGCTGCTGTACATGGCATATAAACAACATTACTCCATGCCTGCTTCTCTGGAATATAATCACCTGTTCTTCCTGCCATCGCATTAGTATCAACATATACTGGATACACAGGATCACACACTGCAATCTTATTATCTACAGAAAAAATATCTCCAATATTACCTGAATCAGACTTAGCTCCGTCTGATACAAATATCTCATCAGCTGAGATATTACAGCCACGCTTCTTATAATCATGATCTGCAATTGCGCTTCTTAAAAACTCATATCCAAGATCTGGTGCATATCCGTGGAATGTCTTAGCATCTGCCATCTCATCAACAGACTTATGTAAAGCTTCAATTACTGCTGGTGCTAATGGCTGTGTAACATCTCCTATACCAAGTCTTATAATCTCCTTGTCAGGATTAGCCTGCTGATATGCAGCTACTTTCTTGCCTATAGTTGAAAACAGATAGCTTCCTGGAAGTTTCAGGTAATTATCATTAATCTTAAACATATCTTCCTCCTTGTTTTACGGAGTAAAATCCGAATCCTCTGATGAGGAGAGGGATTTCCTCCTTGTTTTGTCAAACTAACCTGTATTATACATCATTTTATTCTATGTTCCAAGATAAAATCGAGATAATCTTTCATATTCAATATTAATAGCCTGCAAAAGATCCTTATCCCCGTGCATGTTATCCGGATGATATATCTTAAGCAGAGCCTTATATCTCTTTTTCAGAGATTCAGTATCCTCAACCCCTTTAAAGAATATCTTTACATTCTCTGCATTAGACATACTTTTTCTTGCTTCTCTGTACACTTTGTCTTTATACATAAGCTTTTCCCGCTCAAACATATCTTTATCTATAGCAAGCTGTCTTGTCTCTCTTTCAAGAATATTCCACTTCTGTTCAAACAGTTCCCTCTGTCCTTCAAGTTGTTTCTTAAGCAGCATATTCTTGCTCTGCTGACGTTGCAGCATCCCCATCTGAATATCTATAAGCTTTCTTTCATCTTCAAGGTTCCTGCTTAATTCCTGAAGTCGTATATTTTCCTTAAAGAGCCATTTTTTCTTATCGTCATCATCATACTCTTCAAACATTATAATCTATACCCCACTATGAAACCAAAAAACTTTTACCGGTCTTGATTCATCATTAGTTCTGATTGTATGTCTTACTCCTGGTAAAGCAACAAATGAATCCCCTTCTTTTATCGGAAAAACCATATCATCCAGTCTGGCATATCCTTCTCCCTCAAGAACATAAAATCCTTCCTGATCATCATGATAACCTGCCTGCGGATTGAACTCTGTCTCAGAATAACAGGTTATACCAGAACAACATCCATTAACACATCCATTCTGTGCCGTCAGAAGTTTATACCCCCGCTTTCCTTTACCCTGATTCTTTATAACTTCATCCATTGTTATATATGGTTTTTCTTCCATTGTAACATTCCTCCATAAAAATACGAGGTCTTAATTGTTACTTTAAGACCCCGTTGATGTATTAATTATTATACTGATTACTTATTCTCATATCTTAAGAGTTCTGTATATGCAAGAAGGAATGGACCTACACCCTTAGCATCATCTTCTACAATCGGCTCTGACATATAGTAATCATATGTACCAGGTCTTCTTCCGTTACCGCCAAGTCCTGCAACAAGACAGATACCGCCAAGAGATAATGAGCCATCTTCCTTAGTCTTCAGATATCTTGAACATATTCCATCAATTGCTTTCTTAGCATACTGTGCATAATCATCAGAAAGGAATCCAAGACGAACTCCCTTAAGAAGAGCATAAGCCATAATTGAGCTTCCGCTTGTTTCAAGATAGTTCTTATCCATGCCGCCATAATTAACTACCTGATACCACATACCGCTCTCATCCTGATACTTAAGCATTGCATCAATAAGATCCTTAAATGCATCCTCAAGCATCTTGCACTCAGCATCAAACTTATGGTCATGGTTATCAACCTGATCAAGTGTATCAAGAAGCGCCATTGTATACCAGCCAATAGCTCTTAACCAGCTATGCTGTGATAAACCTGTAACCTTATCACACCAGAATGCTTCTTTACTTGTATCCATAGCATGGAAATAAAGTCCGTTAAGAGGATTTCTCATATTCTCGATAACAAACTTGAACTGTCCAAAGATATCCGGATAGTTCTTTCTGTCGTGATATCTTGTCTCATATTCAAGATAGAATGGAAGTCCCATATAAAGACCATCAAGCCATACCTGATTAGGATATATATCCTTATGCCAGAAGCTTCTTGCTTCATTCTGGCATCTAGGCATAATCTCAATCTGGGAATAAACAAGATCCGCAGCTTTCTTATACTTTTCCTTGCCTGTAAGATCATACAATTCAAAAAGTGTCTTTCCAGCATTAACATTATCTATATTCTTCTCGCCAATACTGTATCCATCAATTGTACCATCTTCAAAAACTCTGTAATCTATAAAGTCATCTGCAAACTTAAGATACTTCTCTTCCTTAGTCAGGGCATACATCTGAAGGACAGCTTTAATCATACAACCATCAATATAATTCCACTTTGACTTCAGCCCCTGCTTAATCTTTTCAATGTTCCAGACGGGTGCATCTGGTGTACTTTTCTCCAGAAGTCCGTCAATATACTTTACTACTGCATCCATTATAAATGTCTCCTTACATCTTCCACAGGGGGAAGCTTTATTCTGGCTGTACCCCCCCCGATAATATATAAAGATTGTACAATAAAAAATACATTAAGGCAACAGATTTTTAACAAAATTGCCTAAAAGCACTGTTTTTTATTGACTAAACAATTTTTCCACGCCAAAATACACTTAGAAATTCAAACAAATGACTTATATTAATTATTCTTTTTCATTTTATAAAACATATCAGGAGGAATAACATTATGAAAACTGGAATTGTATTTGAAGGTGGTGCTTTCAGAACTATATTTTCATGCGGCGTCATGGATGCCATGTTAGAAAATAACATCATGCCGGATTATATGATTGGTGTATCAGCAGGGGCTGCATATGGTGTTTCTATGGCTTCCGGACAGATTGGAAGAAATATTAAGATTCTTATTGATTACAGAAATGATAAAAGATATGTAGGTCTTAACAATATGGTTCACAGGGATAACCGCTCTCTTTATGGACTGCATTTTACATTTGACACAATTCCCAACGAACTTGTACCTTATGATTATGATGCTTTCCATAGATATAAAGGAACTTTCAAATGTGTTGTAACTAATGTTATAACTGGCAAAGCCGAATATAAAACATTCACAGGAGATGACCGCACTAACCAGCTTCTCCGTGCCACCTGTGCTCTTCCTCTTGCTTTTCCTCTTATATATCTTGATGGAACGCCTTATCTTGATGGCGGTTTAAGTGACTCGATTCCTTTTGAAAAAGCATTTGAGGACGGCTGTGACCGGGTAGTTGTTGTTCTTACCCGTGAAGCAGGTTACGAAAAACGCACTACAAGTTCCGTAAGGACTCTCGCAAGAGCTTTTATTAAATATCCTGAAATCCAGCGTGATATCCTTCTTCGTGCAGAACGCTATAATCGTTGTCTTAAGCGTCTTGAAAGATATGAAAAAGAAGGCCGCTGTCTGGTAATAAGACCAGCCAGAAGCAAAGGTTTTGGTAAAATCGAAAAGGATCTTAATAAAATATTATCTATGTACAACGATGGATATAACCAGACTTATTCATTAATTAATGATATCCAGAGGTTTTATCATTAATAAACTTCTGAAGCACCTTTATATATCAATAATGAAACCTTAAAAATTCCCAAACACAAAGTCTTTTACAATGCCTATGGCTTCCCGAACCATATAGTTTATGAAGAGTACATGGTCGCTTTCTGCCGGCATTCCACAGGTGTTTTTTAATCCTGCGTGTCTGGCAAGAAAGCAGCTTCTTGCTATATGGAAGTTATTGGTTACTATGCCAACCAGTGAATCTGTATTCTGTATGTATTGCACCGAATATTTCATATTCTCTGATGTATCTGTTGATTTATCTTCCTGTATTATACGCGAGCCTTCTATTCCTTTAGACACCATATAATTATACATTGCATAGGCTTCTGTCGTATTTTCACCTTTTCCTTTGCCGCCAGATACTATTATTATAGTATCTGGATTGTCAATCGCATAGGAAACTGCCACATCCAGTCTGTTTTTAAGCGACCTTGTTATATGGTCACCTCTTATCTGGCAGCCAAGTACTATTATATAGTCGCAATTATCCTGTGGCTTTGTTGTCATCCCTTTTATTATTAATGTTTCAATAAAAATAAAAACTGACACACCTGCTGCCATTATGACTATAAAACAAATTCTTAAAACCTTCGCCACATGAATTATGCCTTTGATTTCTAATATCCTGACTGCAAATACAAGTCCAAAAAAGACTGTACCGATCAGCCATATAAATATAAATGATGAGCCTATCCCTGCGTATGTTGCACACCTTATGTAGTATCCAAGACATATCAGTGCCATCACAAACCATATAATATGCATAAACCTTTTATTCTCCGTTACATTTTTCATATTTTATTCCACATTTATGCATTGATTATCCCGCATAATCCACATTCCTGCCGGCAAGTTCCGGATAATCTGCTGATTTCTGGTTCTGTCCATAAGAAGTAGACGGATACTTAATTGCTGTATTCGTCACGCCTCCTGATACATATGCTCTTCCACATTCAGGGCATACGGCTGTTTTAAGTGTAACCGACGCACTAAGAACTTCTCCATCTTTACTGGCTGCTTTCCTGTTTGCATTAGAAACGTGTTCCTGCTCATGTGCCATAACCTTAGAAGCTGCCGATGACGGATCTATATGTGCAGCACTCTTAAACGAGACATTGGCTTCATCAGAACCATCCTTATATTCTCTGCTGGCACATGTTTCACATTCCACCTGACCGGAACGTTTCATTGCTTTAAGTCTTGCAGGACTTATATTCTGCGTATCTGCACCTGTTCCGTTAACAGACAAGGATCTGTTTATATCATTAACGCCGTTAATCATCATCTTAATGCACGCCCCTTTCATGTAAAATGTTTAAACAATATATCTGTATTTAATATAACATAGTTTTATAATTATGCTAGTTTTTTTTGATGTGAAAGTTTAATATAGACTTATAATTATTAAATATAGAAACGAGGTATTATATATGTTTACATTTAACAAAGATGTCACTCCTACTAATTGCGAACCTGGTGTTACAAGAAAAATATTATGCTACTCTGATGACCTTATGATGTGCGAGATTCATTTTAAAAAAGGCTCTAAAGGAAATTTCCACAGCCATAAACATTTACAGATTACTTATGTTGCCAAGGGAAGCTTTGAGTTCACCATAGGGGATGAAACCAAAATCGTTAATCAGGGCGACAGCGTATACATGCCTTCAGGCGTTACCCATGGCGTTACATGTCTTGAGGAAGGAATCCTCTGCGATGTATTTAATCCAATGAGAGAAGATTTTCTTAAGTAAAAAGGCTTAATTACAAAACAAAGGAGGCTAATATCCATGAAGGTACCTTTTAATATTAATCTTTCAGGTAAAACTGCTATTGTGACCGGAGGAAGCGGAACGCTCTGTTCAGCCATGGCATATGGACTTGCTGTGTGCGGTGCCAAGGTTGCAATAATCGGACGTAACAAAGAAAAGCTTGCATCTGTCTCTAAAAAACTCACTGAGGATGCACTTAATGAATATGGCAGAAGCATTACAGTTAAAGGCTATAGCTGTAATGTAATCAATAAAGATGAGCTTTCTGCTGCTTATGAGATTATTAAAAATGATCTTGGCAGCTGCGATATCCTTATTAATGGTGCTGGCGGAAACCAGCCTGGCGCAATTACTTCTATCGAGATGTTAAAGAAAGATAAGGCAGATTCTGACTATTCTTTCTGGAATCTTAATGAAGACAGAATCCGTGATGTTATGGATCTTAACTATATGGGAACTCTTCTTCCTATTCAGGTATTTACTAAAGATATGGTTGAAAAAAGATGTGGTAGCATTATCAATATTGCTTCTGTAACTTCTATTCTCCCTCTTACTAAAGTCATGGCTTATGGTAATGCCAAGAGTGCTATTCTTAATCTTACACAATGGCTTGCTGTACATTTTGGTGAAAGCGGAATACGCTGCAATGCAATTGCTCCAGGATTCTACGCTGCCGAGCAGAACCATGACCTCTTATTCAACGCAGATGGCACATACACTGATCGTGCCAGAAAAATTGTTGCCGGAACTCCTATGGGGCGCTTCGGTAATCCTGAAGAACTTATTGGTGCTGCACTTTTCCTTGCCAGCGATGAAACCGCCGGATTCGTCAATGGAATTGTGTTACCTGTAGATGGTGGCTATAGTGCTTATAGCGGAGTCTGAATAATAAAGTTATATTAAAAAGGACAGTGCACTAATTGAGGTAACCCTCAAATTTCTTAGTGTGCTGTCCCTTTTTTATTACAGTCTGGCTCTTACAGCTTCTGCTGCCTTAACCATATTTTTAAGGCTTGCTTCTGTCTCTGGTACGCCTCTTGTTTTAAGTCCGCAGTCAGGATTTACCCACAGCTTATCTTTATCTATCTTAGTAAGCATTATATTTATGGCATGGGTAATCTCTTCTACTGATGGTATTCTTGGTGAATGAATATCATATACTCCCGGTCCTGCTTCTGTTTCAAAGTTATTCTCTCTTAATGAATCAAGAATCTGCAGATCAGATCTTGATGCTTCAAATGTTATTACATCTGCATCCATATCATCTATTGCTGATATTATATCTGTAAATTCACTATAACACATATGCGTATGTATCTGTGTTTCCGGCTTTACGCCACTTGCTGTAAGTCTGAAAGCTGGTATTGCAAAATCAAGATACTCACAATTCCAGTCAGATTTTCTTAACGGAAGCTTTTCCCTTAAAGCTGCTTCATCAATCTGGATAATCTTAATTCCATTAGCCTCAAGATCAAGCACTTCATCTCTTATAGCAAGTGCTATCTGTGAAATAGATTCTTTAATTGTAATATCTTCTCTAGGGAAAGACCAGTTAAGTATAGTTACAGGTCCGGTCAGCATTCCTTTCATAATCTTATCAGTAAGAGACTGTGCATATACAGACCACTCCACTGTGATAGGTTTTTTTCGATATACATCTCCCCAGATAACAGGTGGCTTCACACATCTTGTACCATATGACTGGACCCATGCTTTCTCTGTAAACAGGAATCCTCCTAATGATTCTCCAAAATATTCAACCATATCATTTCTTTCATACTCACCATGAACAAGCACATCAAGTCCTATTTCTTCCTGGAATCTTACACATTCTTCAATCTTCTTTTTATTAAAATCAATATACTGTTCTTTAGTTATCTCGCCCTTACGGAATGCAGAACGATTAGCCTTTACATCACTGGTCTGTGGAAATGAGCCAATTGTAGTTGTAGGAAGCGTTGGAAGTGCGAATTCCTTCTTCTGAATCTGCTGTCTTATTTTTCTTTCAGGAAGTCTTTTGTAATCAGCTTCCGTTACTTCTGATAATCTCTTTCTGACATCTTGATTATCACATTTTCTTGTACCTGCAAAAAGCTTCTTATTGGCTTTAAATCTCTCATCCAAATCTACATTTTCACACTCTGCAAGTTCACTTAATTCCTTTAATTCTTGAAGCTTTTCTTCTGCAAATGCGAAGTAATTCAGATATTCATCTGTTAGCTTATTTTCATGCTTCAATGTATATGGAACATGCTGCAGTGAGCATGATGTTGATAAAACTGTCTGTATTCCCTTTTTTTCAAGATTCTTAAGGACATTTAAAGTCTTCTCATAATGGTTCTTCCAGATATTCTTTCCGTTGACAAGTCCTGCGAATAATACTTTGTCCTTTGGAAATCCATATCTTTCAACAAGCTCTGCTGTTTTCTTCCCCTCAATAAAATCAAGACCTATTCCATCAAATGAAAGCTCTACAATATCCTCATACACATCTCTCACGTCTCCGAAATATGTCTGAAGAAGTATACTGCACGATTTCTTATCTGCCAGGATCTCTCTGTAAATCTTAACAAAAAGCGCTCTGTCTTCTTCTGTCATATCATGTACAAGTGCAGGTTCATCAAACTGAAGCCACTGTATTCCTGCATCCTCACATCTGTCAACAACATCTTTATATGCATTTATTAATGCATTAACGAACTCATCAGCCTTCTTTTCCCCTGTAAACCTGCACAGCTTAAGAAGTGTATATGCTCCCGTAATAACAGGTTTAGTCTCTATCCCCAGTTTCTTAGCCTCTTCATACTCATCCCACAACTTGTTTCCTGAAAGTCTTATGTCTGTATCATCCTCCACCTCTGGCACAATATAGTGATAATTCGTATTAAACCACTTCTTCATTGCAAGTGCCTTAACGTCTCCTTTATCGCCCTGATATCCTCTTGCCATTGCAAGATATCTGTCAAGCTCTGATACATCAAGTTTCTTATATCTTGCTGGTATAATATTTAATAAATATGCTGTATCAAGCACAATATCATAATATGAGAAATCATTACTTGTAATATAATCAATTCCCGAATTCTTTTGTGTAAGCCAGTGCACCTTTCTTAATTCTTTCGCTGTGTCTGTAAGCTCATCTGCACTGATTTCTTTTTTAAAATATTTTTCAAGTGCAAACTTGAGTTCTCTTAATGTTCCTATTCTTGGATACCCAACTACTGCTGTTTTCATATCTATTCTCCTCATAAATAATGTGATGATGTCATTATAAATATGGAGAAAACATTTGTATAATACATAAAAAATAAGGTTAGCCATAGTTTAAAACTATAGCCAACCTGTGTATAATAATTATTATTTCAGATACTTTCTTATTGCCTCAAGATATGTACTTCCAAGTCTGCTTATCATTCCTCTTTTATGAGTTATATACCCGATATGCATATCCGACTCATCGGCAAGAGGTACCGCAATTATGTCTTTTCCATTAAGCTTCTTGTCTATAATACCGCTGCTTACAGTGTATCCATTAAGACCTATGAGCAGATTAAAAAGAGTTGCCCTGTCTCGGACTCTTATATTCTTCTTTCTTGCTGTCTCTGAGAATATCTCCTCTGAAAAATAGAATGAATTATGTTCGCCCTGCTCGAATGACAGGTACGGATATTCTTCCAGCTGTTCATTATGTATAACGCTGCTGCCAGCAAGCGGATGCTTTCTGCTTATAAAAACATGTGGTTTGGCTGTAAACAGCTCATGGAATTCAAGTTCATATGACTTTAGAATCTTCCGGATAACAGCTTCATTAAAATCATTAATAAACAATATTCCTATCTCACTTCTTAAGCGTGCAACATCCTCGATAATTTCATAGGTCTGTGTTTCTCTTAAACTGAAATCATACTCATCCTGTCCAAACTGTTTTATAAGATCAACGAATGCATTGACTGCAAAAGAATAATGCTGTGTTGATACACAATACTGCTTTCTTCCACCAGTGCCGCTTTTATATTTATCCTCAAGTATTGCCGCCTGTTCAAGTATCTGCCTTGCATAAGAAAGAAATTCTTCTCCCTCCTTGGATATGATTATTCCCTTATTAGTTCTGTTAAATATTATAATATTCATCTCGTTTTCAAGCTCATGAATTGCATTCGTAAGACTTGGCTGCGAAATATATAATTTACCTGCCGCTTCAGTAATAGTACCAGTTTCTGCTACTGTAACAACATATCTTAGCTGCTGTAATGTCATACATTTACCTGCCTTATATTATATTTGCTAACTTATAATGTTTTATAAAAATATTGTAACACATTTTTATTGTTTTTTAAAAAATATTGTGGTACAATCTCCCCGTAAAAATATCTGATTATGAACGGAGGTGGATTTTCATGGATAGTTGCGATCGTATAGGACGAAGTAAGAACTGCGGTGTATGCTATAAGTGTAGTCTCGGAATGTGGCTGTCTGTGAGAATCTCATAACCACATTCTAATAAATTGTGCCTTTTATACATCGCATCAGAGGATCCTTACTATCACAATCATCTGCGGCGATGTATTTTTATGCCCAATTAAGGCAAGAAGGAGGTCACAATGAACAAAGTATTATTTCCAAAGAAAGATTATGTAAAAGAACTTGTTAAGATTTTCAAGTCTTCTAAGAATTCGCAGAAATTAACTAAAACACTTTCAAAGTACCATGAGAAAGATATTGCAGAAGCAATTACTCTTCTTACATCTACTGAAAGACAACACATTTATAATGTTCTTGATGAACATATGATTGCTGAGATTTTCTCTTATCTTGATGATGCCAAAATATATCTTGAAGAATTGTCTTTGGAAAAAGCAGCAAGGGTTGTCTCTTACATGGACTCTGACGATGCTGTTGATGTACTTGATGATCTGTCAGAATCTAAGAAGAATGAAATTGTTGAACACCTTGATGCTGATGCAAAGGAAGATGTTCAGAAGCTTCTCTCTTATGAAGATGATGAGATTGGTAGCTGCATGACTAATAATTTCGTGTGCATACCTGACAACCTTACTATAAGAGAAGCCATGAGTGCGCTTGTAAAGCAGGCTGGTGAACATGACAATATATCAACTATATATGTAGTTAATAATGCTGACAAATTTGCCGGAGCAATTGACTTAAAGGATTTAATTATAGCAAGGCAGAATGATAATCTTGCCGACATAATAAGCAGCTCTTATCCTTATGTATATGAGCATGAAAATATCAGTGAATGTATCGATAAGATTGCAGATTATGAAGAGGATTCTATTCCAGTACTTACTGAAGATGGTAAGATATGTGGTATCCTTACTGCAACAGATATCGTTGAACTGGTTGATGATGCGATGGGCGATGACTATGCTAAGCTTGCCGGTCTTACTTCCGAGGACGATTTAAGTGAGCCAATTCTTGTCAGCATCAAGAAGAGACTTCCATGGCTTATTATACTGCTGTTTCTTGGAATGGCAGTATCATCAGTTGTAGGAATATTTGAGTCAGTAGTTGCTGTTCTTCCAATTGTAATATGCTTCCAGTCTCTCGTTCTTGATATGGCAGGTAATGTCGGAACACAGTCACTTGCTGTAACTATTCGTGTACTCATGGATGAGACTTTAAGTGCTAAGAAGAAGTTATCTCTTCTTTTCAAAGAGATGAAGATTGGTTTTCTTAATGGTGCAAGTCTTGGAATTATGGCACTTGTATTCTTAGGTGTTTATATTCATGTATTCAAGAAATACGCGTGGATGTCAGCATTTTTAATATCTGGCTGTGTCGGGCTGTCACTTATTGTTGCAATGGTTGTATCAAGCCTTGTGGGAACTATTATTCCTATGTTCTTCCACAAGATTCACATCGACCCGGCTGTTGCGTCAGGTCCTCTTATCACAACTGTGAACGACCTTGTTGCCGTCGTCACTTATTACGGACTTGCAATGATATTTCTTGTTGAGATATTTCATGTATAATACAAATGTGGTGTCACATCTTAATTGATATGGCACCACATTTTTTGTTTTATTATGTATCCATTCCGTCTGTCTGTTCGTAGAATTCCTTTGTTCCTTCATTTAACTGCTTTGTGCCATCATCAAATACTCCTGTTTATCATAATTTTATATTCTATTTATTTCATTTGTTTTTTTCTTCTTGACTTATCTTTGCAATTATAATAATATCATTTATATATTATATATCGTACAACTTTATAATTAAGAAGGGTAATTTATGAAAAAGAATAACTCAAAGATAAAAATGGATAAACCTGATACCATCATGAAAACTTTTGGGCGCAATAATGAACGCTTTGCTGACCTTTTTAATGCCGTAGCTTTCAATGGCAGACAGGTTATTAATCCTGACGAACTAACTGAGATGGATACCGATGTTTCTGGTATCATTCAATTCAATGATTACAACGAGTCTCTTGTCAGAACAAGAGACATCATCAAGAAATTCTATAATGGAATCGAATTTACCATTCTGGGACTGGAACTACAGACCAATCCACATTATGCCATGCCTGTAAGGTCTTTACTTTATGATGGACTTGGATATCTTAAGGAATGTAATGAATTTCGCAACATGCATAGGATAGAGAATAATTTTGACTCTGATACGAGTTTTCTATCCGGCATGAATAAATCAGACAAAATCCACCCTATAATTACACTTATATTCTACTATGGAGAATCTCCATGGAATGGTCCTATCACACTATCTGACATGATGACTGATATTCCTGACGAACTGCGTCCTTTCTTTTCTGATTACAAGATAAATCTTGTACAGATACTTGATTCAGAACACTATCAATTTTATAATGAAGATGTTAAGAATGTATTTGACATTACACAGAAGATATATTCAAAGAATCTTCAGGGACTAGCTGAAGAATACACCAACAAATCAATAGATAGCGAAATCATCAATCTGGTAACAACAATTACCGGTTTTTCCAAGTTATCAGATATATTTAATGAATCAGACAATGGAGGTGGAACTACCATGTGGAAATGTGTTCAGGAGATGGAAGATGAATGGGTTCAGAAGGGCGAGCGCAATAGCGAAATTAAAGTACAAAAAGAACGCCAGACAGCAATTATTACAATGATTGAATTAGGACTAACCAAAGAACAGATTCTTACTAAATACTCAGAGGAAGATTATTCAAAAGCTGAAGAGGCTCTTAATAATAAGAAGAATTAACCTTAAAATCATACAGGAGCATGTTACCAGATAAAAGTAACACGCTCCTGTTCTTTATGAAACCTGTCTGTGATTTATAACACCAAACCTGACAATATATACAGCCATCAATTCAATGACTGTAATAGCCGTAATAATCACCAGCCATTTATTAAAGCTCTGTATATCAGACAATGTATGTAACAGACATGAATACATCATGTTCATAAAGCATGCCCCTATAAGGCTATATGAACATCCACTTATACCTTCATATTTTCTTACACTTGCATAATTCTTTATAACAAACATAACCAGATTAATTGTAAAGATTATAATAAGCTGCATATTTATAATAATTCCTATACTGCCATCTATCTTCCACGACTGCATTTCATGATTACTAAATATACATGTTGCAATTATCATCATAATTAAACTGTATACCATGCCAACAAATCCTGTTATATCACAGATTTTCCTATATACAGTTTTATTTTTACTATCTGCACTGCTTAATGTTTCTCTCACAGACATAACTATAAGAATAACAGCAAGAGAGATTCCAAGATAATGTATTCCTGAACTATCAATCTTCCCCCTGAATGAATACCATCCACATATAAGCATATATACAATCACAACAGCAGATATGAATCCTGTTACAAGTTCTCTTTTCTTTATCCTTCCCTGAAGCTTTGCTGCCCTTACCATCTCTGTAACCGCTGTTTCACTATCTGTATTCTGCTCCTTAATCTCCCCTATCACAATATCCTGAATCCTGATATCAAGAATTCTTGATAACTCTTCTATAACACCTATATCCGGAAAACTGTCTCCTTTTTCCCATCTGGAAATTGCTTTGTTAGTCACGCTAAGCAAATCAGGTAAATGACAATCTATCATAGCGAGAATTAAGGAATTATGCGTGTTTTATCTCCATTTGTCCTCCATAATCCCCTAACAAAAACAAACCCCCTTCACTTAAACTAAGCGAAGAGGTAATTTTCAAACCATTCATTTATCAGCCGCCAGTGGTAAGCGAACATTATTTACATATTATACAATTTCCAACACATGCTCAGTAACATTCTTGTCCTTATCAACGCCAAATGCCTTAAACACAGGATTGTCATTATCCATAAGTGACATAATCATATATACTGCTGTCGAATCATATGCCAGTCTTTTATCTTCCTCAGAAGGTCTTGACGGAGTCTCCGGATGAGAATGAAAATTGCCAAGCATAGTTAAACCAAGACTTCTTGCATCCTTGACTGCTGCAAACTGTTCTTTAGGATCCATAGTAAAATGCACATTATTATGGTCAAGATTATTAAGAAAATACACCTTCTCAACAGACTTAACATCCCCATCAACAAATCCCGCAATAAGCCCACAAGATTCATTAGGAAGCCCATCTAAGCAATAACGTACAATTGAATCATAATCCAGCTTTTTAATTCGTATAACCATACCTGTCCTCCAAAACAAAATTATCACTTTCATACTTATCCAGCGTAAGCTACGCGCACACGCACCGGAAGAGAAAACATATATAAGCAGAATAATGAGATAACCATGTGCAGCGCACTTTGGAGTCACCGGCACTTAGCAAGCTAAAGCCGAAGGCATTGGCGAGCTTAGTACCGCTGGGAACTAAATCTGAATCAAAGATTCAGATAGTAGCGAAAGCGTGCCTGCACATGATTATCCCATTATTCTGCCATCACATATATTTTCTCCTACATATGCATATCACATTCAGCCTGTTCATAATCAATAAGCTCATGAATTGTAGGATTATCGCCACATATAGCACAATGATGATCCTTTGGAAGCTTAATTGTATGGAATTCCATCTTCAATGCATCATATGTAAGAAGTCTTCCTGTAAGAAGATCTCCCTTACCAATGATGTACTTGATAGCTTCCATTGCCTGAAGGCTTCCAATAACACCACCCATTGCTCCGATAACGCCTGCCTGCTTACATGTAGGAACTGCGTCCTTTGGTGGTGGATTCTTAAATACACATCTGTAACATGGTCCTTCTCCTGGTACATAAGTCATAAGCTGACCCTTGAATCTTATGATACCGGCATGAGAGAAAGGCTTTCCAGCCATAACACATGCGTCATTAATAAGGAACTTTGCAGGGAAATTATCTGTTCCATCAATGATAAAATCATAATCCTTGATAAGATCCATAACATTCTCAGATGTAACGAATTCTCTGTAAGTCTTAACTGTTACATCAGGATTGATTGCTTCCATTGTTTCTTTAGCAGATTTAACTTTAGCCTTACCAATATCTGCTGTTGAATGGATGATCTGTCTCTGAAGATTAGATAAATCAACTTCATCAGCATCAACAATACCAATTGTTCCAACTCCGGCTGCTGCCAGATACATAGCTGCAGGAGCACCAAGTCCACCTGCACCGATTATAAGCACGCTCGCATTAAGAAGCTTCTTCTGTCCTTTAGCTCCAACTTCCTTTAAGATAATGTGGCGCGAATACCTTTCAAGCTGTTCATTAGTAAACGCCATTAGTACGCTCCTCCTCCCATGAAATATAAGAACTCAACTGCATCGCCTTCATTTAACTTTGTTGTCTCGAAATCGTCTCTCTCAACAAAATCATCATTAACAGTAACTGTTACATACTCTGGATTCTCAACATTCTCCTTAACAATAAGCTCTGCTACTGTAATTCCATCTTCATATTCCTTCTTGTTTCCTGCAACTGTAATCTTCATAACATTCCTCCCTTTAATTAAATCTCATTTCTTGCGCCGTTTATTATACTAATCCTTCAAATAATCCAAGCAGTGCATCCTTAGTTGTCTTTCCTGCAATTCTGCCTGTCTCAGCACCTTTGTTGAGTGCAACAAATGTAGGTGCTGCCAATACTTCATATTTAGAAGCAAGCGATTCATCAAAGTTAACATTTACCTTGTAAACATTAAGCTTTCCTTCGTAATCATCTTCAATGTCTCCTACAACCCCTGCCATCATCTTGCATGGAATACATGAATCTGAATAAAAATCTACAAGAACCGGAAGTTCTGACTTAAGAACCAGTTCTTCAAAATTATCTGTATTAGCTCTGGCTGCCATAAGCCCTCCTTTCCTTAATCCTCGTCTTCTACCTTCCTTACAATAAGAGTATATGTACCATCTTCATTAGCTGTAAGCTTTAATATCTGATGTCCCTCTTCCTTAATACTTCTTGGAACATTCTGAACAGGCTCACCATCATTCATTCTGACCGCAAGAATCTGTCCGTCATCTAATTCCTCAAGTGCTACCTTTGCCTTAACAAATGTTGTTGGGCAAACCACGTCAGTAATATCTACTGTATCATCAATTTCAAAATCAGCCATTGTATGCCTCCTTAATCTTCTTATAGAATTCTTCTCTTCCAACTCTGTCGAGTGTGAACTTAAATCTTTCACTTGGCTTTGCGTTGTCTGCAAAGAACTGTATTGCCGCATCGCAGACACGGAATAACTGTTCTTCACTTCTGATAAGCGGAAGTGATGATTCACCCCTGCTTATAGAATTACCAAATGTTCCTGCAAATGAAATGATATATGCAGAAGGTGCGTCCCACGCATCTGTTGGACAGGATTTAGCACATCTGCCACAATAATTACATTTGTCATAATCAACTGCAACCTTGCCATCCTTCATTGTGATTGCTCCTGTACGACAGGCTTTCTCACATACGCCACAGCCAATACATTTGTCTCCAATCCACTTAACATCAACAGCACCCTTGATACCAACATCATTCTCCTCTGCCTTAAGACAGTTGTTCTGACATCCTGTAACACCGAACTTGAACTTGTGTGGAAGCTCTCTTCCGAAATATCTTTCGTCTAACTTAACTGCAATGTCATATGAATCTATATTACCGCTAGGACATATTGTATTGCCCTGACAGGCTGTGACTGTACGGACTCTCGGACCACACACACCTGGTCTGCAGCCGCCCTCTGCAAGTTCTTCCTTAACAGCATCTATATCTTTAAGTTTAATAAATGGAATCTCAACACCCTGTCTTGATGTAAGATGAACATGTCCGTCTCCATATTTTTCTGCAACTTCAGCAATCTTGGTAAGATTCTCGGCTGTAAGATATCCTCCTACAACTGCAAGACGAAGTGAGAAGTTATTCTTCTGCTTCTGTCTCATGAATCCGCCCTTCTTAAGTGTTCCATAATCAACTTTCTCTGCCATAATATCCTAATTTCTGTGCCTTGCACTATTAATTATCAGTAGACTCTAAGGCTGCCCCGAAGTCTTCCTTAAGATCATCTATATCCTCTATTCCTACACTGACTCTTATCAGATCGTCATACACTCCCGAAGCTTCCTTATCCTTGTCACTTAGATGAAGTGCAATCGTTGAAGCAGGATGGATAACCAGTGTCTTGGTATCTCCTATGTTAGAAACAATATTAGGAATCTTTAATGCATTAATTATCTTAAATGCTCTTTTCTTGCTTCCAACCCTGAATGTTATTATCGCACCATAACCTTTGGTAAACTGCTTATCAGCTACTTCATGGTATGGACTGCTCTCAAGTCCCGGATAATTAACTGTAATTCCTTCAAATGTGTCTAAGTATCTGGCAAGCTCATACGCATTAGAACAGTGTCTCTCCATTCTAAGCCCTAATGTCTCAAGTCCCAGATTATTAAGAAATGCATTCTGTGGTGAAAGACATCCACCTGTGTTTCTGAATAATCCGTTACGAAGTTTAATTATATATGCCATTGGACCGAATTTCAAATATGGTTTAAGTCCAGGATACTTTTCTTTATCAAACTTGAACTTTCCATTAAAAGTAAGTATTCCACTTATCGCATCACTGCTTCCATTAATGTACTTTGATGATGAATTAACTACCACATCAGCTCCAAGCGTTATAGGTTGTATAAGATATGGAGTTGATACCGTATTATCAACTATAAGTGGAATTCCATGTGCATGTGCAACATCCGCTACTGCCTTGATATCTGTTACATCAAGCTTAGGATTACCGATTGTCTCTGCAAATACAACTCTTGTCTTATCTGTTATAAGCTCCTCAAAGCATTCAGGCTTAATATCAGCTACATATTTAACTGTAACACCAAAGCTTTCCAGATCCTCAAACAGTTCAACTGTTCCGCCATATAATCCACATGAAGCAACAACCTCATCTCCCTGCCTTACGATATTGGCAATGGCATTAAATATTGCCGCCATACCGGAAGAGCATGCTACGCTTGAAAATCCCTTTTCTAACTTGGTAATTCTCTTTTCAAATGCTTCTATAGTCGGATTGTTAATTCTCGTATATGAGAATCCCATCGCCTTGTTGTCAAATATTCTCTCCAGTTCCTCTGCACTCTCATGCTTAAATGCGCTTGACTGATATATCGGAACAAGTGTTGCTCCATTAGGATAATCGTCAACGCCTTCATGCAGCAGTGATGTGTTAAAACCACTCATATATCCCTCATCCTTTCATCTGTTATGCGATGAACATTCAATATTTATTGAACTGTCCATATATTAAACATTTTTACCTAGTATGTCAATAGGTTATTTAAGAAAAAATATAACTGCCTGAAAATTATCAGGCAGCCATTCGCTGTTCGGGATGAACACGCATACATGTTCCCCTCACTAACGCTCATTAAATAATGTAGCTGTCTATTCCTACATTAGAATTGACCAGATCTGCTATCGTAATATTACCAAAGTAATCATTAACAAGCTTCTCAAAATTTTCCCACATCTGTAATGTCTTACACTCTGCAACTTTAGGACATCTGTTAGGCTTCTTTTCAAGACATGCAACCGGCGCAAGTGAACCTTCTGTTACAAGGAGTATGCTAAGTACAGAATAGTCCTCCGGATTACGTGCGAGCTTGTATCCGCCGCCCTTTCCTCTTAATGATATAAGGAAATCATTCTTGCTTAATGTTGCAACAATTGCCTCAAGGTACTTCTCTGAAATATCCTGTCTCTTGGCAATATCCATAAGCGGAATATATTCTCCTGTATTATGTTCTGCAAGGTCAATCATGACTCTGAGTGCATATCTTCCCTTTGTTGAAATCTTCATATATATAACCTCATTTCTATAAACACACAATATTTATATGTTAAACATACTTTACCACAATTTTTATATATTTTTCAAGTACTAAATGCATTAATTGCCGGAACACTTGATGCAACACATAATTCTCCCCATCCTCTTGCCGAGTCTGGCCATACATTGCCAATTCTGGTTGCTCCTTCTATCAGGTATGCTTTTATCTTCTCTCCATACATATAGGGGTCATTTCCTTTCACAATCCCCCATTCCATAAGCATAGCTGCCGCTCCTGTTACCATAGGCGCTGCAAATGAAGTGCCTGTAACATATCTTTCCGTTACTCCCGGAATGCTTATATTAACACCTGGTGCTGTTATATCCGGTTTGGCATATAATATAAGCCCGCTCTTAACATTAATCCCTCTTCCCGAAAATGTTGCCACACTTCCCGGATATCTTCCATTAGCTCCTACACATATCGCTCTTCTTGATGTCGAAGGAATTGTGTATGTATACTCTGGAGAAGGTTTTAAGAATCCAGTAGAATTACTTAATGTAGATACAGGTGGAAGCCACATATTGAACTGTCCATCAAGTATATTTAATGGCAGAAATCTTAATTTCCATATCCCTGCTGTAATATATCCATTTGTGGCAGCCATAGCTACATATATCTCCTCCTCCATATAGAATGGACCCGGACCAAATGCTCTTGATACTATGTTTATTTCTCCTATCTGGTTCTTTACTACACCAGCATTCCTGTCACTAATAACTATCACCTGTCCTGTAGGCGAAATTAATTCTATTAATACATCATCAATTGCTCTTTTCCATATCTGGATACTTATCTGTGGTTCATAGTCTCCTATCGCAAGTTCGGCATACTGGATATTTCCGGCATCAAGTTTCCCTGAAAAATGTGTTCTTCCCTCGCCCTCATTACCAGCCCCAATACATACACTGCATTTGTATACTCCACAGCAATCATCTATAAACATTTCAAACACAGAGTTACCTTCGTGATTACCATATGTTCCTCCATAGCTTATATTTACCGCTATAGGCTGTTTATATTCAATTGCCTTTCTTATGCAATAATCAAGTCCCCGCATAAGCTGTGTCGTTCTTACAAATGAATCTCCATCGGCATTGTCCAGCTTAACAACAATAATATCAGATTCTGAAGCTACCCCGCTGTTACCACATGCAATTACTGCCACAGCATTTCCATGTCCGGTATTATCTGCCGCCGGAAGATATCTGCTTCTTAGCTGCCTGTTTTCCTCTAATATTCCATTAATTTCGTCCTGCGAATAGACAATCCCTGTCCCCTGATCCCACAGATTCCTGATTCTCGTTGTTCCGTTAACATTAAGAAATTCCCTGTCGGATATATCAATCCCTGAATCTATTATTGCAACCAGTACTCCTCTGCCTGCTACCCCTCCATATGAAGTTGCTGGAGATTTAGCAGTGTTGACACATGCTTCGGATTTTGCAGCAAACAACTCAAGATATAATGCTTTTGGTTTTTCTATAAATATAACATCCGGTTCATTTGCAAGTCGTTCTATATCCTCAATCGACGCCGTAATTATCCAGTATCCACACAGAAGTTCTGTAAATACAGCATTTCCATATTTTCCTTTTATCTCCTGCAAAGATTCCGTTGCCTTGACAATTACCTCCCACGTTCTCCCCTGACTGTTATATCCTGCTTTCATATCAGGAATACTGTCTCTTACTTCATCAGCCTGCACACTTATCTGCAACAGATTTTCAATCCTTGGATTCATATTCTGCCCTTATATATTCTTTAATCAATATCTATGCTGCAGATAATATAAAAGACTGCCAATCGCCATACTTATGACGACTGACAGTCTGATATCATGTCTTCTTAATAAATTCTATTCTGCATTTTGGACATTTGATACTTATTCGTCCCTTTCCCTTAGGAACTCTTATCTTCTGCCCACAGCTCGGACACTTAAATATTCTATGTGTCTTACTATCCTTAATTCTTGCTCTTACTTTATTGAATCTTCCCATGCACTTATAATGAAATCTCATGTACTTCTCATTCTCAGCGCTTCTCCTTGAAATATTTCTTGAAAACATTCTGAAATATATTAAAACAAGCCCCAAAAGTGCTACAGTATATAATAAACTGTTCTTAAGAAAGAATGTAAGTATTATTAACGCAAGAACTACATATGATAATAGTCTGGAAAGCTGGTCCATACCATATCTTCCATACATAAATCTTGAAAAACTCTGTCTGAATCGGTTCATAACTACATTCCCTTTCTGAATATTGAAGTCTGTCAACATCAACAATCATATGGTAACACACCGACTCATAAATGCAATTAAAAATGTATTAAATAAATATAATATATCAGTATTCCATATATACATTTCCATCAAGATTCTTCCAGTAGAACTTATCTTCTAATATCATATAACTGTGTTCTGAATTCTCTTTAGGAATAGATACTGAACCTGGATTCATATAGGTATAGTAATCTCTCTTTTCACATTTAGGAACATGTGTATGTCCACACAGAAGAATATCCCCTTCCTTTAATGCCGGAATATTCTTTTCATCAAGCTTATGACCATGAGCAATTACTATAGACCTGTCATTAAAATTAACATATGCCTGTTCAGCAAGAACATTAAAATCAAGAACCATCTGATCAACTTCTGTATCACAATTACCCCTGACACAGATAATATCATTCTTTAATGGATTGAGCATAGCTATAACTTCCTTTGGTGCATATTCCTTAGGGAGGTCATTTCTTGGGCCATGATACAATATATCTCCCAGAAGAAGAAGCCTGTCTGGCCTCTCCTCCTGAAATCTTTCAAGCAGTTTTCTGCAATAATATGCTGATCCATGTATATCAGATGCAATCATTATTTTTTTCATATTATAATATTCTCCTTTTTTTATTAAGAATAACTCCCGCTATTCCAATCAAGGAAATCATCATAAGTATTGCGAATGGCATTACCGGCATATTATCTCCAGTAGCTGCTGATACAGCATAATCTGTCTGACCTGAATCATTAATCTTATATAATACCGCATAAGTTGAGAACTTGTCTGTCTCAATAGTTATTGTATCTGCTGAATCATCAAGATCCTCAAGATATGTTACTTCTCCATCATGGTATCTTGCAACTACATATTCAGCATCAAGCCCCTTTAACTGTTCCGGAACATTAAGAATAATTCTTACCTTATCAGTTGGATCCGTACACTTCATCCAATCACTATCGTCAATCTTATAGTTGAGAGTTATATCAAATAATCCTGCATTAATATAAGAACTGTACTGTGAGTTATCGATATCAGCCTGGATACCAGCTGCCTCATCTGGATTAATTACATCCTGTGAATCATCAATAACTGTTCTAATCTGTACAAGACTACCTTTTGATACCATATCTCTGCTATCTTTGTCAAGAATTGCTTCAATAGTTGTCTTAGAATTAACTACAGAACCTGTAAAGCTGTTTGCTTTATTATCAACTTTGAAATTAATCTCACCTACACCATATATATAAGTTTTCTCTTTATCTATTGTTTCTTCTCTAAGTCCATTCACCTCATCTTTACCAAGTACCCTGATAATATATGTTATTTCATCGCCAATCTTATCTTTAATTCTGATAACATACCTTCCATTCTCTGTTAAATCAATTCTGCCGTTCTCATCAAATGCAGTTTCTTTTCCATTAATAGTAACAGATTCAATCGTATTATTATCAACTTTTATTGTGTGTGATTCATCATATACTGTTGAATTCTTTGTTGTTGCAGACTTTGGATGTTCATTTATAACAGTGCCATCTGGCAATATAAACTTACCTCCATTACTGTAATCAACATCTCCTTCCACAGTAAGGCTTCCTTTAATTGTAATTGTATTTCCATTAGGAGATATTGTATTCCCCTCTTTAACAGTTACATTGCTTCTCTCTGGTATTGTTATATCTTCATCCATCTTTACGGATGTATTAATATCGATATCTTCTACACCAGCGATAAGTGCATCCTTAATAACATCTTCAACTGTCTTATTATTATCTTTTGCAAAATCATCAGTAACTTCACAACTTTCAGGAATAACAGGTTCATCACTTATACTTACACTTCCTGTAACCATATCAGCCGGAATATACAGATCACCTGTCTTCTTGTTGTAAGTAATCTTATCAGGCTTATTACTGTCATCCCATTCTTCTGTTACAACATCTACATCCTGCTCTTTTCCGTTAATCGTAACTGTTACATTATCTGGCTTAGATACAAAAGGATTATCAGCATACTTACTGTTCACATCAAGCTTACCTTCAAATTCTTCGCCAACCCTGACTGTTGAAGGTCCTGTAAATGATGTTTTAGTATCCTCATCCTTCTTATTATCTGTAATTACATTAAAGTTAGGCTGAGAGCCTGAACCTGATGATATACCTGAAGACGAACCATTATTGTTATCATTTCTTGAATTAGTTCCTCCATTTCCTGGGTTAACTCTTCCTGATACATCAATATTCTGGTCATCACCATCAAATACGCTTCCACCATTACCAGCATTAGCATCTGATGCTCCAGAGTTACCACCATTACCTGATGAAGCTGTTCCGCTTTCAGGAACCTTAATATCTGCCTTAGGGGCTGCTACAGCGCTTCCGCCGTTTCCACCTTCTCCCTTGGCACTGTATCCGCCATTACCGCCACTGACATTACCGCCGATTGTAATATCTAATGCCTTATCTTTATCTGTATCAGATGAAACATCACTGCTTATTGCACTGCCACCATTTCCGGCTGGTCCATACACAGCATCTCCACCTTTTCCTCCTGAAACTGTTGCTCCTGGAGCCACATCTAATGATGAATTCTCGGAATTTCCAAAGTCAATAGCACTTGCTCCGTTACCACCTTTTCCATCATTATCTGTTCCTTTGTTACTATATCCATTACCACCGGATATTCCTCCACCAGTACCATTATCTTCAATAGTAATGTTGACATTATTGCCATCAACCTTAATCGCTGGTTTTCCGTCTGGTGAATGCTTTGTTCCATCTGGTCCCTTTATTGTATTACCATTAAGGTTAAATGTTATGTCATTCTTACCATTCTGTGATGGAATTATTACAAGCGGATTATCAAGCTCAACATTGTTTTTAACGTCAATTATTATATTGCCTGTTTCTTCATCCTTAATCAAAGATGTATTACCTGCTCCGAATACATTATCAAGAATATCCTGTATTTCTTCTGGTGTCTTAGTATCATCATACAGATCATCAAGTCTTAATTCTCCACCATTAGCTTTATTCTTAACTGAAGAATTCTGACCTGCATTTCCAGATTCGGTTTTACCTGTTCCTCCATTACCTGGATTAGCAGTTCCATCCGGAATATCTACGTCCTTATTAGTAGATTCAACTGCGTTACCACCATTTCCACCGGCACCTGTTATACCTGTTCCTCCATTGCCTCCGCTTACTCCTGCGGATGGATTAACATTAACTTTACCATTACCAGAGCCCGGCTGGCTGCCTGAACCATCAGCAGTAATACCATTACCGCCATTACCACCAACATTACCGCTTCCGCCATTACCTCCGGATGCCTGTCCATTTTCATTGATGTTAACATTACCATTGCCAGAATTTACACCGGCACCGCCGTTACCGCCATATGTATTTCCTGAACCACCATTACCTCCGGATGCAGAACCATCAAGATTAATATCTGCATTAGGTGCATCAACTGCGTTACCGCCATCTCCTGCTGAACCAGTTGAAGAATCACCTCCGTTACCACCACTTATATTAGTACCTTCTCCAATATCTAACTTTCCATTTCCAGTACCATAGGCAATAGCCGGTGCTCCATTTCCAGCTTCTGATGAACCTCCTGTGGATGTATTACCACCTGATGCTCCATTTCCACCCTGGATAGAACCACCTTTTGCTTCACTGCTGTCAGTAATTCCAAGATCAACATCATCACCTGTAACCTTAATTGCCGGTTTTCCGTCTGGTAAATCCTTTGTTCCATCTGGTCCTGTAATCTTATGTCCATTGAGATCTATATTAATATCTGATGGTATCTCAACAGTATCTTCAAGTTCTACATCTTTATTAAGTATTATTGTATTAGTTTCTACATCATATGTAGTATTGCCTTTTCCAAATATCTGATCTGCCTTTTCCTGTCCTTTCTTCTGCGCTTCAAGGATAAGTTTTGCTGCTTCATCTTCAGACATTTCACCATTATCAACCTTTTGGCTCAGATCATCAAAATCAGGCTGTGTAATATCTAGATTTCCACCAGCACCCGTTCCTGTTTCGCCAGAATCATGACGGCTGTCACCTGAATTTCCAGCTGTACCATCTGCACCTATACCGCCACTTCCGCCTTCTGGGTCTTTTATAAGTGAAATAATATTACCATTCTCTGATCTGGCTCCTGATCCGCCGTTACCTCCTGCTCCATTAGAGCTTGAGCCACCATTACCGCCAGCAAGATTACCTTTGTTATTAATATCTGCATAATTGGTATCCGCAGCAGTTCCGCCATTACCGCCGTTGCCATAATTGCCATTACCACCGATTCCACCTTCAACATTAGTTCCCGGTCTGATAGTAACAGTATCATCAGGATTATTTCCTTTATGATCTATACCATTACCGCCATTGCCTCCTTTATCTCCAGAGCCGCCATTACCGCCTCCGACATAACCTGGCTGGTTAATTGTAACATTACCACCGGCAAGGTCTACACCATTACCGCCATTGCCTCCGGCAGTTGCACCATTACCACCATCTCCGCCTTTAAGGCTTCCGCTACCTGTTACATCAGTGCTGCCATTTCCTGCAATAGCATTACCACCATTGCCTCCGGTACTTTCTGAACCTGTACCTCCATTGCCACCAATGACTGATGCATCTGGTCCGTTACTAAATGAACAACCTGTAGTGTTTTTGAAATCAATGGCATTACCGCCATTGCCTCCGGTCTCTCCATTGTATCCGTTACCACCAGATACTTCTCCATCACCTTTAATATTAATATCAATATTATCAGAACCTGCTGTTATTGCAGCCTTTCCATCTGGTGACTCCTCATCACCATCTTTACCCTTAAATTCATGTCCATTAAGATCTATATTAATACCTGCTCCGTCTTCTGTTACAGGATCTTCATATATCTCTAATGGTTCATCTAATTCAACGTCTCCATTTATCCTGATTGTAAGAGGCTTATCACTGACAATTTCTGCATATCCGCCAAATACTTCATCAAGATCATCCTGTGTAATATTTCCAGAACTGATATTTAACTTTCCACCTTTGACATTAACCATGCCATCAGGCTTTTTATAGTTAAATGCTGGCGATTTGGCTATTGAAGATGAATAAGTATTGTACTCGTTATCAACTGCCTGTACTGTAAATGTATATTCACCTTCTCCACTTCTTACAATTGCTGGAACTGTATATCTGGTATCTGTTGTATTAATTCTGTCAAATATCTTTCCATTCTTATAAATATTAATTACATACTCTGTACCTGAAACTGTTCCTATTCTGCTGTCACCCTTCCATGATATTACAGGAGTTACTTCCGCATCCCATGAAAGATCATATGGTGTATCAATATAGTCTTCTCTTACATATGGTCCAAAGTATCCTGCCTTGGTATTTCCAGCATTATCCTCAATAATATAATGAATATAATATGAGCCATTCTCATTCTTAAAAGTTACATCAGAAGATGTATCAGTACTTGGTACATTCCACTCTGTATCCTCTGGTGTATTTTCAGAATCTGTTACAGTTATCTTATAATTCTTAAATCCGCTGCCTCCTTCATCCTTAAAGCTAAGAGTAACCTTATTATTGTTTCTTGCAAGCACACCCTCCGCAAGTGATGCAGAAGCCTCCGGTGCCTTATTGTCCTGTACAATATTAAAGTAACGTTTAACTTCAGTTGATGTTCCATTAGCACTCTTTACAACAAGACCTATAGAATATTTGCCCGTTGTAAGCGTCTTGCTGATTACAACTTTGCCAGAAGCGTCTGGTGAAAGTTCCATTGTTGTTCCATCTGGCTTATACAAAGTATATGCTCTAGAAGTAATTGTATCTGCCTGCGGATCATAGCTTGTATCTGTTATATTAATACTTCCATCTGAACCTGCACTTGTTATTACCATTGATTTATCAAGTGTAAAGAATGCTACAGGAGCAACTTTCGCCTGGCTTGAGCTCTGCGAACTATAATTAACCTGCAATGAATATATATTGGAAGCTCCATATGAATCTGTCACAGTAAGAGTTACAAGATACATATGTCCATCTACCAGATTAGTTATTTCTGCTGTATTTCCAGTTGACGATAAAGTAATCTTTTCGGTTGCATTACTACCCGAAAGATCACAATATTTCCATTCATATTTAAGTTCATCATCTCCATCCGGATCATATGAATTACTTACAAGATTAATCTTCTTAGCTGATGTGTCAATTGCACTTGTAAATGAAACTGTTGGTGCCGTATGAACCACAACTGTCTTTAATGGTTCATCAGCGACTCCGTCTTCATTCTCAGAAAGCGCTGCATAATATATCTTATATGTACCAGTCTTATCAAAATCACATCTATAATCTGACATCCATTCTGATGTTACAGGCTGACTGTCATCTGATAATCTGACAGAATCATAATAGTCAATTCTCCACTTACCATTAGGCCAGTATTCATCTGCTGTATTAGTAACATCTGCTTTAGATATTGTGACATTCTTTTCAGAATCAAGCAGAACAACATCTTTATTACCTGACGACTTGGCGTATCTTTCATATATTGCATTAGCTATAGCAACTATCTGGGCATCATACTTAGATGATATTGTATATGTTCTTTCATCTCCTAAATCAACAGTATTACCTACATTATATGTCTGTTTATTAATTGCCACTGATGTGCTTGCAACATCTATTATGCTTCCTTTAAGGTCATTCTTCTTCAAAAAAGAAAGTGACTTATCACTATTCTTACTTGAACACCATCCAATGTAATATATATCATCATTCTGCAGTCTGTTAAGAAGTTCTGCGGTTATTGAAGGACTATCAAAATCATTGATTGGATCCTCATTAAGGTTAATAAGAAACTTTTCTGTATTGTTGTTCCATTCTGGCTGACGAAGAGTTTCTGTCAATGATTTAACCTGTTCCATTGTCATGCTGAGGTTAGAGTATTCCACCTTGGTAAGTCTTTCACAATTATGTGAACCATACTTGGTCATAGGACCAAAATCACTTCCGCCATACATTTCATTCAGTTCTGCACTGATTAAAAGATATGACTTTATATCATTATCATTTTCAGGGAATTTCTTATTGTCAAATTTTTCCATCTCTTTTTTATCAAAAGATGATATTAGCTCATTTGCGGTGTCATATTTATACTTTTCAGCCTTAGTCATTGCTACATCATGATTTGGATCATCATATCCAATATAATACACCTTGACTGATGTTGGTGTTACGTCTACCCTGAATCTTCTTAAATCATCTGAAGTTCTGAACGCTGTTCCATAACTGAAGTTTCCTGCCGATACAGTTGAACTTGCATTAACATGAGATAACTGTGTCACTGTTGCCCCATTTTTTTTCAATCCATCAAGTACAGAATTTATCGAAGCACTGGCATTATGGAAGTTATACAGATTAAGATCAGTAAACTGATATATTGATACACCTGCTGCACTGCTTCCATTATATTCAATGACCATCAGATATCCATCCATAAGAAGTTGATGTGCCTTATATGCAGCCTCTTTAGTTGAATAACTATTAGTATATTTCATGTTACAGTTAAAGAAGAATCCCGTTCCATAAAGGGCATCTGCTGCGAAATATTCCTTGATGTCAAAAGAAAAGCTTTTCTTTGTCTGCTGGTCATTTTCTAAAAGCATGAAATCAGCGTATGAAGGTGAACCATATCCATAAAAAGTAAGCTTTGTCCCATTTTCTTCTGATACTATATGATTATCTTTATAGCCATATAAATTTCCAGATGATTCTGTATATACCTGTGAAAACGTATTACTATTAGTTTTAGAAGAGTGATCAAACTGCAGCCACTTAAAGTTATTCTGGCTTGACGCATCAACAGCCTGTGTAGCCATTATATTAAGATTATCCTGGCTGATCTCAGGATACAATCTGCTTATACATCCACGCAGATCATTTTCAAAATCACTATAATCAACGCTTGTTGTACCAATTGCAAGAGCAACATCTACCTTCTTATTAACATTAAGTTCATATGTTGCGCCGCCCTTTGTAACTTCAATCTCTGTAATTCCAGACTTAAATGATGATGTTGTTGCTGCAACTCTTACACAATATCTGCCTGCTTTAAGTTTCTGGACTACTGATGTGGTTACTGGTGTCCATTCGTCGTCATTTTCTGCTTTATATTCCATTGAAGATGTCAGTCCTGCCAATGTTCTGTTGTCACCCTTAATTCCTATTGGCACTCCTGGTCTTGATGGAACATTAATTTCATAATAATCACTGTCAATAGTAGTTTCTCCATTGCCTTTAACTGCAAATGAAACCATCTGACCCATCCATGATTCCTGAATGGCAACAGTTCCATCATCTGATATTGAAGGCATATCTGTCTCTATTCCATCAACCTTTAAAAGGTATGACTTACCTGCCTCAAACCCTGTAAATACCTCATTAATATAATCTATTGACATATACGGCTTCATCATCTTAGTTGCAGGAGTAATAGCCGATGTGGCATTAATTGCATTCTGCCATGTACTGTCTGACTTATAATCAATACCATACTCTACAAAATATCCATAATTATAATCTGTTGTACTTCCACTTTCACTCTCTGTAACCCAGCTTCCCGATTCAAGTCCTGATTTGCCATATTTAGTCCTTAACATTACACAAGACTTACCTGCATCCCACACTGGTTCATAATATCGATAATCTTCATATGGATCTTCATGATTCCATGTTACCTGCCATATATATAAATCTGCATAACAATGATCTGTAAATGCATGAAATCTGTCAAATGCACTAAATAATCCGCTGAAACTATTATACTTTTTACTAAGGACAGTACTATATCTGAAAAGTACATTATTGCCTCTTCCATCGAGAGCATAATATGGCGATGCATATGCAACTGTTGAATTGAAATCTTCTGCTGACTTCTTATCAAATGTATCTTTCGATGCATTGTATTTAAGTCTTGTAACTCCTATCCATCCATTATATTCCCCTTCATTAAGAACATTTTTGTAAAGGAATGAATATTCATGTTCACTAAATTGCACATCAGCAGGAACATAAAGGTGTCCCTGTGTGTTGAATACATATGTGCTCTTTGCAGCCTTATATGCATCGGTCCATGACATCTTATTATCAACATACTGATAAAAATGCTGATTATCATAATTATAATATAACTTTTCCTTAATCTCTGTTTCACCAATAACAAATGTTATATCATCCTGCATAACATCATCTTTAAATGAAAATGTTATGTTTCTTATATAATTCTGGACATCCTGTACTGATGTACCTGCTGCAATATTAATTATCTTATAATCATCAGTTTCATTGTTCACTGTAAACTGTGAATATCCTGATGGAAGATTAATTGTACATGCAGTATCTCCTTCGTATGGAAGCATAACCATCATTGAACGTATACCGCTTCCAGAATAATTAACCACAGCATTTCCAAATGAATATGCTATGGTTCCATCTCCTTTTTTTATTGTTGTCTGTTTTCCAAGATTAATGCCATTAACTGACTGTGCAGATACATTCTGTTGTGAAACAGGCGCAGACATATCCGCTCTAGCTGTAAGCATCAATCCATTGCTCATCATTTCTCCCGCTATCATTGCGATTGTCAGAAGAAATGAAACAAGCCTTTTGTTGAAGCACCTTGTAAGTCTCCTCATAACTCATTCCTCCTAAAATCCGTCAAAAATATATTCTGAAAATATTCATTTGTCCGTTTTATACACCATTAACTTACCACAGCTTATGGGACAACTATAGGACAAAAAGAGGCGGAAAATAAAAATTTCCCGCCTCTTTCTGCCATATTATCCTGTTATTAATTCTCGTTTATAAGATTAGCCTTTGTTACTTCAGCCCACGAATACTGATTCATATATTGTCCATTATACGCTCGTATTCCCTCAGGTCTTCCATCAATATAATCATAGTAATCACATGCAATCATGTTAGGATCTACCGCATAATTATTTCTTGTATGAATAAATACGTCATCTGAATCACATGATTTCAGCGTTTTAATTAAATCTCGTTTTAATTTTTGTAGATATTGCATATTTTTTGCATCATTATCTGAATTTTCCCACAATGATGAACACAATTCATTAGCCGTAACAGAACTTCCCCTCTGATCTATAAGATATGCTATCAGTTCTTTTGATTTAATCCTTTCAAATTTCAATGGAATTCCATTGTACAATACATCAAAATTACCAAAGCATTTAAAGAATAATCCTTTATCCTGTTTTCTGATACTCTGTGTTTCAACAGGGTTTCTTAACATATCCAGCTCTCTCTCAATATCTTCATCATTAACAGGCTTCATAAGATATCCACTGCATCTTAATCCTATGGCCTCCATTGCATATTCCGAATATGCCGTAATGAATATAATATTTACTGTAGGATTAATATGTTTAATCTTTCTTGCTATCTCTAGCCCACTTACAGAACCCATATTAATATCAAGAAATGCAATATCCACGCTATTATCTTTTATATATTCCAAAACCTGTGAAGGACGCGAAAAAGCCTTTATATTATCATCTGGTCTTAACTTTTTTACCTTATCATATATATCTTCCATCACAAGCACTTCATCATCCGCAATTAGTATATTCATCCTGCATCCCTCCTGATTTTATACAGGTATTCTTATTGTAACAGTTGTTCCCTTTCCTTCACTGCTATTAATAAGAAGTTCTCCTTTACATTTATCCATTACCCTGCTTTTAACATTTCTTATTCCAACATGTTCCATTCCAATAGCTTCAATATCAGACACATTAAATCCAACCCCGTCATCTATAATTTCAATAATATGATAATGTCCGTCATTATAGCTTTTTATTTCTATATTACCGCCATCTTCTTTCTTTATAAGTCCATGTTTAACCGCATTTTCAACTAATGGCTGTATAGTAAGAGATGGTAGAAGGGCATCTTTGTCCCGAATATTAAGTCTATATTTAATTCTGTCGCCAAATCTTTTCTGTTCTATTGAAAGATAACATTCAGCATGCCTTATTTCGTTATCTATGCCAACCAGCCTGTCATTATCAAGAGCTGCTATATTACCCCTCAGATACCTTGCAAACTCATCCGTAGTCTCAGCAGCAAGCTCAGGATTCTTCTTACACAATATCTTAATAGTTGAAAGCGTGTTATATATAAAATGTGGTCCTATCTGCGATAAAAGCATTTTGGTTCTAATATCATAGAGTTCCTTTTCTTTCTGTGCTGCCTTCTTGCTCTGCTCAATAATTGAAACCATAAACATAAACAGTACAGATATTGTCATTGATATATTAACAAGAGATATTCCATAATAGAAAAACAAAACAATTGCAGATATAACTGGCAACACAATATATGATATCATTGAAACCATCAATATTGTTGTAATCCTTTTTCTATACTGGATAAGCAATGACATATCTATAATCATGGCAGCCAATGGAATGATTAATGAAATTGGATAACCGGCACATCTATAATACCTGTTGGATGAATCAAAACTATAATATAGTCCCGTATACTGAGATATAATAACCAGTGCTATTCCTGTCAGGCATACATAATATCCACATACAGCCCTTACTGGCAATTTTTTTATAAATGTTTTAATCTCATAACTATAATTACCACCAAACAGATTAACACACACATATGAGTGATACATCATTATCACAACATCACTCATCAGAAATACCAGAAAATTACATATTCTTACCATCCAGAATCCAGAATATGTAGTATTACCTCTGAATGCCCATGCACCTGAATCACTAATAAGAAGCAGAGCCATTCCAAACATGATACATGCCATTACATTCCGGTTGCGTTTATCATAATATTTCACAAATAATATACACACGCCTACTATCACACAGAATATGCAGCTCCATAAAAGCATAGCAATATGTATAGATTGTCTTGTTAACATATGTAATTCCTCATTTCTTCATAATTATTAAAAAACCTTCACTACAGAGTTACTGCAGTGAAGGTCTTGCCATTTCTCTCATTAATACCTTACTAACCGCACAAGCCGCTCATCTTGCAAGCTTGTAGAATGTAGGTATCTTATAATCTGAAGCATTACTAAGAAACTGTGAAAGTGTATTAGGTACTTTATACATGTCAAGAATTTTCTTCATAAATGCTATTGTCCTTTTCTTGTACTTCATGTTATTAAGAACCTCTACAGCCGAAGCATCATTATATCCTCTGGCGTATTGCTTTGCATATCTTGCAAACTTATTCTTATCCAGTTGTGGAATCTCACTATAATTCTGAAGTATCTCTAAAGCTTCAATAACTCTTGTATTCTCAAAATTAAGTTCCACGCCTGGTCTTCTTACTAAAATATTATCAATATGACACGTACTGCCCTTACACATTACCGACATAAGTTCAATATTGTCTGATTTAGTTCTGGTAAGTGAATACTTATTATACAGATGCATTCCGGTAAACATCCCCCTTGAATTATCTTCCCCAAAAAAATAATTCAGCAATAGTTCCGTTCTATTATTATCAGCATCAGACTTCTTAATATATAATCCTTTTCCAACCCTGATAATCTCTCCATCTGATGCCAGTCTCTCAACTGCCCTGAAAAAAGCTGTCTGCCCCATCTTTTCAAAGCCTTTATCATACAGATCATTAACTACCACAACTGTTCCATCTGCTATATTATCAAAATACTCTAATATCCTGTCTCTGTACTTCATATATCCTGCTCTTCAGTATATATTCAGGCCTCCTCAGATTCCTCAGTGGCTGAATCTTCCTTCTTAGAATCCTCTTTCTTATCTGTATCTTCTTTAACAGGTTTCTCCTGTTCATTAATAACTTTGATTTCGACCTCAACGTCTCCGTCTTTCTCGTCAAAAATGATATTATCATCAAAATCATCTTCGTCTTCAAAATCAGAATCCTCTTCGTCCTCTTCATCAACATAGAAATTAACAGGAATAACCTCAACATTACTGCATACAGCCTTACCTATAATATATACAGTGTGTATTCCTTCCTCATCAACATTATCAACCAGATTCTTAACACCTGCTATCTTTCTTGATATATCACATGTAGCATTAACTCCTTCTGGTAATATGATTGTCACACTGCTTGCATTACTTGAAAAATTAATATATACATCTTTCTCAAAAACTGCAAGACCAAGATCAAGTACTGTCTTAGATGCAACTGCTTTAAGTTCACATCCGGAAAACACTTCATCCTCCACCTCTATTACTTTCTTTTCTCCAATAGCATTATACTTACGGATTTCATAATCAAGACTGTCATTCTCTTCCTTAACAAATCTTTCCTTAGTCTTTTTAAACTTATCAAGTGCCACTTTACCGGCAACTGCTGCTACACCAACTCCTAATACAATCTTAGCTAATCCATGTTTCTTTGCCATAATAACCAGTCCTCCATTCCATGCATGAATGTTATGCATATATTATTATTCAATTATTAATCTCACAAAATTCTATGTTCAGTATACCATATTATTCATGTAAAAATCAACGCGAATACACACATCCACAATAATTCTGTCTGTACAGTCCATATTCCTTAGATAACTCTATAGAACGCTTATATCCTTCCTTTTTCTTGAAATCAGAAAGCAGATATGGCATACCATACTCTTCTTCAAGCTGTGCACCAATCTGGTTCAGTTTAACACTATTTTTCAATGGACTTATCGTGAGTGTTGTTGTGAAATAATCAAATCCACCGGCTTTTGCAGTTTCACAAGTCTTCCTTAGTCTTAACTCATAACAGCGGAAGCACCTTTCCCCACCTTCCCTGCACTGTTCATATCCTTTAGCTATGTCATAGAATTCTTTAGTATCATAATCGCCTTCTATGAAGGAAACCTTATACTTTGCCGGAAATTCACTGATGAATCTCTTCTGTTCCTCTACTCTCTTCCTATACTCTTCTTCGGCTGATATATTCGGATTATAGTAGAATACAGTTATATGGAAATAATCAGAAAGATATTCAATACAATGACTGCTACACGGTGCACAGCAGCTGTGTAAAAGCAGAGTTGGAACAATCCCGTCCTTCTGGAAGCCCGCTATCTTCTTATCAAGTTCTTTCTGAAAATTTCTCTGTTCAAATGGTATTCCCATATTATTTAACCTGTCCTGTTATCTCTTCTAACGCAGCGTAAAGCTTTTCCATCTGCTCATCAGTTCCTATTGAAATTCTTAAGTAATTATCAATAAGTGGCTGGTTAAAATATCTGACAAATATGTTCTTTTCTTTAAGTTTTTCAAATATTTCCTTAGCCGGAACACTCTTGTGTGTTGCAAATATAAAGTTAGCCTTAGAGTCAGGGAATGAGAAGCCTAACTGTGAAAGTCGCTCCTTGGCATTCTCCCTTGTCTTAACTATCTTACCCACACACTCTTCAAAGTATTCCTTATCATTAACAGACTCAATGCCATAGCTTATTGAAGTTCTGTTCATTGTGTATGAATTAAATGAGAATTTAACGTCATTAAGAGCCTTAATAAGTTCAGGATTACCAAAACAGTAACCTATTCTCATACCAGCCATTGAACGTGACTTAGAAAATGTCTGTACAACAAGCACATTTTCATACTTGTTAACAAGCTCCATTGCTGACTTTCCACCAAAATCAATATATGCCTCATCAACAATAACAACTACATCCTGATTATGTTTAATAATATCCTCAACCTTATCAAGTTCCATGTAAAGTGCTGTAGGAGCATTAGGGTTAGGGAATACCACACCTCCATTCTCCTTGTAATAATCTTCTGGAATAATATTAAAATCTTTATCCAGAGGCTGCTTCTCATATGGAATTCTGTATAGATCTGCCCATACACTGTAGAAAGAATATGAGATATTAGGAAACAGTATCGGCTTGTCTGAATTAAAGAATGTCAGGAAACACATTGACAATACATCATCTGAACCAACTCCCACGAACACCTGGTTATCATTCATTCCATAATAAGATGCTATTGCATGAACAAGGTCTGTAACCTCAGGGTCCGGATAAAGTCTTAAATCACTGATATTCATTCTCTCTGCTGCCTCAAGCACCTTTGGTGTTGGAGGATATGGATTCTCGTTAGTGTTAAGCTTTACCACATCTTTAACCTTAGGCTGTTCTCCTGGCACATATGGCTCAACTCTTCTGATATTCTTCTCCCATGTCTTCATATATATGTCCTCTTCTTTCACGAATTAATTATAAGCCCATCTCTTTAGCAACTTCTGCAAAATGTGGTAATGAATTAACAATTGTCTCATAAGATACACAATATGCAATTCTTACATATCCAGGGCAGCCAAATGATGATGCAGGAACCATAAGGATATTATGCTTCTTAGCTGCTTCACAGAAAACATTTTCATCATCAACAGGTGACTTTACGAATAGATAGAAAGCCCCCTCTGGCTTTACACACTCAAATCCTAACTTTGTAAGACCTTCATAGATTGCTTTTCTGTTCTTGTCATACGCCTCAAGATTAACCTTTGCATCAACACATTTTGCAACAACTCTCTGCATAAGTGAAGGCGCATTAACGAATCCAAGTATTCTTGTTGCCACAGATGCTGCTGACTTAACATCATCTGAATCTGCAACCTCATCAGGAATAACAAGATATCCAATTCGTTCACCAGGAAGTGAAAGTGACTTGCTGTATGAATAGCCAACAATAGTATTATCGTAATATTTAGTAAGATATGGAACATCAACACCGTCATAAGCCAGCTCTCTGTATGGTTCATCTGCAATTAAGTAAATCTCTGTTCCATACTCTTTCTGCTTCTTATCCATAATAGCCGCCATCTTCTTTATAGTATCCTCTGAATACACAACACCTGTAGGGTTGTTTGGGTTATTAACGATAACAGCCTTAGTCTTAGGTGTTATCTTAGCTTCAAATTCGTCAAGCTTAGGCTGAAAATCCACAGTATTAGGCGAAACAACTACCAGCTCCCCGCTATAGTTACTTACATAATTTCTGTATTCACCAAAGAATGGTGCAAATGTCATGACCTCGTCACCAGGATTGAGTAAAGTCTTAAATATTGTATTAAGCCCTCCTGCTGCTCCAACAGTCATCACAATATTAGTATGATTAAAATGAGTTCCGAATCTTCTATTAAGCGACTCTGCTATAGTCTGTCTTACATCCTCATATCCTGCATTACTCATATAGCCATGTATAAATGTTGATTCTTCATTATCTACTATATCCTTAACCGCTTCATTAACCTCCACTGGTGCAGGTACATTAGGGTTACCAAGTGAGAAATCATATACATTCTCTGCTCCATATAACTTGGCAAGTCTGTTACCTTCCTCGAACATGGCACGGATTACCGAACTGTTTTTTACAAAAGAAACCATTGAATCAGCTATCATTGTTTACATCCTCCCAAAAAAATATGACTACATTATAATCAAATTCATTTGATTTTACAACTTTCAATACATGTAATCCTGTGATATTATTGATTATATTATTATGTTAATTCTTTATGGGGAGGAATTTAATGTCTAAGGTTCTATTTGCAATATACAGATATGCATGTTCAGGTATATTTCTCGTCATAACAACCTGGCTGTTTTTATTAAGCATATTCAGTACAAGCAGGATGACAACTGATGCAAGTGAATTCACCTATTACATTGGAGATTATGCATGGCTGCATCTGATAATATTTCTTATCATTGCAATAATCACATACTTCCTTGTCAAAACAGGAATTTTATCTTCATTAAATATGTATTTTTCCAGAAACTATAAAGCATGGTTATCTGTGCGTAATATTCTGCTGTTAATTATAGGTATTATGGGCACTGCATGGGTTCTGCTCACTCAGCCGCATGCAGGCGCTGACCAGTATTACGTTCTTAAGGCTGCCCATGATCTTAAGGCAGGTGATTACTCTTACTTTATGAAGGGTGGTTATATTTCCAAATACACCAACCAGATAGGACTTTTATTCATCGAATATATATTAGGATTTATTGTCGGGGACTATAACTATTTATTCTGGCAGCTTCTTAATGTCGTCATGGTAGTATTTACTTTCAAACTATTTTCAGACATTTTAAGCATATGGAAGCTTCCAAGACTCGCAAATCTTTTATGTATATTAATGGGAATATTATTTTTCCCATGGACACTCTATTCTGTATTTATCTATGGCACTATTGCCGGCTTATTTTTTTCTTTAGTTGCCTTCAAATATGCTATTTTATACATACAGGATTGTAAAAGACATGATGATATCCATATTTCATATATTATTATAAGTGGACTTGGCATGATGTTAAGCGTAATGGTTAAAAGCAATTACCTTATTTTCATGATTGCACTCATTATCTACACAATTGCTCATGCCGTATCTCTTAAGAATATCAAGGTAATTCTTGTTACACTGGCTGTTATAGCAGGATTTTGTATCCAGGTAGTTTTTCCCAAGATGGTTATTGAAAAAATCTCCGGGTACTCCCTTAATAATGGTGCTTCTTCATGGACATGGATCGACATGGGACTTAATACAATTAATGGTAATATATATGCTGATGGCTGGTACAATTACAGAATCGCATCCCTTTACGAAGCTAACGACTGTGATCCGGAAGCTGAATCTCTTGCTGCCAAAGCTGAAATAGCCCAGCACCTTGACAACTACAAAAATAACCCATCCGCATTTACTTCATTTTTATCAAGAAAAATTGCTTCTCAGTGGAATAATCCTGGATTTCAATGTTTCTGGATAACAAGCGTAAGGAGCAGCAGCATTAAACAAAGCAGTATTATCACTAATATTCTTTCAGAAAATGGGCAGACTGTGCCGCTTAATTATCTTAATATTTTACAGTCGGTTATACTTCTTGGAAGCCTGTTATATGCAATTGATGCACTTTTTCATAATACATTTAATGCTTCCACAATCCTTCCTCTTACATTTATTGGTGGGTTCATATTCCACATATTCTGGGAAGGAAAGTGCCAGTACACTCTTCCATATTTCATGCTTCTTATACCACTATGCATTATGGGATTCTATAATTTCAGCAGACATATAACTGATCTGTCACGGAACCGTCTGATAAAATATGGTATAACAGCTGCAATAGGTATACTGATAACTATAATATTTAACAAGTTTATAATTCTTAACTATGACAACAAGAGCTACGCCAGCTATCATGAATATCAGTTAAATCAAGGAGAACAAGATGAGCAATAGATCCAGCAAATGTTTGTATATAATAATTCCATGTTACAACGAGGAAGATGTTCTTCCAATTACATCCACCATGTTTCTTGATGAACTTATGCATCTTATCAGTTGTGAAAAGATAAATTCTGACAGCAGGATATTATTTGTTAATGATGGAAGTACCGATTCTACATGGAATATCATTACTGAATTGTCAAAGAAAAATGAGCATTTTATTGGTATCAGCCAGAGCCGCAACCGCGGTCACCAAAGCAGCCTATTAGCAGGGCTGATGGAAGCGTCCAGATATGCCGACATGACTATTTCAATTGATTGTGATGGTCAGGATGATATTCATGCAATGGAAGATATGGTTGATGCATACATTGATGGTTGTGATATTGTTTATGGTGTAAGAAATGATCGTTCTACTGACACATTTTTTAAAAGAAACTCTGCTAAAGGCTTCTATAAAGTCATGTCGAAACTGGGAGCAGAAACTGTATACAACCATGCAGATTACAGACTTTTATCAAAACATGTTATTGACGAGCTTGCTGAATTCAAAGAAACTAACCTGTATCTTCGTGGTCTTATCCCACTTGTCGGATTTAAAAGTACAAGTGTATATTACTCAAGAAATGAACGACTTGCTGGAAAGTCACACTATCCTTTCAGCAAAATGCTTAATCTGGCATTAAACGGAATCACTAGTCTCAGTGTAAAACCTCTCCGCCTTGTTATGTCTCTTGGCATTATTGTCTCAATCATCAGCTTTATCGGTGTTATATGGGCTGTTGTTGACAATCTTTTAGGCAACACTATCACAGGATGGGCAAGCACTGTGTGTATTGTATGCTTCATGGGTGGCATACAGCTTATGTGTCTTGGTATTATCGGCGAATATATTGGAAAGATATATATGGAGGTCAAGCATAGACCAAGGTATATTATCAGTGAGAGAACTTATAATGATGAGAAAAATCTGTAAATCAAGAATATGCTGTAGCTACATTTTTCGCACTTATCCCAGTTTCAATTTTCTCATGCTATAAAAATTGGAACTACAAGATTGAATACCAGCACCATTAATAAGTCCAGTGGATAAATGGTTTTAAGGGCTGTCAGCGATATTGTAACTTTTAATAATAATATTATTGCTGTCATTATTGCGCATGGTTTTATCTTCTTTTTAGTTATGTATATCCATAGCTGCATGCGGTCTATCGGCATGTTTTTTAACAAGTCTTTTGTTGATGTCCTTTTTCTGTTGGTGCTGTATGATTCCATGTATGATTTATATTTCATGATCATATATGAAACGCCAACAAAATATAACATGTAACCGATAAGTATCATTTTCCAATCTTCATTGAAATCGCTGAAAGTAATAATTCTATTCGGAATACATGAAAGAATTCCGGATAGAATGAAAAACAATATCGCCAGAAATTTTTCTACCACGTTGTCTGGAAACCATGTATTTTCTTCTGTGAAGAATTTATCCAGTTTCTCCTGTTGTTTAGCATCTGTTTTAATAATCATATTATACCTCTATACTTTCCACAAACTCTCCTAATGTGCCATCATCCATAATTGCATCATAATCAGTATTCTTTGCAATCTCTGACATGTCATGCGTTGTCATAAGCACACAGCAGTTTTCCCCTGCTATAAGCTGCCTTAACATATCAAATAATTCTATCTTAAATACTGCGTCCATTCCCGCCGTTGCCTCATCAAGAAGATAAAGCCTGCTGTGGTGTGCAATTGCAAATGCAAGCTGAAACTTCATCCGCTCGCCTCTCGACATGCGCCACAATGTTGTCTGACCGCTGACATTCATTTTTTTCATACATTTGTCAAACAGTTCCATGTCAAAGTTATCATATATAAGTCCCAGTATTTCTGCATTCTGCCTGCCGGTGCGGTTCTCAAAAAATATATTATCCTCTGACACAAGCCCTGTGATTTCCATTGCTTTTGCATGATTTCCGGCGAGTTCATAACCAGACAGCTTTATGCTCCCTGTGTATCTTTTTTTCTCTGTTAAAATGTAGTTAAACAATGTCGTTTTTCCTGCGCCATTCTTTCCTGTGATAGCATATATGTAGCCATTTTGCAGTGTCATGCTGACATTCTTAAGCTTAAAGCCAAAGCCTTTTCCAGTTACATCTTTTAACTCCAGTGCAATATTATCCATTTCTATTTCTCCTCATACAAAGTACGAATCATATCCACCAAATCATCACAGGAAAGTCCTGCATTTTTCGCTTCATATATGATTTCCTGCGTTCTCTTTTCTATCATCATAAGCTGCTTTTCTTTCAGATAATCTGTGTTGTATTCGCACACATAAAAGCCTTTTCCTGCAACTGAACGGATAAGTCCCTCTTTTTCAAGTTCTTCATAAGCCCTCTTGGTTGTTATCACACTTACCTGCAGGTCTGCCGCCAGTGCTCTGATTGAAGGAAGTGCCTCTCCGGATTTCAGTTCTCCGGTTACTATCGCATTTTTCAACTGCATAATAATCTGCTCGTATATCGCAAGCGTTCCCTGTGGAAGTATATTTATATTGATACTCATAAAACCACCTCTTCATAAACTGCTGCTGACTTAATCTTTCTTCTTACCTGCCTTGCATAACCTATACATATTGTAAATTCAACAATCACCATTATTGCATATAAAAGCCTCTGCTCAATTACCGGATCGTATGATGCTCTCTGCAATATATCAAACTGCCAGCTATTGGTTACAACACATATCACAAGAAGGACAATAACATAGGCTGATAAACCATCTTTATTACCATATGGCATCATCGTGCTTGTTATCAATGCATTTATTGTGACATATATAAATACCGGCACGCTAAACCTTGTTATCGTCATTATAAATACATTTCCCATTGTAAGTATCAGCATATGCAGCACAATTCTAAATATATAGGAATCTCTTACCAGCTTCTCCCGTTCATCAGGTGTGAGAGGGCATACATAATACATTTTTCTTAGTGACACCGGGTGGATAAATATTGATAAATACACTATGGCAACCGGCACATAATACCCCAGCATGGTTATGTTACCAGTAGCTGTCACATTAATAACAAATGCATATAAAAACATCATTCCTGCCAGCTTTCCATTTCTGTATATTTCCTTAAAGTTCTCCCACCGCCAGCCGTATATATAATCTCTGATTAAATATTTCATATGCCTATTCACCTCTTTTGCTGTAATGATACATAAATTCTTCAAGTGTCGGAACAGTTACCATAAGTGAATCATCATACCGGGAATATCCATGATTAACCACAAGTGCCTTAGTTCCGTATTTCCTGTCCTCTGCATGAATAATGTCCTGCTTAAGAAGATTTACCTTGTACCGCTCTCCCGACACCATCCTGTACTCATCCCTGAAACTCTCTATATCTCCTGAATACACAAGCCCACCATTTTCAAGATATATAAGATAATCAGCAATCCTGTCTAATTCGTCCATAACATGCGACGCAAGAACAACACTTTTCTTTCCGTCCTCTGTAAACTTCATAATTACATTCAGAAAATCTTTCTTGAATTCCGGATCAAAATTAGCTGTCGGTTCATCAAGTATCAGATACTTCGGATCTGTCGCCAGTGCAAATGCAAACTGTGCCTTTATCTTCTGCCCCTTCGACAATCTGCCAAACTTTGTCTTTGGATTAAGCCCGAATTGTTCAAGATATTTCATGTAAATATTTTCATCGTATCTACTGTAAAATCTTCCATAACACCTGCCGTTCTCGATTAGTGAAAATTCTCTGTTCATAAGTTCATTAACAGGCACTATTCCTGTAATATCACGAATCTTCTTCTCACTTTCTGCATCCTGATAACTCATGCCATCAATAAAAACCATCCCCTCATCTGGTCTGCAAAGTCCCAATATCGTCTTAATAAGAGTAGTCTTTCCTGACGCATTCTGTCCCACAAGCGCACATATATAACCATCTGGAATATCTACTGATATATCCTTTAACTTAAAATTACCTAACTTCTTATTAACCCCTCTCAAAGAAATCATGCCGTTACCTCCCAAAGCACTGTCTGCTTCATGTACAGCCTGCACACATTACATTTATGTGTACAGCTTATACATATACCACCTGCAGATGATATTGTGTATATTCTGTATATATACATATATACAGTTAATGTACACATTTGTCAATAAAAAAATACCTATAAAGAGTTTTTTATTAACTCCTTACAGGTATTGTCTTATTCAACGCTATCTATAAATCTGGCTACATACATAAGTGCTGCTCCCAGATCCGTCTGTCTTCCACTATTATCTGCTATTCCAAGATAATCAGTTTCCGTATCAAAAGAATAATTTTCTGCCAGCCTTGCCTTGATTCTGTCTTCATATTTTTTTAAATATGGTGCTACAGTTCCTCCAAGAACAATATCGCAATCCATCATAGTGTATATATTATTAATTCCAAGAGCAAGATTATCAATATATTCATCAAGTATCTTCGACATGCTGCTTTTTCCAGACTCTGCCTTTGTAAAGAACTCTTCTAGTGACATCTTGTGTTCCGATGATAATACTTTCTCAGATACATATGCCTCAAGACAGCCCTTTTTCCCACAAAGGCACTGCTTTCCTCCTGGATGAATTACCATATGACCGAATTCACCCCCACGATTATGAAGTCCGCTTCGGATTGCTGATGCATTGATATATGCTCCTCCTACACCTTCTCCAAGCATAATATATATCTTCTCATCATCTTCTTTTCCATTAAACCAGTGATTGGCAAATGCTTCCGCCCTCGCATCATTCATCACTAATACCGGATATTCTATTGCTGATGTCAGTCTCGTCAGATCATAATTCTTAGCCTTTAACGGGGGCGCTGAAATAAGAATACTCTTATCTTCATTAAGTATTCCCGGAACAGTAAATCCCACACCAAGTATACTTTCATCACCATTCATTGCGGCGCTGGAAACAGCATTTTTAACTGCATCTGCCACAAGCTTAACATAAGCATCTTCTTTGCCAAAGTGTGCCCTGACGACCTCACTATAAATAATATGTCCCTTAAGTCCTACAACATCTACATTAATATGGTCTGCCTTAATATTGACGCTGACAGCTTTTCTCGCATCATTATTAATAGTAATGGCCTGCGCTCTTCTTCCTCCAGTAGAAGTAAAATTACCGACATAATCTATAAGCTTCTCCTCCATCAACATCTTAAGATTCTGATTAACAGTAGGAAGTGACAGTTTCAGCTGATCCGCTATATCCTGTCTTGATATCTTATCAGAACTGTATATAAGCCTGAATATTCGGTTTTTATTAAGTTTCTTAACATCTTTGTTAGTCAGTTTCTGTGATGGATTCATCAATTACCTCTCATCTGTCATGGTAAGCTTATATGATAATAATATTATTACTTACCAAATACAGCTATATAATCTTTCTTAAACTTCTCAATTCCTGCATCTGTAAGCGGATGATGAACCATCTGCTCAATAACCTTATATGGTACTGTTGCAATATCTGCGCCAGCCAATGCACAGTCAGTAATATGTATTGGGTTTCTTACACTTGCGCAGATAATCTCTGTCTGAAGATCATAATTAGCAAATATATCTGCAATATCCTGAATAAGATTGATTCCTGGCTGTGATATATCATCAAGTCTTCCAAGGAATGGTGATACATACGCAGCGCCTGCCCTTGCTGCTAAAAGTGCCTGATTAGCTGAGAATATTAATGTAACATTTACCTTTATTCCCTCAGATGATAACACTTTAGTTGCCTTAAGACCTTCAACTGTCATAGGAATCTTAACAACCATATTAGGGTGGATTGCTGCAATCTCTCTTCCCTCTTTAATCATTCCTTCTGCATCCTCTGTAGTAGCTTTGACTTCCCCGCTTATAGGTCCGTCAACTATAGATGCTATCTCTTTAATTACCTCTTTAAAATCTCTTCCTTCCTTGGCAATAAGAGATGGATTAGTAGTTACACCACAGATAACACCCATATCATTAGCCTTGCGTATATCCTCTACATTAGCAGTATCGATAAAAAACTTCATAAAATAATCCTCCTAATCATTAATTGTTCTGAATACTTTCTTTAACGCCGGATAAATACATTTGAATCTGTTGTATTTATTCTCATATCTTTCCGTTATATTCTTATCCGGTTCAATTGTCTTTCGTACCTTTACAAGCACATCCGCTGCATTTTCAATACAATTATACTCTCCAGCTGCAACCATGGCAAACATTGCTGCACCCATAGCCGGTCCTTCTTCAGATACCGGAAGCTCCACAGGGATTCCAAGAACATTCGCCATAATCTTACACCACAGTTCTGACTTGGCGCCACCGCCGCACATACGGGTCGACTCTACTCTGATACCAAGACTCTTCGCAACCTCGAAACAGTCTCTTATCGCAAATGCAACACCTTCCAGAACTGCCTGTGTCATATGCTTGCGTTCTGTATCCATTGTCATTCCTGTAAATGTACCTCTTGCAGATTCATCATTATGAGGAGAACGCTCTCCCATCAGATATGGCAGAAAATAAACATTGTTATTTCCCAGATCATCATCAGTTATCTGCGACTGCTCTCCTTCATAATCATTAGTTCCAAGTATCTTATCCATCCACCATCCATTAGCTGATGCTGCACTTAATATACATCCCATAAGATGATATCTTCCATCTGCATGTGCAAAAGAATGAAGTGCATTATTTGAATCCACTCCAAATTCACTACTTGAAATAAATATTGTCCCACTTGTTCCAAGTGAAATATTGCAGTGCCCATCTCCGACAGTACCAGTGCCTACTGCAGCTGCCGCATTATCACCTGCGCCAGCTGCAACTATTACGTTACTGCTAATCCCCAGTTCATCAGCAATTTCCTTCTTTACAGTACCAACACACTCACTGCTTTCAAAGATGCATGGCATCTGATTCTCAGTAACTCCACAGATATCAAGCATCTGACGAGACCAATTCCTGTTCTTTACATCAAAAAGCAACATTCCCGAAGCATCTGAAACATCTGTGCAATGAACACCTGTAAGCTTGTATGCAATATAATCCTTCGGAAGCATTATCTTTTCTATCCTGGCAAAATTATCTGGTTCATTCTCTTTAACCCACAGTATCTTAGGTGCCGTAAATCCTGCAAATGCAATATTTGCCGTATATTCTGATAATTTATCCCTGCCAATAACTTCATTAAGATATTCACATTGCTTTGATGTTCTTCCATCATTCCATAATATAGCTGGTCTTATAACTTTATCATTGTTATCCAGAATAACAAGTCCATGCATCTGTCCGCCAAAACTAATGCCACCAATGGCTGATTTGTCCTGCCCGTCAAGCAGATCCTTCATGCCTTCTATACAGGCATCATACCAGTCATAAGGATTCTGCTCCGACCATCCCGCCTTAGGAAAATCAATTGGATAACTTTTAGAAGCATTTGCAATAATATGTCCTTTAGTATTCATAAGAACAAGCTTGACCGAAGAAGTTCCCAGATCAATTCCTATATAATTCATATCAGTCTTCTTATCCATACCTTTTTCCTTTCTGCAATAATAATATCCGCAGCTTCTTCAACTATATCTGCTTACGCAAATGGGTTCTCACTTTTATAAAGCATGCCCTTAGGCTGGTTGAAGGACACATCTTCTACACCGATATACTTAAACACATCAAAAAGTGTCTTTCCAAAATGCCCGAATGCAACAGCACCATGATGTGGGAAGTTTCCCTCAATAAGCACATGTCTGTAGAATCTTCCCATCTCTGGAATTGCAAATATACCTATTGCGCCAAATGAGCGTGTTCTTACAGGAAGAACCTCGCCCTGTGCTATGTACGCACTTAATTTATTATCTGACGAATTCTGTAATCTAAAAAATGTTATATCTCCAGGAATAATATCCCCCTCAAGTGTACCATTTGTTACCTCTTCAGGAAGTGAACGTGCCATAATCATCTGGTTTCTCATTTCGCAGAATGATAATTTACTTGATGCCGTATTGCCGCAGTGGAATCCCATAAATGTATCCTTCTGTGTATAATCATATTTACCTGCAATATCTTCATTGTATATATCTGACGGAACTGTATTATTAATATCAAGAAGTGTAACAATATCATCGCTTACAACTTCTCCGATAAATTCACTTAATGCCCCATATATATCAACCTCACAAGATACAGGTATTCCCCTTGATGTAAGTCTTGAATTGACATAACAAGGAACACATCCAAACTGTGTCTGGAATGCTGGCCAGCATTTGCCTGCTACTGCAACATATTTCCTTGACCCCTTATGTGATTCAATCCAGTCAGTTAATGTAAGTTCATACTGGGCAAGCCTGCTTAATATCTCAGGCTTTTTATTACCTGCACCAAGCTCTTTTTCCATATCCCTGACAACATCAGGAATTCTCTCATCTCCCGCATGTTTATTAAAACTCTCGAACAGATCAAGTTCAGAATTCTCCTCAATCTCAACACCAAGATTATACAGTCCTGCAATTGGTGCATTACATGCAAGGAAATTGTTAGGTCTTGGACCAAAGCTGATAATCTTAAGATTGCTTAATGCATATACAGCCTTTGCTACAGGTATGAATTCATGAATCATATCTGCACATTCTTCTGCTGTTCCAACTGGATATTCAGGAATATATGCCTTAACCCCACGAAGCTTAAGATTATAGCTTGCGTTAAGCATTCCACAATATGCGTCTCCTCGTCCCTGAACAAGACCGCCATTAGCTGATGTTTCCTCTGCTGCAGCAATAAACATCTTAGGTCCGTCAAAATTCTTAGCAAGCATTGTCTCAGCAATCTCTGGGCCAAAGTTACCAAGATATACACAAAGAGCATTACATCCTGCATTCCTTATATCTTCAATTGCCTGCATCATATGTATTTCACTTTCAACAATACATATTGGACATTCGTAGATATCTCCCTTGCCATACTTTGCTTCATATGCCTTTACAAGATTCTGTCTTCTTGTAACTGAAAGCGATTCTGGAAAGCAGTCTCTTGAAACTGCTACAATACCGATTTTCATAACTGGTGTATTATTCATAATTATCTCCTTTTTATTTATATTCTTAATTCTTATATATCTAATCTGAATTCTTAATTATACATGCCGCCTAAACTCTTATGTTTTCTCCTTTTAAGCCGTTAAACACACCTTCTATATGCGCATCTTTGTGGGCTATCAGCCACTTATTAGATGCTGCAAGAAGTTTATCTTCTGCTGTCTTATGGGTATTAACCACATCTAGATTAGTTCCCTTCGGAAGTACAACCACACATTTAAAGCCCTGTCCGTCAACACCACATGGTGCGTAATGCAACGTTGTTGCATACAGCTCAATAGCTGTTCCCTTAGGCACAAAGAATCCTTCAACCTTAGATGTATCATATGTAAAATCATCTTCCACATCTTCTCTTTTTCCAAGCAGCAGAATCATGTCTGTTGCTGCGATATTCACCTCAGAACTTCTATGATATTCCAATGCATTAAGCATATTATTATGTCCATTACAATATCCTGTCTGTACTGGACATCCCCCATATATGCTCTGCTCCATTATCCTTGCTGTATTAGTACTTTCCAGCCTTTTATCTTCTGGAACATACACAACATCATCCGGGGTGTCATATGAATTCATAAGTTCCACTATCTCGCCCGTATCAATATCTTCAATAACTCTTCCATATTGTCTGAATCTGGCATCCAACACACTTAGCACAACATACCTCCTTATCCAAAACAACTTTTGCAAAACTCTTTTCTAAAAGTCATTTTAACATCTTGTTTTTATAAATTCAATTCTAAATTCAAAAAATCTCTGGCTGCCATAAAACAAAATACTATGTTTCGTCTTACAGCAACCAGAGATTGTGTATTAATATTCAATTCTGTAATTATATATTGGTTATATTACTCTTGATAATGCATCAATTATTATGCCCCATACAACACCACTTATATACAAAGTTGCAAGAATTCTCAGATTATCTTTAATATCATCATTCTCTCTGAATAAAACAAGGATACCAACTCCTGAACCTGCAAGCAATCCTGCCATCAGCGAGCCTATTCCAAGCACTCCCTGAATATATAACTGTGTCAGAACAACTGAAGAAGCACAATTAGGTATAAGTCCAATTACAGCAGCAATCATAGGTCCAATTACCGGCTTATTAAGGACAAGATTTCCAAGTGTGTCTTCCCCGACAAAATGAATAACAGTGTTAAGTGCAAAAGAAATAACAACAATAAATGCAAATATGGTTATTGTATGCCTTAACGCTGACTTAAATATGCTTGTCTCACAGCCACAATGATCATGGTCACATACGTGTCCAATCTTCTCTACCATATTATAATTTTTTTGGGATCTGCTGACTATCAGATCTATTAAGAATCCCATAACAAGACCAATCACTATCTTTATTGCGATAAGCTTGATAATAACAAGTACACTGACCTGTTCAGATAAAAATACAGGTATCATCTCGTCTGATGTAGACATAAATATAGCTATTAATGTTCCTACTGTTATAACCTTTCCTGCATAAAGGTTAGACGCTGCAGTAGAAAATCCACATTGTGGAACAGCTCCTAATAAAGCACCTATAACAGGGCCTGCCTTTCCTGAATTCTTTACAAACTTCTTAGTCTTGGCACTTGTCCTATGCTCAAGATACTCCATAGCAAGATATGTCAGAAAGAGAAACGGCAATAGTTTAACCCCATCAAGAAGAGTATCAAATACAACATCCATCATGATCAACAATCGTCCTTTCATTACTAATATTACATTGTATAATGTTATTCTGCTTTTGCTTTAACAAACAGGCTCTTATATGGCATTTCTCCTGAAAAAACTTTATTGGCTTTAGCAGACTTCTTCATTACTAATTTTGAAACAAAATAACCTGCTACTCCATATAAAGAACCAAGTATAAGGCTTACAAGTACATCAGTTGGATAATGTACTGTAAGGTACAGTCTTGAAAAAGCTATCAGCGTAGCAATAACAACTGCCGGAATACCTTTTTTTCTGTCCCATAAAATAATAGCCAGTGCCGCTGCAAATGAAGCAGATGTATGACCTGACGGGAATGACCAGTCCTTAATTCCATTAAATACCCCATATAAATTCTCAAACGAAGTATCAACATTAAATGGTCTTACTCTTGCCGATAGATTCTTCATTATGCCATTGCACATAATAAGTGACAATATAAGTGCGATCATCATGCTTAATCCCACTTTTCTATCTTTTTTAAAAACAGGTATGAACAGAAAAGCCGCACACAAAAGTATCCAGAATATTCCTGCATTACCAAGACAAGTTATACCATACATAATCGGATCTGTGATAGGATTATGTAGTGACTCAAACCAATGTAAAATCTGTAATTCCATATTAAGTCTCCATTATCATATCATTCATAATTACCCCATAAGGCATACCTTTTAATATTATGGCAAAAGATTTTTTTTGTCAATTAAAAGAATATGTTTTTTCATAATAATAAGACTTCCTTTTATTACCAAATGAATATCCGTACTCTTCCGTTACTCCTATCTGAAACAGTCCTTTTTCCAGATCAGCATAAATAAGCCGGACTTCTATATTACCATCAGACCCGATTCTTGTCCCCAATACCTCACAAAACCTATGCATAAGATCCGTAACGATTTCATTCCTACGGGATTCATCATATTGTGTAAAATTAATATCAGCATATACATCACGCATAGAATCATATGCATAATCCATAGCTGTATCCAGCCCGTGATTAACCTCTGTTCTTCTAATACTATTCCCGGTAATAACGCAATGTATCATTATTATCATTGCCATGCTCATAATTAATCCACTACATGTAACAATACCTCTCATATCCACACCAGCCTTTATCAACTAATAACTGCATACCTTGCAAGTCCCTTAACTGTATGTTCAGATGAATATCTGAACATAGCCGCATTAATACCATACTTGAGGTCATACGCAATATACCTGTAATTGCCTGTTTCTCCCTCTTCTTTAAGCTCCAGTTTCATTCCCGCATTAGACGCCATACTTTTTAAACTGTTGTATATAGCTTCCCTGTCAGGTATATATACCACATCTTCTTTGTCAGCAGTGTCTATTACATACTCGCCACAATATGCCTCTATGTAATTCTGTATATACTGGCTCATCTGACCAGCATCAGACACTCTTTTATTCATTCTTATAAAATCAATGGAAACCAGACTTATCATTGCAAATATAAGCATATATGCAGATGTTTCTAATACTGTCTTCATTCTTCCCCCTTATCATCTTGCAATATCAGCCAAGACACTTTTCTATCATTACAACAATTATATTTCTATATTGAGCTGCACTTACAGCCATCATTATAATAGTCATTATCACACTACATATATGAACAGCTGCCTCCCCATATATTCCTATAATCTCCTCCATTCACATCATCCTCTCCAATATCATAGTAAAGATTGCAAACATGGAATTAACTGTAATAATTCCAGCAATTACTCCTCCATACTCTTCAATAATCCCATTCATACCCACTCCCATTCATTCTTACATCCTATAAATACATCGTCACAACAAGCATCATGTCCACAGCCATCTTAAATGCCACAAAGAAAGTAGGCAGATACTCTGAAAATCTCATTATACTTGTCACATCACGATACCTTGCCTGTTCCGCTTTGTCTGATATCTGATTATTCCTTCTTACAAGTACATCAATGGTTTCACTTATATTATCCTGATCCAATTCACCTATGGAATATAATATTCTTACTGCTGCCTGTATATCTACCACATTGAATTCCTTAAGAAATGAATAATACGGAAGAACATCTGAAGGATTATCCTCAATCTGTCTAATAAAGCCATCAAGTGATTTCTTCATAATAACAGGACATGTATTATATGTGTCTTCTATCGCTGACAATAAAGGTTTATTCTCAAGACTCACTGCCAAATCCCTAAGCCATTCTGTAAAGCCCTCATATAAATCCGATCTTGCTCTTCTTAATGCGCTCTTTTTACTAGCAAATGGATATGTAACAAGCACTATCAGACATGATGCAATGCTTACTGCTGCAATAATATTTCTGGCTAATAGACATATAATTGCTGCAAGCAGTATAATACTCCACAATGGAATCAGCTTTATAGTAATATGCATTGCCTCTTTTCCAAATGCTTTCTTATAATCTGACATAATCTGCTTATCTTCTCTGCTTTTCTCAAGCCACGATACCCCATACTTTCTTCTTGTAAATACATAAAATCCAATACATAGTAAAACAAACACAGCTGCTGCAATCTGATATGCAGGTGTATCAGAAATACTTATACTGTGATCAGAAAACATATCAAGCATATTGCACATGAAAGTTGTCATTGCAGCAAGAATCATACTTATAGCAATTCCTATTGATATATCCCTTTTAATCCCCTTAATTTCTTTCTGATACTTATATGTATTACTTACCCATCTGTCAAAATCTTCAATCAACACCTCAAGTGCGCCCTTGTAATTTCCTCCTCTTTCTTCCACATTAATAATAAATCTGTGTAAGGTTTTAATTCTTGCACACTGATACTCATCTTCAATAATCCCAAGTGCACTTGCATATACCTGTTCACTCATTCCATAATCTAGTTCGTCAACTGCTTTATCTATGCACTTTCTAAGCTTTCCCGTACTTATCATCTGTGCATCCTTAAGTGCCAGATTCACTTTCGGGGTTCTCATAAACGAATAAGCAGTCTGATGAAGATAAATATCAACATCCGCAAATCTCCGCATCTCATACAGTTCCTTAAAATAGTTCCTTACAAGTCCAGGAATCATCATTATAGCTGCAATCATCACCATCCCTGATACATACCAGTTCATCCGGTATAAAAGACACATTCCATATATTCCCGCTCCCCACATACATGTAACAATAATAAAGTTCTTCAATGACAGATTGCCATTGAGTTCCCTGACATCTTTTTTAATACCATTAAATGACAAATATTCAATTAGTCTTTTCAATCATTCCTCCATATATACGGATCTTCTATTCCATATCTGTTAAACTTCTCCATAATGTCATCAGGAATATTGCGATCCGTAAATTCTCCATCCTCATATATTACTGTACAGTAATTTTTCCCCTTGCTTCTATTCAGAAATCCAACCTGAGTTATCTTTCTTTTTTCAAATCTGTCACATTCAACAAGAATTACAAGATCAATATACTTGTAAATACTATTAACAAATCTCTCTGATACATTCTCTTTTCCAAGCATTGAATACATTCTGTCCGGCATATCCCTGACATCATCAAGGTGCATAGTTGTCATGCAGTATGCACCTGTTGAGAGACTATTAATAAGCTCCATAACCTCTGGTCCTCGTGATTCAGACAGCAATATCCAGTCTATATTATGACGCAGCCCTGCCCTGATAATATCCTGATATGTAATCCGTGAATCCACAAAGAATTCCACACACTTATTGTGCGGATTAATATCCCTGTAATGGATCTCCTGATTATCTTCATACACTCCCACCTTTTCTTCTGCCGGTATGAATGTCGACAAATACTTTAAAAGTTCCGTCTTTCCAGCATGTGGCTGTCCACCTATAACTGTTGACAAATGTGCCTTCACACAATTCTCCAGCAATGCCAGCACACGTTCTGGTGCATACCCTGATTGAACAACACTTGTATGATTAAACCTTAATTTCTTAGGAATCTTCCTTATAGCCATACTCTTTTTCTTACATCTTGACTCATGCCATATTGAAATCCTCAATGCTTCTGTATTGGCCTCAAGTACAGGATGCATCCGGTTAAATGGTACTCCCATTATATTAGAAAGACGGATTGACAGATTATCCATATACTTATCACTAAGCTCCTTCATGGATATATAACATCCACGTCCCAGTCTTGTTATCCATAGATTATGCCCATCCCACTCAATATCTGTAATGCTGTCATCACTAATCTCTTCCTCTATCTCTGAAAAAAGATCTGCCTTATTGCTTTCAATCAGATCCTGAAGCTGTTCTTCTTCCATACATCACCTCATGCCTGTGATTCTGTCTGTGTAGCATCAATCGCATCATATATCTGCTGTTCATATGATATATCATTAACCGCTCCCTTAGTCTTATCGGTTACAATAACAACAACCGCTGCCGTCAGCAAAACCGCCGCAAGTACGCCTGCAAGTGCTATAACTACCTTTCCATAATGTTCAATAATATCGTGCATATCTCTACCTCCAAATTGTATTCTTATAATTTAAAAGCGCTTTTTGTAATAATGATATTATCATATGTAGAATAGTTTGTAAAGTATTAAAATAATTTGTTTTCTCATACTTAAAAATCATAACAAAAAATACCCCCGTTACCAGCTTTTATATCCAGTAACGAGGGTATATGTTATTACATAATTCTTATATGTAATATATTATTTTCTTGTAAATTCCCATGTTGAACTTCCGTCATCAAGAGTAAGAGTATTCTTCTTTAATGTGTAAGTATACTCATCTGTTTCCTCTGTTCCAAGGAAACTTACTGTTATAGACAGTTTATCCTTTGTTATGCTGTAAGATGAAATCTCAACATTAATTCCACCAAGTGTTTCTGTTCCCGTTCCATCCTTCTCAAAAACAAATGTGTAATTATCACACTCCCATGTTCCTACGATAGAATCTTTCTTTCCACATCCTGCAAATACAGCAATCATGGCTACAACTGTCATTATGACAGTCAGTCTTTTTAATGCCTTCATAAATCCTCCTCATGTATTATAATGTCTTTACAGCTTCAACAACCTTTGAAAATTCCATCCCGTGTGAAGCCTTTATTAGTATGTTATCATTTTTCTTTAGTATCTGTCCAATACATTTTAACATTTCATCTCTTGTATTGAATGAATGAACCTCACATTCCGATGAGTTATAATGTGTTCTGATGTAATCTTTCGTTCCAGAGGCTATATTATCTGCAAGATGTCCTGCTGTTATAAGAACATCTATATCCTTTGTTGCGAGATACATTCCAACATCATAATGAAGCTGTTTCTCATTAGCACCAAGCTCATACATATCTCCAAGTATTGCTACTTTTCTTCCAACAGCTGTGTCAAGAACGTCAATAGACGCTTTCATAGACACTGGATTAGCATTATAACAATCATCAATTATTATGTATCCATTCTCTTTGATTATATTATTTCTTCCAGCAATCGTCTTAAGATTCTTTATTCCCTGCTGGATCTCAATTGATGATAATCCCATCACAGAACCAACAAGTGCTGCTGCCATTGCATTATATACCATGTGACGTCCCGGAACTGGTACAACTACGTTAAATGTTGAGAAATTATCAGACGTTTTAAGGCCATGGATAGTAAAACTTGTTCCTTCCAGCCCCATGTTGCTTATTTCATCAACGTATACACCTTCCTGATTGCTTATGCCAAAAAACAAAGGTCTCTTTCCATTAACCTGATTAATAGTAACAAGCTTATCATCATCACCATTAAGAATTACTATTCCATCCGGATTCATATGCTCAAATATTTCTGTTTTAGCCTTAAGAATACCATCCCTTGTCCCAAGATTTTCAAGATGACACAGACCTATATTAGTAATAACACATATATCAGGCTGCGCTATCTTTGATAATCTCTCCATTTCGCCAAAATCACTGATTCCCATCTCAAGTACTGCAACTTCATCCTCTTGTGTCAATCTGAAAACAGTTAATGGAAGTCCGATTTCATTATTGAAATTACCAAGTGTCTTTAATACCTTGTATTTTTCTGAAAGAACTGAACTAATAGTTTCCTTAGTACTTGTTTTACCGACGCTTCCGGTTATTCCGACCACTTTTACATCCAGATTATTTCTGTATAAAAGTGCAAGATCTTTCAATGCCTGCAGACTTGATGCAACCTGGATATATGAATGTTTTTCTTCTGGAAGTTCCTTTTCTGATATAACGCATGCAGCTCCATTTGCAAAACACTGTCCAATGAAATCATGCCCGTCGCTTCTCTCTCCTTTAATAGCGACAAAAAGAGCTCCTTCTGTAATTTTCCTGCTGTCTATGGTAATAGCAGTTATCTCTTTATCGTGATCATCTTCACTGCCATGATACACGCCATTAACGGCCTCCGTCATGGCTCTTAAGGTCATTCCCTTCATAATACAATATCCTCAATTCTTTTCTTAGGCACATGATGCACCTGATTCTCATCTCTATAGTACTTGATATCTCCATTGGCAGGAATATCCTCAAGTACTATTTCCTCTTTAGGATACCCAAATGCAATGACATACACAATCTTTAAATCTGATGGAATATTCAGCTGTTCCTTCAGTTCATCTCTTTTGATATTGCCAAAGAAGCATCCTCCAAACCCGGCTTCTGTTGCAGCAAGAAGCATTGTCTGTCCTACAATTCCTGCATCAACCTCATCATTCACATTAGAAGGACATGTTATAACAATGTATCCAACTGGCTTTTCTCCCTCAGAAGGTCCGTCCCAGTCTTTAAGATATCCGGCAAATCCCAGTAATCTGAATACTTTTTCATTCTCTTCTTCATCACACACAATCCTATATCTGAATGGCTGTCTGTTAGCCGCTGATGGTGTGTATCTTGCTATCTCAACAAGCTCCATAAGCTGCTGTCTTGTCAGCTTCTTACCCTGATAAAATCGTCTGTATGATCTGTTCTTTTTTACAAGCTCTTTAACCATAATATTGTTATCTACTCCATCTTATAAATATATCTTTACTCATATTTAGCAAGGGATATTTCAATAATCTTCTCTGTAAGTTCATCATATGATATTCCCACTGCCGCTGCTTCCTGTGGTATAAGACTTGTATCTGTCATTCCAGGGAGTGTGTTAATCTCAAGACAGAATATATTGCCTTCTTTGTCAAGAAGTTCGTCTACTCTTGCATATGTAGTAACACCTGCCGCCTGACAGCATTTTTCTGCCCAGAACTGCATCTGGCTCGCTACATCTTCCGGAATATCAGCTGGACATGTTTCCTTTGTAGAACCTGCTTTATACTTATTCTTATAATCGTAGAAGCCTTCTAATGGCTCAATCTCAATAACAGGCAATGCCTTACCATCTAACACAGCAACTGAAAACTCTCTTCCATCAACAAATTCTTCCACAAGAACTGTATCTTCATATGAAAATGCTTCATCAAGAGCTGACTTGAATTCCTGCTCATTATTAGCTATTGACACGCCAACACTTGAGCCTCCACAGCATGGCTTAACAACACATGGATAAGGAACGTATTCGATCTTATGTCCCTTATGAAGAGTAAGTCCCTTTGGCATAGGTATTCCCTCTGGAACAAGTACCTTTTTTGCAAGTTCCTTACTCATAGATATAGCACTGCTCAGATAATCTGTTCCTGTATACCTTATTCCTAACAAATCAAATGTAGCCTGAACTTTTCCATCTTCTCCATTGCTTCCATGTAATCCCATGAATACAATATCTGCTTTCTTACAAAGCTCAAGTACATTAGGGCCAAAAAAGCTTTCTCTGTTCTTCGTTCTTTTACTTACCTCTTCAGGAATATCCTTCGTTCTCTTTTTTAAGTTGTCAGATAATTCACCCAAATCATTCTTTTCTGTAAAAAATGTTGCAACTGCACCATCATCAATTCCCAGGAAAATATCCAGCATATTTGCATCATGTCCGTTTCTTCGTAAGCTCTCACATACTCTATAACCTGTAACCAGTGAAACATCTCTTTCTGTACTTGTTCCACCTGCTAATACTACTATTCTCATAATTTCTCCTTTTTCCTTGAACTTTTCCACAATATCCACATAGTTATACACATTTTTAGTAAATTATTAAATTTGCGTAAAGTTGTCAGATAATTGTGATATATTTGTAAAATTCACATATTATTATGCATAAACTATGTAAATTATTACGGTCTTAAATGGCTTCCCTCATACTTTGTGTGTGCCTGTAATACTTTCCTTAATGAATTAATTCTTCCCGAAAGCTCTCCTTCCGGAACAACTACTTCAAGTGATTCTGCCATAATATCTATCATCGGATCTGTAAATCTGTTCTTATATCTTATAAGGACATCCAGCTTTTCCTCATATCCTCTGGCATCCAGAAACTTATCAAGTACACTGTCTTCTTCATATGAAGACTTCTGTTCATTAATATTAGTGTCTGAATTAACATCTGTGTCTGAACCAATATTGTTATCTGAATCGACTTCCTCTTTACTTGAATTGTCAGACAGTTCCTTCATTGTCAGCGGATCAACCTGCTCAAATCTATACTTCTGTGCTACATCCGGATACTTAACATGATCGACCTCACTCATAAACATATCATATGGTCTTACATACACAGCATATTCGCCATACATAGCCTGATATACCACCATTTTTTCTTTGGTTTCTGAATGATACGCAACACATTTTACCTGATAAAGCTTATTCTTAAAATGCTTATAAAATCCACCTGGTACTAATTGTCTTTCCATCAGTAAACCTCCCTCCAAAAATATACTGTTATTTTATCGCACAATCCCGCCTCTTACAACATTTTTTAAACACTTTGCCAATTGTTTTACACTTTAATAACCCATTTGAAAGTGATAAAATATATTTAGTTTCTGCAAAACATAGAAACACACAAGGAGGAATTATGAGACAGATTGATTTACATGTTCATTCTACCTGCTCTGACGGAACAGATTCTCCTTCTGTTCTTGTTGATAAAGCAATAAATAAAGGGCTGGCTGCATTTGCACTGACAGACCATGATACAACAAAAGGAGTTGCTGAGGCACTGGCTGCATGCAAAGCTGCCAGACTTAATGGTTCTGATATTGAAGTTATTCCCGGTGTTGAGATAAGTACTAATTTTGATAATACCGAGATACATGTTGTCGGGCTTTTTATAGATTATAACGACAGGGATTTTAATTCATTTCTTAACAATCAGTTAACTTCAAGAGATGAAAGGAATAAACAGGTATGTAAGCGTTTTCAGAATATTGGAATTAATATTACATACGAAGATATGCTAAAGACTTATGGTGATGCTGTAATTACAAGAGCTCATTTTGCTGACAGACTCGTTGCAATCGGTGCTGTAGGTGACAGAAATGAAGCATTTGACAGATATTTAGGACAAGGCAAGCCTTGCTTTGTCCCAAGAGCCAAAGTTGACCCAGCAGAAGCTATTGATAGAATTCACAAAGCCGGCGGTATTGCAATCTTAGCCCATCCAATTCTTTATCATCTTGGAAAAGCCCAGATGAACAAGCTGCTTGACCATATATGCTCTGCCGGGCTTGATGGCATTGAAGCTATATATTCAACTTACAAAATGGGTGATGAATTATCAATCAGGCGGATTGCTTACGAAAGAAATCTGCTGATATCCGGAGGTTCTGATTACCATGGTAAGAATAAACCCCATATCCAGCTTGGAACCGGTATGGGACATTTATTCGTTCCTTACGAACTGCTTGATAAGATGAGGGATTATGTACTAATCACCAACATACAGAAGGAGACTTGCGATGAATAATAAATTTCCAAAAGCCATACAGCTCTTTTTAACTTTCATAAAAATAGGTGCATTTACTTTTGGAGGCGGTTATGCTATGTTACCACTGATTCAAAAAGAAATTGTTGAGAAGAAGCATTGGATAACTGATAATGATATTCTTGAAATAGTGGCTGTCTCCGAGTCAACTCCCGGACCAATTGCAATCAATGCAGCCACTTTTGTCGGGTTTCGTATCTGTGGTTTTTGGGGTGCACTATTTGCAACACTTGGAGTTGTGATACCATCCTACCTGATTATTCTTATTATATCTTTTGTACTCAAAGAATTCCAAAGCATAAAAATCATACAATATGCCTTTAATGGTATCAGAGCTGGTGTACTTGCTCTGATTATCAAAGCTCTCTGGTCAATGTATATTCAATGCCCCAAGAATGTTATTTCTTATATAATTATGGCATGTTCTTTTATTTTGACTGCTTTGCTTAATGTAAATGTGCTTATTGTAATTGTCAGCTGTGCAATATTAGGTTTAGTAACATCTATTATCATATCAAGGAGAAAATGTTAATGATTTATCTTGAGCTTTTTTATATTTTCTTAAAAATCGGTGCATTTACCTTTGGCGGTGGTTATGCTATGTTACCATTGATTCAGGATGAAGTTATTGCTCATAATTGGATAGATTCACAATCACTGATTGATTTTATAGCAGTTAGTGAAAGTACACCCGGACCATTTGCTGTAAATATAGCAACATATGTAGGGGCAGAGGTTGGCGGTATTTTCGGTTCTTTTTGTGCAACGCTCGGAGTGATACTCCCATCCTTTATCATCATTCTTATTGTTGCAAAATGTTTTATTCAATTTCAAAAAAGTATAGTCATAAAGGGATGTATGTCAGGATTAAAACCTGCTGTAGTTGGTTTGATTGGTTCTGCTGTAATTTCGATGAGTTCAACCGTTTTCATACCAGATGGTTTTAATACTACTGTTTTTACTGATATTTCTTTTTATACAACATTAATTATATTTCTAATATCCGTAGTTTTAGCATTCAAAAAAATAAATCCAATTTTAATTATATGTTTATCCGCAATACTCGGAATAGTATGCGGATACATATAATTATGATAAATGCATATATTATTTTTCATCAACCACTTGGAAAATATAGAACTTCAGATAATAACTTTCCTGCGCTTCCCACAATATCGGATGGTCTGGCGACTGTGTCCTGAATTCCACCTGGCGCAATCTCTTATGTACAGCCTTGGCAGCTTCCTTAATTGTCTTAGTAAGAAGTTCCTGAGTCATGAAATGTGAGCATGAGCAGCTTGCCAGATACCCGCCGTCTTTAACAAGCTTAAGTCCTTTCATGTTAATTTCTCTGTATCCCTTAATTGCATTCTTAGTAGCCTCTCTTGACTTAGTAAATGCCGGCGGATCCAGTATGACAACATCATACTTTTCCCCTGCTTCATTAAGTTTAGGAAGTTCATCAAGAACATTGGCACATTTAAAATGTACCGTATCCTCAAGTCCGTTGAGCTTTGCATTGGCTCTTGCCTGCTCGACAGCAAATTCAGATATATCAAGACCTGTAACTTCCTTAGCTCCTGCAATTCCTGCATTTAATGCAAATGTACCCATATGTGTGAAGCAGTCTAACACTCTCTTATCCTTGCACAGCTTCTGCATTGCATGTCTGTTGTATTTCTGATCAAGGAAAAATCCTGTCTTCTGTCCATTAACAACATCTATCATATAATGGACACCATTCTCAACTATCTCAACATTAGTATCAAATTCTTCCCCGATAAAGCCTTTTACCCTTTCCATTCCTTCAAGAGTTCTGACTTTGGCATCGCTTCTTTCATACACTCCGCGGATATTAATCCCTTTTTCATGAAGGATATCCTTCACTTTCTCGACAATAAGTGACTTAAATCTGTCAATTCCTAAAGCAAGCGATTCCACAACAAGCACATCTGAATATTTGTCTATAACAAGTCCTGGCAGGAAATCAGCCTCTCCAAATATAAGACGGCAGGCAGAGGTATCTACTGTGTCAAATCTGTAATCAACCGCTGCTCTTACTCGCTCCTCAATAAATGCCTCATCAACAACATTGGTATGCCTTGTCAACATTCTAACTGTAATCTTAGATTTTCTGTTAATGAATCCTATTCCCATAAAATAGTCATCAAAATCCAGTACTTCAACAAGATGTCCATCAATAATATCATCTGACATCCATTCTATTTCATTATCATATACCCATGCTCCGCCAGCCTTTAATGTTCTTCCTTCGCCCTTTCTTAAGCGTATCTGTCCACATACTCTGAATAAATCTTCCATTACGTTCCTTCCTGCCAGGCAATACTGACATTTATCATAATATATTAATCTGATGCCGGATTGCCCAGAAAATAAAACATACATACCCCGGCAATCGTAACCAGAAGTGAAACCAGCTTTATCCATGAAAATGCTGTCTTTTCACTTCCAAACAGTCCGAAAATTCCCAGCAGATATGATACAATTATCTGTGCAACAACGATAGTGACCTCTGCCTTCGCAATTCCAAGACCACTTATACTCTTAATAACTGTAAATGTTATAAATGCACCTATCACGCCTCCTAAAAGCGTAATCTTATTATCAACTTTAAACATCTTCATTATATCAGGTCTTCCGTCAATTACCCACATAATCGCACAAGTAGCCAGTGCTGTCAACTGCACAAACATTGCCGTGACCCACACACTGCTTGCCTTTGTTACATTGGTATTAAATGCGCCTTGTAAGCTCATTAATGCCCCTGAAATTATTGCAATTAAAAATCCCGCCATTAACTACCTCCTAATTAATCTGCATAGAATAATTATAAGTTAATAGCAGGATATTTATTCATATATTATTGTGTTTATTGTTGAGTTGTTGCATTCTGTACCTTATCTATTGTAGTTGCAAATGTTGAATATGCACTGTCAACACTTGTTCCATCATATACCTGATGCAGCATTATCTCATACCTCATGTATACTTCACCTACACCTATATACTTTGCCTTAACAACTGAGTCTGAATATATCTGATGAATCTTATTATAGCTTTCTGAATTCTTCTTTACTTTAATATCTCCTCTTGCGCAGCTCTTACCGGCAGTCCCCTCAAGATAATCTGCGTAATCATAAGATATTGCTCTGGCAACTGCTTTAGAAGCATCTACATGCTTGGTATATGGGTTAACAACTGCCATGGTAGTAACTGACAATGTTCTTGATTCCAGATCATCCCCCATTGCAGGATAAGGACACACGCCAAAGTTAACATCAGATGCATCAACCTTAGCTATACTGTCCGCATCTATAACTGTATACAGCAACCCGCCAGATGTAAATCTCTCTACACAGTCATCAACGCTTACTTCGCCTCTTTCTATATTGAAAGCGCTCTTTAGTTGTGAATATTTAGTAAGCATTTTCTTAATATTATCTTCATCCATAGAAACAGAAGAACTGTCTTCTGAATTCTCCCCGCCAACATTCATGTATGCACCAACTGCCGCATAATTAATAAACATTGAATCCGGATCCCATGTAAATACCATTGTAACATCCTGATTCTCATCAGTTATCTGATAATTATCACTTATCTCCTGAATCTCATTAATATTACTTACCGGCTTGGCATACTTCATATTATATAACAGGAATGATGCGTTAAATGATACAGGATATCCATATAGCTTTCCTTTGTAAGAGCAAGCATTCATAGCTGCCTTACCATATACATCTTCATTATATATGTCCGGATACAGGTCATTCTCAGACATAAGTCCACACAAATATGCCTTCTCTATCTCTTCTGATGTTAGAAAATATATATCACACGCATTATTATTTCTTACAGACTCATCATATACATAATTAACGTATGACTCTTCTTCTATATATCTCAATTGTATAGTAACAAGCTCATTGGCCTGCTTGAACTGCTTTGCAACAAATTCAAGATAAGATTCATAAGAGCTGTCATTATACCAGATATTAATAGTTATCGGTCCGTCAAGATTAAGCGATCTGGCAGCCTGTGTTCTTTCATCCTTAGCTCCACAGCCTGCAAAGACTGTCAGCATGGTAACAATCAGCATCATACTGATAAATCTTCTTAATTTCATAAAGTAAACTCCTGATTCTAGAAGGATTTCTTAAGCTTAGCTATGCATTCATCTACATCTGCCTTAGTAATTACAAGTGGTGGAACAAATCTTATAACATTAGTTCCTGCTGAGAACAGAATAAGTCCATTATCAAGTGCCCTGGCGATTACATCCTTAGGGTTAACTGATAATTCAAGTCCCTGCATGAGTCCCATTCCTCGTCTCTCAACAACTACATCTACTGATTCTACAAGTTCATCAAGCTTTTCTTCAAAGTAAGCAGACACTTCCTTTACATTGTCCAATACATGCTGCTTCTCGAAAAGTTCAAATACCTTGGTAGCTGCTGCACATGCAAGTGGATTACCTCCATATGTTGTTCCGTGATCTCCTGGAACTAATGCCTTCGCAACTTCCTCTGTTGCTGCAAATGCGCCTACAGGAACACCACATCCAAGAGCCTTTGCAACTGTAAGGATATCTGGCTTAACACCATACTGCTGGAATGCAAACATGCTTCCTGTTCTTCCCATTCCGCACTGAATCTCATCAAGTATAAGAAGGATTCCCTTCTCATCACATAACTTTCTTACACCTTCAATAAATTCTTTAGTAGCAGGATAAATTCCTCCTTCACCCTGTACTGTTTCAAATATTATAGCACATGTTTTGTCATTAACAAGTTCCTTTACACTGTTAAGGTCGTTATACTGTGCAAACTTAATTCCAGGTATCATAGGTCCGAATGCTTCCTGATAATGCTTATTACCAGTTACAGCAAGTGCTCCCATACTTCTTCCATGGAATGAATGCTGCATTGCAATAATCTCTGCATCAGCTTTTCCATTCTTAACATAATAATATTTCTTTGCAAGCTTAACTGCACCTTCGATAGCCTCTGTACCACTGTTAGTAAAAAATACTCTGTCCATTCCTGAAGCCTTGGTAAGAGCTGTTGCAGCCTCTACAGCCAGTTCATTGTAGAAATAATTAGATGTATGGATAAGCTTGTCAATCTGTGCCTTTAATGCATCATTATATTCCTTATTGTTATAACCAAGTGCAAATACTGCTATACCTGCTCCAAAATCAAGATATTCTTTACCATCTGTATCATAAAGTCTTACTCCGTCACCCTTATCAAGTACTATCTGGTAACGATTGTATGTATGAATCAGCTTTTCTTCTGCTGTTTCTATAATCTGCTGTGTATTCATGATTACTCTCGCTTTCCTATTCTTATAAGCACACATTTTACATGAGCTGACAATTAATTATACGCGCTAATCTTCCGGTTAGCAATTATTTATCTGAATCAAAAAATTTTTCTGCATCATCTGAAAGAATAGCTGTACCAACACCCTTGTTAGTAAATATTTCAAGAAGAAGGCAGTGTGGAATTCTTCCATCAAGGATATGCACTCTTGATACGCCATGTTCAATAGCGTCAATACAATTATTAAGCTTCGGAAGCATACCGCCTCCGATTGTTCCGCTTTCCAAAAGTTCTCTTGCCTCTGATGTAGAAAGCTCAGATATAAGCGAATCCTTATCATCAAAATCCTTGTATACACCTTCAATATCTGTTAAGAACGCAAGTTTCTCAGCATTGACAGCTCTTGCGATAGCACATGCTGCGTCATCAGCATTAATATTGTATGCATGGAAATTATCATCATATCCGATAGGACATATAACAGGTAAGAAATCGTCCTTAAGCAGTGAATCAAGAAGTGTTGTATCAACATCTGTTACTTCTCCGACATAGCCGATATCCTCACCCTTAGAGTATTTCTTCTCAACCTTTAACATGCCGCCATCTTTACCGCTGATACCGCATGCCTTAACTCCAAGCTGCTCAATCATTGACACAAGGCTCTTATTAACCTTGTTAAGAACCATCTCGGCAATCTCCATTGTTGGCTCGTCTGTAACTCTGAGACCATTCTTGAATTCAGGTGTCATGCCTGACTTTTCAACCCATTTGCTGATTTCCTTGCCACCGCCGTGAACGATAATAGGCTTGAATCCAACGAGTTTAAGAAGAACTACATCCTGAATAACTTTTCTCTTAAGTTCTTCATCTACCATGGCGCTTCCACCATACTTAACTACAATTATCTTTCTGTTAAACTTCTGAATATAAGGAAGTGCCTCAACAAGCACCTGTGCCTTCATAAGTTCCTCTGTCATATCTTTTGCGCTCATAATAATCTCCATTTCATATTTAATCAGATATCTATTTGCTTTATAAATGCTGTGTCAGATCAGCTTCTGTAATCAGCATTTATCTTGACGTAATCAAATGTAAGGTCACAGCCCCATGCTGTGGCACTTGCCTCCCCCTGCTTAACATCAGCAATGGCAATTACAGGATTCTGTGAAAGTATTTCTGTTGCTTTCTCTTCGCTGTAATCTGTAGCAGTTCCGTCTTTGACAATCTGAAGCTCGCCTTCTGAACTCTTAAAGAAGATATCTACCTTCTCAGGGTCAAAATCTGCACCTGAATATCCCATTGCGCAGAGGATTCTTCCCCAGTTAGCATCATGTCCGAATATTGCTGCCTTGGTAAGGCTTGATGTAACAATCGACTTGGCAAGTGTCTTGGCTTCTGCCTTAGTTGTGGCACCCTTTACCTGAACCTCGAAAAGACATGTACAGCCTTCACCGTCTCCTGCAATCATCTTGGAAAGCTCTGTAAATACATAGCTTAAGCCTTCATAGAATGCATCATAATCAGTGCCTTCTTCTGTAATCTTCTTATTACCAGCCATTCCATTAGCAAGAACAAGAGCTGTATCATTAGTTGATGTATCTCCATCAACTGATATCATGTTAAATGAATCATCAACAATTGCACTTGTCATCTTCTGAAGAAGTGCCTTGTCGATATCACAGTCTGTTGTTATGTAACAAAGCATTGTTGCCATGTTAGGGTGAATCATTCCTGCTCCCTTGCACATACCACCTATTGTCACCTTAGTACCCGCAACTTCTACCTCTACGGCAACCTGCTTGCTTCTTGTATCTGTAGTCATAATTGCCTCTGCCGCCTGTGTTCCTGCTTCTAACGAAGCATCAAGCATTGGAGCAAGCTTTTCAATTCCTGCACATATTCTGTCAACAGGAAGCTGCATTCCGATAACACCTGTTGAACCGATAAGAACTGCATTTTCTGGTACATCCAGAACCTTTGCAACTGCCTTTGCTTCTGCTGCACATGCATTATCACCTTCAACACCTGTGCATGCATTTGCAACGCCGCTGTTTACAACTACAGCCTGTGCAAAATCTTCATTATATACAATGTTTCTGTCCCATTTAACAGGAGCTGCAAATACCTTATTGGTTGTAAATGTTCCTGCTGTAACACATGGTTTCTCACTGTATACAAGTGCCATATCTTTCTTTCCGTTCTTATATTTTATCTGTGCTTCACATCCGGCAGCCTTGAATCCTTTAGCTGCTGTAACACCGCCTTTAATTATATTCATAACATCCTCCTATTGTACCATCACATATATTCTGTTATTGCACATGTTTTGTCGTGTAAATTCTAAATTTACGTTACATTTATTATGGGAACATTGGTGCAAGCTGTAAGCCCTCATTCTCTGGAAGTCCGAAGAGAAGGTTCATATTCTGTACTGCCTGGCCTGCTGCACCCTTAACAAGATTATCTAACGCACCCATCATTATAAGTCTGTTAGTTCTTGGTTCAATCTTAAATCCTATATCAACAAAGTTGCTTCCCTCAACCCAGCGTGTTTCAGGGCATACATCTTTAGGAAGAACTCTCACGAAATATTCCTTATCATAGTACTTGTCATATGCTGCCTTAACATCTTCGTATGTAACATCCTTGGCAAGGTTGGCATATGCTGTAACAAGGATTCCTCTGTTCATTGGAACTAAATGTGGTGTGAAGATAAGCTTTAAATCATCTCTTCCACATGCATATCCTAACTGCTCCTCAATCTCTGGTGTGTGTCTGTGAGTTCCAACACCATAAGCCTTCATGCTCTCATTAACTTCACAGAACAGATTAGCAACCTTAGCTCCACGACCAGCCCCTGATGTACCGCTCTTGGCATCAATTATAATTGTATCAGGATTGATTATTCCTTCCTTAACCATTGGGTAAAGAGTAAGAATTGATGTTGTTGTGTAACAACCCGGATTAGCTATGATTCTTGTATTACCGCTCACCTTGTCTCTGTTAATCTCGCATAATCCATATACAGCCTCATCAATATACTGTGGTGCTTTGTGCTCCAGCTTATACCATTTCTCATATACATTTACATCTTTAAGTCTGAAATCAGCACTTAGGTCAATAATCTTAGTCTTTGAAAGAATCTCATCATTAACAAGCGATGCACACAGTCCCTGTGGTGTTGCTGTAAATATAACATCGACTTCATTAGCAAGCTGCTCCATATTATCATCCATGCATTTTGCATCTACGAGCTTAAACATGTTTCTATATACATCTGAATAATTCTGATCTATGTAACTTCTTGATCCCAGCCATACAATCTGTGCATCCTTATGTCCTAATAATAATCTGACAAGTTCATTTCCTGCGTAACCTGTCGCTCCGATAATACCAACCTTAATCATAAATCCTCCTTATTGCTTTTCGTCTTTCAAAGCAAAAATGTATATATTCATTCTTTATGCATAAAATGCATGTGAATTGTGAATTGATAACCTACATTATAGCAACTTTTTTTCTCATGTAAAGGATATTTTAAATAATTTTTATATTTATGCATTTTTATTGCATAATCGTGAATATTATGCATAATTTTATGTTGCATTTTTATATGAAGTGGTTTATTATATGTTGCAGGTGCATAGCTGGCTAGTTATTCAATGCTATGTGAAAGATAATATTTACGGAGGATTCTATAATGAAAGAAAAAGTTATTCTTGCTTATTCTGGCGGACTTGACACAACTGCCATAATCCCATGGTTAAAGGAAACTTACAACTATGATGTTGTCTGCGTATGTGCAGACTGTGGTCAGGAAGAGGAGTTAGACGGACTTGAGCAGAGAGCTCTCTCTTGTGGTGCTGCTAAGTTATACATAGAAGATATCACTGATGAGTTCTGTGACAACTACATCGTTCCTTGTGTTCAGGCACACGCTGTTTATGAAAATAAATATTTACTTGGTACTTCAATGGCAAGACCTCTTATCGCTAAGAGACTTGTAGAAATTGCCCGCAAGGAAGGTGCTGTTGCTATCTGCCATGGTGCTACTGGTAAGGGTAATGATCAGATCAGATTCGAGCTTACAATCAAGGCATTAGCTCCAGATATCAAGATTATCGCTCCTTGGAGAGATTCTAACTGGAAGCTCCAGTCCCGTGAAGATGAGATTGAATACTGCAGACAGCATGGTATTCATCTTCCATTCAGCACAGACTGCAGCTACAGCCGTGATCGTAACATCTGGCATATCAGCCATGAAGGTCTTGAACTTGAAGATCCAGCTAACGAGCCTAACTACAAGCATTTATTAGTTCTTGGATGCACTCCTGAGGAAGCTCCAGATGAACCTGAATATGTTACTATGACATTTGAAAAAGGTGTTCCAAAGTCAGTTAACGGCAAGGCCATGAAGGTTTCTGATATCATCAGAGAGCTTAACAGACTTGGAGCTAAGCATGGTATTGGTATCATTGATATCGTTGAGAACCGTGTTGTTGGTATGAAGTCTCGTGGTGTATATGAGACTCCTGGTGGAACAATTCTTTATGAAGCTCATCAGCAGCTTGAAGAATTAGTTCTCGACAGAGATACAACAACATTCAAAATGGATGTTGGCAATAAGTTTGCACAGGTTGTTTACGAAGGAAAGTGGGAGACACCTCTTCGTGAAGCACTTCAGGCATTCGTTGAGAAGACTCAGGAATATGTAACAGGTGAAGTTAAGTTCAGACTTTATAAGGGTAACATCATCAAGGCTGGAACAACTTCTCCATATTCACTCTACAATGAATCAATCGCATCATTCAAGACAGGTGATATGTATGATCATCACGACGCTGACGGTTTCATCAACCTCTTTGGTCTTTCACTTAAGGTAAGAGCTATGAAGAAGCTTGAGAACGAAAAAAAGAATAACAAATAATATACCTAAAAAGGGACATCTCGCTAATTGCGTAGTGAGATGTCCCTTTTAGTTTTTAGTTTTATTGTCAGAATTTTGCAAATATATTAGTACTATCCTTAAGATTCTGCGCTATATTTTTATTCTCTGTCATCTTATTACTTATATTAACAATATCCTCAACAAGGCTCTGAGTGCTTATTGCAGCATTATTTACCCCGGCTGCTCCATCATCTACGGCTGTTGTTATTGTGTTGATTGAGCCAGTTATTTCATCCATATTCTTCTTTAAAACATCTGTTTTCTCAGCGAATTCATTCATTGCACTCTCTATATAAGAAGCATTTTCTTTGTACTTTACACCACTGTCTACAAACATCTCAAATTCTGGAAGAATAGTCTGCTGCATATAAGATACCAGATTATTGGCATTATCCGATAAATTATTAACAGCTGTAACAACAATCGAATTAATACTTTGTATCTTATTAGCTGTTTCGCGGCTTGAATCTGCCAACTGACGTATTTCGTCAGCTACAACAGCAAAGCCTTTACCCGCTTCGCCTGCTCTTGCCGCTTCAATTGAGGCATTGAGTGCAAGAAGATTAGTCTGGCTTGATATATTAAGGATATCATTAGTAAGATTATTAACCTGATCTACACTCTTACTATCCTCTATTGCCTTATTAAGCACATCCAGAATATTTCCAACCTTCTCACTTGTCTGACTCATATTGTATCTTGCATCACTCTCAATCTTTTCCGCATTAGATTTCATCTCCTTTGAGAATTGGTTAATGTCGTCTGACTTAGATGCTATAAGTTCCACATCATTACGTATATCTTCTGCATTATTATTAATAGCGTTAACTGAAAGTCCAACATCCTGCATTGTAGCCGACAACTCTTATGTCATAGCTGATAAATCAGACGCGCTATCATTAGATTGTGTAACGCTGACATCAACATCTGCAACAACATTCTCCATGTAATTAGTGTTCTCAATAATAAGTTTTAAAATATGTTGCAACTTATCCATAAAAAGGTTGATACCATTACCAAGATCTGCTATTTCATCATTAGAAATTATACTGACTCGTTTTGTCAGATCACCTTCTCCTTCATCTATTCCTTTGACAATATCCCTGATATCTTTATTAGTTGCGGTGATTGTGTGATTATATATTTCATAACGCAGTATATTGCTACAATAATCAGAATCACACTAACAATAATTACTATACCATTGCTAACAAGCGAGCTGAAATATACCTTTGATAATCCCTGTCTTGCATTAGCTGCTGATTCATTAGCATGTTCACTTAATACTCCTATATCCTTCTGAATAGCTATACTACTATCATTTACCGCTCCATTAGCAATGGCATAAGCCTCTTCGTTTTTGCCTAATGCACTATATGCCATAAGATTTCCAAGTTCATATTTCATGGTCTGGTAATTACCTACTAACGAATCATATATATCCTCATCATCTTCACTAACATATTTTTTATACTCTGTCAGTTTCTGTTCCAATTCTTCCTGCTCATCATTAATCTCGCCAACTACTGATATCATAGTATTAAGATCTGTTGCAATAATATGAGATAACCCCAGGTTATGAATAGACTGAATTTCATTTTTTATCTCTCCAAGATCTGAAACACTCTTCATGCTGTTATCTGCTATATCTGATGCATTAGAATTCACTGTCCTTATATTATTTATAGCCATTACATTACATATTATAGATAAAGCTCCAAGTATAAACACTGGCAAAAGTATTAGTATCTTCAGGCTTGTTCTTTTTTTATTATTCATTCTTGTTCTCCATTTCTTTTCTGAAGTACTGTGCAAAACACTACTTTACAGTAGAGGCAGTTATCTCGCTGACAAACGAATCCATAACTTCCTGATCCGATAGTCCACTGTTACTTCCGCTAAGTACTGTATTAGCAAATTTTGTACATGCATCCCAATAACTGTTTCCCACTCTCTGCAATGTTCCGTATTGAGACTGTGTTATTATTGCCTGAATTGCTGCAACCTTTTTAATTTCTTCAGATGATGCAGCCTGACTATTGGAAGGTCCCTGATTTCTTTCTGTAAATCTAAGTTCCTGATTTTCCTGATTAGTCATCCAGTCAGCCAGTTTACATGCCCATTCTTTGTTTTGAGAATAAGCATTCACGCCCATCATCTTATAACCTGTAAACGATGCCATCTGGACTTCTTTTCCAGAAACTGTATACGTCGGAAGCTTACATGCTCCATAATCATCCCCCCATGCTTCCTTAACATTCATAACATCCCATACACCACTTATTCCTGCAATAACATTTCCATTCTTAATCTCTGTTGCTATATCACCATTAGGCATGTTGGCAAATCCCGGATTAGAAACAATATCACTTAATGCCTGCTTAATTGCCACTCCTGTTATATCACCTGATTCTGAATTCCAGTTACAGTCATTAGTTACGCCATCAGATTTGATTGACAAATTAAGTCCGGTATTTCCAAAAAATGCATATAAATACCATCCAGAGTTAAATTCCATAGCTACCTTTTTATCATTAGCCGCAGCTATTGACAGCATCTTATCCAATGACTTCACATCATCATCAGAGAAATAATTCTTATTATAATACATAAAATATCCATTATCTGCTGTCATCGGATATCCGTATAGCGTATCATTTAACGTAGCTGCTTCTACTGCATCCTGAATATTTGCAGATGCAACCTCGTCTGCATTAGGCACTGGCATCAGAACCCCTCCAGCAGCTAAAGATATAATCTGATCGTCCGGAAATGAAAATACATCCGCACCATTATGTACATCCGTAAGCATAGTGTCTCGTACCTTAGAATCTGCCTGAATTTCAATTGTAATGTCAAACTCAGCTTCATCTTTATAATGTTCCTTGAAGCTGTCTACCATCTTAGCCACAGTATCAACGCCATCTTTTTCTGCCCACACTTTTAATGTTACAACGTCTTCCGACTTTTCTCCTGATGATTCACTACCATTACCATTATTTCCAGATGTGCTACATCCCGACAAAACAACAGCAAAAAGTAATCCCAGAGTACACAGTCTTCTTGCTACCCCTTTTTTTCATATTAATGCTCCTTTATATTAAGTTGTTCGTTATAATTATATTCATAATAATATAAACAGTAATTTAAATCAACCATAGACATCATGGTTTACCGGAACATATATATAGCTAATCTCCTCGGATCAGGAGCAATATTCAGATGGTGTATCATTTGATTGTTAATTTAGATATATCAATTTCTTTTTCTTCAACTCTTCTGTTAACATATGTCCGAAGAAGCGCATAGCACACTGAGCTTATAGGGATAAATGTAAGCATCCCCATTATTCCGAACAGGTTGCCACCAATTGTTACAGCAACAAGCACCCACATTCCCGGAAGCCCAACAGAATTGCCAACAACATGTGGATATATAAGATTACCTTCTATCTGTTGCAATGTAAGGAAAACTGCCACAAATATAAGCGCTTTCACAGGACTTGTCATCATAATAAGAATAATTCCAACTGCACAGCCTATAAATGCACCAACTATAGGTATAAGTGCTGTTACAGCTATAATAATGCCTATCAGAAGTGCATATGGCATTCTTAAGATACTAAGCGTAATAACAAACATAGTTCCAAGAATACATGCCTCAAGGCACTGTCCTGATAAGAAATTAGAAAATGTTGTATTAGTCAGACGGAGCACTTCAACTATACGATCTGCCTTTTTCTCCGGCAGCAGAACATACATAAGTTTCTTGCACTGTGCTGTAAGCTTCTCCTTCTGAAACAGCACATAGACAGAAAAAACAAATCCGATAAAGAAATTCGTAATTCCCGAAAACAAGCCACTTATAGCTCCTATTCCACCATTAATTATTCCCTTAGTCCCTATTGATAAGAAGTTCATAACATTGCCAAGAACTGTATCCCAGTTAATTGATATATTGCTTAACTTTTCTTCATATTCAGGATAAGCTGAAAGTTTCTTCTGTAACCAGTAAATAACATTATTCACAGCATCTGGAACCTGGCTTATAAGGTCAGCTATTGTATTTACCAGCTCAGGAACAACTACAAAAAGCACTCCCGTAATTACAGCTATTATTGCTATAAGCGTAAACATATATGATATTGTTCTTATAAGTACCGGATGATTCTTTTTGCAGTGTTTAGCGCTGAATCGGTTCAGGCCCTTTTCTATTGCTCTCATTGGTACATTAAATACAAATGCAATAACGCCACCTATTATAAAAGGCATCACAAGACCTGCAAGATATGATATAGAATTAAGAATTCCAGTCACATTGTTAAGAGCAAGATATATCACTATCAGCACTGCACCTATAATAATGCCCTTAACAACCTGACTATCTTTAAAATGTCTGTTTTTCATAACCCCTCCATGCTCGTCCAACTGATACATTAACTATACTATATGAGAGTTTGAGGTTCAAACAGATTATAGAATTTTAAGAATTGATAAATATTTTGTTTATTTAATCAGTTATACTGGGCACTTACCATGCTCATCATCATTCTCATATTAAATGCACCCATAAACTTTATTGACGGAAGATACACAAAATGTTTTTTCTGTATTACACAGTCATCTTCATATTCGTCATCATATACTTCAAGTCTCATCACTTCATTTACAATCTGTCCCTTTCCCGGCTCAACATTAAATGCACCTTCTATAAATGGAGCATAGCAGTTTCTTTCTCCGCTTTCGTCAGGGTCATAAGCTATAAATGTATGTATCATACTCTCATATTTTGTAATAAATAATCCACTGTCTACACCACTTTCTTCTAACGCAGCCTTATATTCCTTCATCTCTTCTTCATAGATTTCAGACTGCTTATTAATAATCTCTTCTAACTCTCCAGCTGTCATCGGTATATTTTCCGCAAAGAAAAATGCAATCGGCTGAATGCTTCCGTATAACAAAAAGCAGCTCATGTCTGAATTGAGTGTCTGTGATACCTCCAGCTTATCCTTATCTGCCATGTACATAAGGACAGCGAAATTACCCTTTGAAGTAAACTCCTTAAGCATATTTATAGCCGCTTTTAATTCAGTTCTGGAAAAATGTCTCATAATTCTTGTTCCTTTTCTTTATATAGTTTATAAATCACAGACACAGGTAAGTGAATCGATTCAATATCAATTACCTGTGTCCGTTACCAATCATTGCTTACGATTATATCATCTATAATCAATATTTTCACTTATTATTTCTTCTTTTTAACTGGTAATCCATTCCTTTTCCACTCATATATACAAATTAACGTGATTGCTGCTATTGAGATACCTCCAATAAAAATATATACATATATCTTCTTACTATCTCCAGTCTTTACGCTTTCTTCATCAGCTGCGACCTCCTGCTGAACTTCACTGTATGTTGAACTTATTACATCAGATGGTATTGTAACATATTCCTCTTCACTTGATGTGTCGGATATTGTCCCCTTTTCTGTCGGTTTTTGCGTAGGCGTCTCTGGCTCTGACTCTTTTATTTCATTATATACCACTAATGAAAATTCCAGTCCAAGTCCCCACATCGTACCCTGATAAGGATTAGTGGTATATGGACCATTAATACATATATGGACATTCATAATATTCTTACTCTCTTTCATTCCAGATTCCAGAACGCCTGTCTTTCCCTCCATATATTCATCTGCATTATTCTCCCCACGCATCCAGCTTCCTACAGAATAACGTCCAGCAATGCAGTCATCATTACCAGCTTTTATATCATCCATAGTCAGCATAAGAAGATTATTATAATACATATTGTATCCAAGCTGTGCTATTTCACTATTGGATTCCCTCGGATTAAAACACACTCCATTAAATATTGAATCGCATATCTGCTTTACATCAAAATCTTCCAATGTTTTATTATTTGTATTATATTTTTCATTCATATAATCTAAATAATACTCATCAAGGTCATCCAGTCCATTTTCATATCCATTACTAATCAGCGCCGCTGATATTTTATCATTGCTATAATGCTCTGATGAACTATCTTTAATTCCAAGCAATTCTTTCAAAGCGGAATTGCTTGTCCTCCATATCGTACTTTCCGCACTTATTGGTCTGTTTGTAAATGTTATGGCATCTTTTACATAACCACCATCTGAATTGTTGTATGTGAACGTTCTGTCTGCGTCTTCCAATCCGGTGTAGTTACCATCTGTTATTTTTAAACTTCCTTTGTTATATATATATTTCTTGTCAGACTTATTAATTATATTGACATAAAAATTTCCCCCATCTCCTGGTACATAGGTCTCTGCATCAAAAAACTTTTCAAGATCACTTATCATATTAATACTAATCTTATTATCATTGTAATTTTCTGGTATAACATATGTGAAATAATAATTATGTCTCCAATGAGTTTTATCATACTCATATTTTATATCGACTTGTATATCCTTTGATGTATCCTCTCCTTTTGTCTGTAATCCATCTACCCTCCAACGGCTCTCTGATACGCTGTTGTCAGTTTTTTTCTCTGATGCCAGAGCATATCCACTTCTTCCTGTCGTAAATACCCCTGTCATAAGTACAACTATCATTAGTAAAGATGTCACTAAAGCAATTCTTTTTCTACGCATAGCTCCTCCTTCTGATATAGACGTTTATAGTGTATTCACATTTTTCCTGTTTCATACATTTATATCTATATTTTTCCAGAGATATCTGTGCATAAAAAAAGACACATGGTATATATCATATACCACATGTCTTATAACTCATATTCGTATTAATTATTCATAGAGAGGATACTTATCTGTAAGAGACTTAACCATCTCCATAGCCTTATCCTGATTAGCATCAACATCATCAACAAGAAGTGCAATTGCTTCTGCAACAACATCCATATCTGCCTCATTGAAGCCTCTTGTTGTAACAGCTGCTGTACCAAGTCTGATACCGCTTGTTACGAATGGAGAAGCCGGATCATTAGGAATTGTGTTCTTATTACATGTAATATTAGCTGCATCAAGAAGTTTCTCAACTTCCTTACCAGTCTTGCCCTTGCTTAAGAGGTTAACAAGCATAAGATGGTTATCTGTACCACCAGATACTATATCAAATCCTCTGTTCATAAGTCCGTTAGCAAGTGCTGATGCATTCTTAACAACATTTTCTGCATATACCTTAAAGCTTGGATCAAGTGCTTCCTTTAA